>JBMLPC010000060.1:0-25699 GCA_049242305.1 Aquiluna sp. | reverse complement strand
AAGAACTATTCAACCTTCGCTTCCAGAGCGCTACCGGTCAGCTTGACAACCACGGTCGACTAAAGGCCGTCAAGCGCGACATCTCTCGCATCAACACCGTGCTACGGGAGCGTGAGCTCGGCATTCGTGCCGTGCCAGTTGCCACCGAAGCCAAGACCGCTAAGAAGACTTCTGAGAAGTCAACCAAGGAGAAATAAGAAATGGCAGAGAACACAACCGAAGAGCGCGGATACCGCAAGGCTCGTAGGGGCTATGTCGTCTCCGACAAGATGGACAAGACCATCGTGGTCATGGTGGAGGATCGCAAGAAGCACCCTCTATATGGCAAGGTTCTGCGCACATCTAAGAAGATCAAAGCGCATGACGAGAACAACTCAGCTGGTGTAGGCGACTTCGTGCTAATCCACGAAACCCGTCCACTCTCAGCCACCAAGAACTGGCGTCTAGTCGAGATTCTCGAAAAGGCGAAGTAACCCGCGAATAACGGTCGGAAATCGTTATTCACTAAGCAAGGAGAAAGCAAGTGATTCAGCAAGAATCCAGGTTGAAGGTAGCCGATAACACTGGCGCCAAAGAACTGCTCACCATCCGTGTAATGGGCGGTTCAACCCGTCGTTACGCAGGTCTTGGTGACGTGATTGTGGCCAGCGTTAAGGATGCAATTCCAGGCGGCACCGTAAAGAAGGGCGAGGTCGTAAAGGCCGTAGTCGTTCGCACCGTAAAAGAGACTCGCAGACCAGATGGTTCATACATCAAGTTTGACGAAAACGCAGCGGTGATCATCAAGGCAGATGGCGAGCCTCGCGGCACGCGTATCTTTGGCCCAATTGGTCGTGAGCTGCGTGAGAAGAAGTTCATGAAGATTATTTCTTTGGCTCCGGAGGTGATCTAATGTCGATCAAAAAAGGCGACCTAGTTCAGATCATTACTGGTTCCGGTAAGGACCGCGGCGGCGACAAGGGTAAGACCGGTCACGTGCTTGCAGTTCTAAAGGATAAGAAGGACTCCAACAAGACCCGCGTAATCGTCGAGGGTGTCAACGTTGTTACCAAGCACCTCAAGGCCGGTCAGACCGACAAGGGTGCAAAGACCGGAGGTCTTGTAACCGCGGAGGCTCCAATCCACATCTCTAACGTGGCGCTGGTTGACCCAAAGTCAAAAAAGCCAACCCGTTTGGGAGTGAAGGAAGTTGAAGGCAAGAAGGTTCGCATTGCGCGAAAGAGCGGAGAGCAGATCTAATGGCTACCGCAACTAAGACACTGCCAAGACTAAAGTCCATCTACCGCAACGAGA
Source organism: Aquiluna sp. (assembly GCA_049242305.1). Classification (GTDB taxonomy): domain Bacteria; phylum Actinomycetota; class Actinomycetes; order Actinomycetales; family Microbacteriaceae; genus Aquiluna. The sequence continues at coordinate 24,406 of JBMLPC010000060.1, read as the reverse complement.
TCGTGGCGGAGCTGCAGAAGCAGTTCAACTACGCAAACCCAATGCAGGTTCCAGGACTTACCAAGATTGTTATCAACATGGGTGTTGGTGCCGCTGCCAAGGATGGCAAGTTGATCGAAGGAGCAATCCGCGATCTAACTGCTATCACCGGTCAGAAGCCCCAGGTAAATGTTGCTAAGAAGTCAATCGCTCAGTTCAAGCTGCGTGAGGGACAGCCAATCGGTGCCCACGTAACCATGCGTGGCGACCGGATGTGGGAGTTCCTAGATCGACTTCTAAACCTGTCACTGCCTCGTATCCGCGACTTCCGCGGACTGCCATCAAAGCTTGATGGCAAGGGCAACTACACCTTTGGTCTTTCGGAGCAGTCAATGTTCCACGAGATCAACCAAGACTCAATTGACCATGTACGTGGTATGGACATCACCGTGGTGACCACTGCCAAAAACGATGAGGAAGGTCGAGCGCTTCTCAAGGCACTCGGTTTCCCCTTCAAATAAACCCCCAATTGAGGTAGGTCTGCAGGGCCCGTCAGCGCTCAGAAACCGCCTCGAGAAAGAAGATAAAAAATGACAATGACAGATCCGGTGGCAGATTTCCTGACCCGGCTGCGCAACGCTAGCAAGGCGCATCACGACTCGCTCAGCGTTCCTTACTCCAAGCTGAAGGGAACCATTGCCGACATCTTGAAGTCGGAAGGTTACATCGCAAGCTACAAGGTTGAAGACTCAACCATTGGCAAGCAGCTAATCGTTTCCCTGAAGTACTCCGAAGACCGCAAGTCCAGCATCGCTGGTATCAAGCGTGTTTCGAAGCCAGGACTTCGCGTATATGCAAAGAGCACTGAACTTCCAAAGGTTCTAGGTGGTCTTGGTATCGCAATCCTTTCCACTTCATCCGGTCTACTAACTGACCGTCAGGCAGCTAAGAAGGGAGTGGGTGGGGAAGTCCTCGCCTACGTCTGGTAATAGATATGTCAAGAATTGGAAAGATGCCAATCGCACTACCAAACGGTGTTAGCGCCGAGGTTAGTGGTCAGAGTGTCAAGGTCAAGGGTCCGAAGGGCGAGCTAGCGCTCGAGATTCGCGAACCGATCAAGGTGGTTTTGGAAGACAACACCATCATCGTTACTCGTCCAGATGACGAGGCTGCCTCAAAGGCACTGCACGGACTTTCTCGCACACTAATTGCGAACAATGTTCAGGGCGTTGCTAGCGGCTTTACAAAGTCTCTGGAAATCATCGGTACCGGTTACCGTGCTGCTTCCAAGGGTTCCAACATCGAGTTGGCACTTGGTCTTAGCCACCCGGTGGTGGTTACTCCTCCTGCTGGCATCACGCTGACAGTTGAGGGAAACAACAAGATTATTGTTTCGGGAATCTCTAAGCAGGCAGTGGGTGAGGTGGCAGCGAAGATTCGCAAGCTACGTGCACCTGAGCCATACAAGGGCAAGGGAATCCGTTACGAAGGCGAATACGTTCGTCGCAAGGCTGGAAAGGCTGGTAAGTAATCATGGCAGCTAAGTCAAACTCCCAGGCACGTTCCACACGCCACGCACGCGTTCGCAAGAAGATCTCGGGCACCGATCAAAGACCACGTCTAGTGGTAACTAGATCTGCTCGTCACGTATTCGTGCAGGTAGTGGATGACCTAAAGGGTCACACACTAGCTAGCGCTTCCACCATGGAAGAGGCAATGCGCAAGGCATCAGGCAACAAGACCGAGAAGGCTGCCCAGGTTGGCAAGCTAATCGCAGAGCGCGCCAAGCAGGCCGGTATCACTGAGGTGGTATTCGACCGCGGTGGTAACCGCTATGCCGGACGAGTAGCCGCAATTGCGGATGCTGCACGCGAAGGAGGGCTCGCACTGTGAGCGAAGAAAAGAAAGTAGAGCAAGTGGCACAAACTACTGAAGCTGAGGCTCAAGCGTCTTTGCCAGTTGATCCAACTGAGCGCGAACAGCGCCGCGGTTCACGTGAGCGTGGTCCTCGTGCTGAGCGCAAGGATCGCGAAGACAAGTCCAGCCCATTCCTAGAGCGTGTTGTCACCATCAACCGCGTTGCCAAGGTGGTGAAGGGTGGTCGACGCTTCGCGTTCACCGCACTGGTCATCGTCGGTGACGGTCAGGGTATGGTCGGCATCGGCTACGGCAAGGCTAAGGAAGTTCCAGCCGCTATCGCCAAGGGCGTTGAGGAAGCTAAGAAGAGCTTCTTCCGCGTTCCAAGAATCGGCTCCACCATCCCGCACCCAGTGCAGGGTGAGGCAGCTGCTGGTGTTGTACTTCTTCGTCCAGCTGCCGCTGGTACTGGTGTTATCGCCGGTGGTCCAGTTCGTGCAGTCCTTGAGTGTGCCGGTGTTGCAGATGTTTTGTCCAAGTCACTTGGTTCAAACAACACAATCAACATTGTTCACGCAACCATCGCAGCGCTTCGTCAGCTGGAAGAGCCAGCTAACGTGGCAACTCGTCGCGGCAAGACCGTGACCGAGATTGCTCCTGCGAGATTGCGTGGAGAAGCTGCAAAGGCAGGTGCTAACTAATGGCCGCTCGTCTAAAAGTAACCCAGGTAAAAAGTTCAAATGGTGGACAGCAGTTCCAGCGTGATTCGCTGCGCACCCTTGGTCTGAAGCGCATCGGCGACATCGTCGTGCGTGAAGACAACAAGAGTGTTCGCGGTCTAGTCGCTGCAGTTGCTCACCTCGTGAAGGTTGAGGAGATCGACTAATGGCTGAAGCAAAAAAGCCAGCAGCTAAGAAGCCTGCTGCCAAGCCAGCAGCAAAGAAAACTGCTGCTCCAAAGAAGACCGCTGCGAAGCCTGCTGCTAAGAAAACTGCAGCAAAGCCAGCCGCGAAGGCAACCACTAAGCCAGCTGCTGCCAAGGCAGAAGCTGCAGAGCCAAAGGCACCAGCTGCCAAGGCTCCTGCTGCTAAGCCTGCAAAGCCTGCTGCGAAGAAAGTGCAGAAAGAAAAGTCTGCAATTCTTCGACTACACCACCTTCGTCCAGCGCCTGGCGCTAAGAAGGAAAAGACTCGTAAGGGTCTTGGTGAGGGTTCCAAGGGTAAGACCGCCGGTCGCGGTACCAAGGGAACTGGCGCTCGTACCACCACACGCCTTGGTTTCGAAGGTGGCGGTGTGAACCTAGTTATGCGCACTCCTAAGCTGCACGGATTCAAGAACCCGTTCAAGGTGGAGTACCAAGTTGTCAATGTGGCTGCTCTTGGAGAGCTTTACCCACAGGGCGGCAAGGTTACCGTCACTGATTTAGTGGCCAAGGGTGCTGTTCGTAAGGGCAAGCCAGTCAAGGTCCTAGGCAACGGAGACGTCTCAGTTAAGCTGGAGGTCGTTGTTGACAAGGTATCGCAGTCGGCAAAGACCAAGATTGAAGCTGCCGGTGGCAGCGTCAACGGCTAAATAGCCATCGGAGGTGCAGGGTGATTCAAGCCATAGTTAGAGCGTTTAAGACGCCAGATCTGCGTAGGAAGCTTTTCTTTACGCTTGCTCTGATTGCCGTCTTCAGACTTGGCTCGTTCATCCCTGCGCCAAACGTGGACTACACCAATGTCCAGCAGTGTTTGGCTCAGACTCAGACCACCTCTGGTCTGTATGAGCTGGTAAACCTGTTCTCAGGTGGAGCGCTACTGCAGCTTTCCATCTTTGCGCTGGGTATCATGCCTTACATCACAGCTTCGATCATCACGCAGCTACTTCGCGTTGTGATTCCTCGCTTTGAGACACTGTATAAAGAAGGTGCTCAAGGTCAGTCCAAGCTGACCCAGTACACCCGTTACCTAACCATCGCATTGGCGCTACTGCAGTCCACCACGCTGGTGACTGTGGCAAGACAGGGAGCGCTGTTTGGTGCTGACTGTACGCTGCCGATTTTGGTGAACACCGACGCCCTATCAATCACCCTGATGGTCATGACCATGACCGCAGGAACCGGTTTGATTATGTGGCTCGGTGAGCTCATCACGGAGCGCGGTGTCGGTAATGGTATGTCGCTTCTGATCTTCACCTCTATCGCATCAACTTTCCCAGCATCACTGCTGCAGATTCTGCAGACCAGAACCATTGAAATCTTTGTCATCGTGATGGCGGTTGGTTTCTTGGTGGTTGCACTGGTTGTTTTGGTGGAAGAGTCCCAGCGCAGAATTCCTGTGCAGTACGCGAAGAGAATGGTTGGTCGTAAGGCCTACGGTGGTCAGTCCACCTACATTCCAGTGAAGGTAAACACCGCTGGTGTTATCCCGGTTATCTTCGCTTCCTCCATGCTTTACCTACCAGCGCTGCTAGCGCAGTTCAACCAACCAGATCCAACCACTGGTCAGGTTGCTCCGTGGGTTACCTTTATTTCTACCTACCTAACCAATGGTGATCACCCTGTCTACATGGCGCTTTACTTCGCCCTGATTGTCGGCTTCACCTACTTCTATGTCGCAATTACTTTGAACCCAGAGGAAATCAGCGACAACATGAAGAAGTACGGCGGATTCATTCCTGGTATTCGCGCAGGTCGCCCGACCACCGAATACCTGGAGTACGTAATCTCCAGAATCACCGCTCCTGGTGCTATCTACCTAGGTTTGATTGCTCTGATTCCTCTGGTTGCCTTCAGCGCCATTGGAACCAACCAGAACTTCCCATTTGGTGGAACTTCGATTCTGATCATCGTGGGTGTTGGTCTGCAGACCGTGAAGCAGATTAATGCTCAGATGGAACAGCGCAATTACGAGGGTCTACTGCGGTGATCCGGTTACTCCTGATCGGCCCACCAGGTGCCGGGAAGGGAACCCAGGCAGCTGAGCTTGCCAAGTACTTTGGGATTCCTGCCATCTCCACCGGAGACATCTTCCGTGAGAACGTGCGCAATGAAACCGAGCTTGGTCTAAAAGCTAAGGCCTACATGGACCGTGGTGAATATGTTCCAGATTCCCTAACCAATGAGTTGGTTCGCGATCGCCTACACAAACCAGATGCTCAGGTTGGCTTTTTGCTGGATGGCTATCCAAGAACAATTGATCAGGTTGAAGAGCTGGATCAGATTCTGCACGATGCTGACAAAAAATTAGATGCGGTTGTTCAGCTAACTGCTGATGGGGAAGAGCTTCTTCGCAGACTTTCGGGTCGGGCACTTGAGCAGGGCAGAAGCGATGACACTCCAGAAGTGATCAAGCGCAGACTCGCTGTTTACGAAGAGCAGACCGCTCCACTGATTGACGTTTATGTTTCGCGCGGTGCAGTGTCGATGATTGATGGTCTTGGTGATGTTGAAGAGGTCACCGGAAGAATCATTGAAGCGCTAGCCGCTCGCGGTTTCTCCAAATGAGAAAAAGCTACACACTAAAAACTGACGAAGAAATTCGCAAGATGCGGATTGCAGGTTTGCTCACCGCTAAAGCCCTGGAAAATGTCAAAGCTGCAGTCAAGCCTGGGGTTACGACACTTGAGCTTGATGAAATCGCTGAAAAGACAATTCGTGATGGCGGGGGAGTTCCCAACTTTCAATTGGTACCCGGTTACTACCACACCATTTGCGCATCAATAAATAGTGAAATTGTTCACGGCATTCCAACCAATCGCGAATTGAAAGCCGGGGACTTGCTATCAGTTGACTGCGGTGCTGAGGTAGATGGCTGGAATGGCGATAGCGCTTTTTCGATAGTTGTGCCGGGGGATGACTCAGACCTTGCCAAGCAAAGACAAAAACAGTCGGATGTTTGCGAGGAGTCGCTCTGGGCGGGCATTGCCGCTTTTGCTAAGGGCAGCAAACTCAATGACATTGGGATTGCAATTGAAGAGTATGTGAAGAGCCAGGGGCCCTATGGGATTCTGCAGCAGTACATCGGGCACGGCATTGGTCGATCGATGCACGAAGACCCAGCCGTTTTCAACTACAAAACCCGCGATCCAGGTCCCAAGCTGGTGGCTGGGATGTGCCTAGCGATCGAGCCGATGATTACCGCTGGCGACCAGGAGACCTTCATCCAGGACGATGACTGGACGGTTGAGACCATGGATGGCTCCGATGGCGCTCACTGGGAGCACTCGGTGGCCCTGCACTCCAGGGGAATCTGGGTCTTGACCGCCCCAGATGGCGGAAAATCAAGGCTGGCTCGCTATGGCGTGGTGCCGGTCGGGCTGGACTAGCCCCACTAGCATTCGCCAGCAAAACCCCCTAGACTTGCTCTTCGGCGTTTCTGACACGAAAACCCTTTGCCTAAAAAGCCTTGGAATTTTCATGTTTGTTGCGCTCAACGTAGTGAAGTGAGTATGGCCAATAAAGACGGCGTAATTGAGATTGAAGGCGTAGTTAAAGAAGCTCTGCCGAACGCAATGTTCAGAGTGGAATTAACAAACGGACACCTAGTCCTCGCTCATATCTCAGGAAAAATGCGACAGCACTACATCCGCATCCTCCCAGAGGATCGTGTGATTGTAGAGCTTTCGACTTACGACCTGACTCGCGGCCGAATCATCTACCGCTACAAATAAAAAGGATAGGGACATGAAGGTAAGAGCATCTCTCAAGTCACTGAAGGACAAGCCGGGTTCAGTGGTAGTTCGTCGTAAGGGTAAGACCTACGTCATTAACAAGAAGAACCCAAAGTTCAAGGCTCGTCAGGGCTAACAACTAAATAACCAGGGCAACTCAAAGCGAAAGCTAACCTCCGGTAGAAGGCCGGAGCCCGATCTGCCAGATTGGGATTGAGTTGCTGAAGACCTTCTTATTACAACAGGAGTATTCCTTATGGCACGTATAGCAGGAGTTGATATCCCTCGCGACAAGCGAGTGGTTATTGCACTCACCTACATCTACGGAATTGGCCCAACTCGCTCACGCGAGATTTTGAAGTCAACTTCCATCTCAGAGAGCATCCGCGTAAAGGATCTGTCTGACGACCAGCTCGTTTCTCTTCGTGACACGATTGAGAAGAATTTCAAGGTTGAGGGTGATCTTCGCCGTGAAGTTGCAGCTGACATTCGTAGAAAAGTTGAAATTGGTTCATACCAAGGTATTCGCCACCGCAAGGGACTACCAGTCCGCGGTCAGCGCACAAAGACCAACGCTCGTACTCGTAAGGGTCCGAAGCGCACAGTAGCCGGCAAGAAAGTAGCAACCCGCTAGCCGCGGTTTGATTAGGAGATAGAAAATGGCAGCCCCTAAAACCACAGCGGCAAAAGCAACTGGTGCCGCAAAGAAGCCAAGACGTAAAGAGAAGAAGAACGTCCCAACCGGTCAGGCACACATCCGCTCGACCTTTAACAACACCATCATCACCATCACTGACCCAACTGGCGCAGTGATTTCCTGGTCATCTTCCGGAGATGTTGGTTTCAAGGGATCAAGAAAGTCAACTCCATTCGCAGCTCAGCTAGCCGCTGAGAATGCAGCCCGCAAGGCACAGGAGCACGGCCTAAAGAAGGTTGATGTTTTTGTGAAGGGACCTGGTTCTGGTCGCGAGACTGCAATCCGTTCTCTGCAGGCAGCGGGTCTGGAGGTTGGTTCGATTTCCGATGTGACCCCACAGGCACACAACGGATGCCGCCCTCCAAAGCGTCGCCGTGTCTAACTAAAGCTTCAAACAACTTAAAAACCAAGTCAGTACGAGTATCAAATAGTGGGTACTCAGACGAAAGGAAATAAATAGTGCTAATTGCACAGCGTCCAACCCTGCACGAAGAAGTAGTAAGCGAAACCCGTTCACGTTTCATTCTTGATCCGCTGGAGCCAGGTTTCGGTTACACCCTAGGTAACTCCCTTCGCCGTACCCTGCTGTCTTCCATTCCGGGAGCAGCAGTAACCAACATCCGTATCCAGGGTGTCAGCCACGAATTCTCCACCGTGCCTGGTGTGAAGGAAGACGTGGTTGAGCTGATCCTGAACATCAAGGAATTGGTGGTTTCCTCTGAGCATGACGCTCCAGTGGTTGCTCACCTCTCCAAGTCAACTGCCGGTCCTGTTACCGCAGCGGACATTCAGGTGCCAGCCGGTGTCGAGGTACACAACCCAGAGCTAGTGCTAGCCAACATCAATGGCAGCGGCAAGCTTGAGATCGAGTTCATCATTGAGCGCGGTCGTGGTTACGTGCAGGCAAGCCAGAACCGCAACCCCGACGCCGAAGCCGGCGTAATTCCGGTTGATTCGATTTACTCCCCAGTACTAAGAGTTGCCTACCGCGTAGAGGCAACCCGTGCCGGTGAGTTCACCAACTTCGACAAGCTAGTTATCGATGTTGAGACCAAGCCATCCACCAAGCCACGCGATGCTGTTGCATCGGCTGGTTCAACTTTGGTTGAGCTGTTCGGTCTTGCTAAGGAACTAAACGCTGAGGCTGAGGGTATTGAGATTGGACCTGCTCCAGTTGAGATGGCAGCATCCAGCGAGCTTTCAACTCCAATTGAAGACCTCGACCTAACCGTTCGCTCCTACAACTGCCTCAAGCGCGAGGGTATTAACACCGTCGCCGAGCTGATTGCACTGAGCGAAGACCAGCTAATGAACATCCGCAACTTCGGTTCGAAGTCAGTGGATGAGGTTCGCGACAAGCTAGCCAGCCTGGGACTTAGGTTCAAGGATGCAGTACCAGGATTTGACTCCGCTTACTTCGGTGGCGGATACGACGACGACCAGATCTAAGGCGCAAGGAGAAACTAATGCCTACCCCAACTAAGGGCCCACGTCTCGGAGGCGGACCAGCTCACGAGCGTCTAATGCTCAACAACATGGCGACCTCGCTGTTCAAGCACGGCAAGATCACCACTACTGAGACCAGAGCAAAGCGCCTGCGTCCGGTGGCTGAGCGCCTAATCACCTTCGCTAAGCGAGGAGATTTGGCATCACGTCGTCGCGTAATGCAGTCAGTTCTCGACAAGTCAGTTGTCCACGAGCTGTTCACCGTAATCGCTCCGCAGGTCAACGACCGCCAGGGCGGCTACACCCGCGTGACCAAGCTTGGTTTCCGCAAGGGTGACAATGCTCCAATGGCAGTGATTGAACTTGTTTTGGAGCCAGTGGTTGCTCGTCCAAGAACCAACAAGGTCAAGCTGACTAACAACGTTGCAACTGCTGGTGCAGCTGCAGCTGCCACTGAAGAAGTAGCAGCCGAGAGCGTTGAGGAAGTAGCAGTGGAGACCGCAGCCGAAGCACCAGCCCAAGAAGTTGTTGCAGAAGCTCCAGCAGCCGAGGAGGCAGTAGCGGAAGCTCCTGCTGAAGAGCCAGCTGCCGAAGAGAAGTCCGAATAGGAAACAATTCGATGAGTGCGCCCGCTGGAGTTTCCGGCGGGCTTACTCGTTTTCGGATTGACCTTGCATACGACGGAACTGACTTTGCAGGTTGGGCAAAGCAGCCAAATCTTCGTACTGTTCAAGGTGAGCTGCTTCGAGCCCTAACGGAAATTCTTGGCAAGAGCTCAGATGATTTCTTTATGCGAGTTGGCGGAAGAACAGATGCCGGAGTTCATGCCGATCACCAGGTCTGCCACATTGATCTAACTGATGCTCAGCTAAAGCGAGTTGGCAGAAATCCACTAAGTCCAAAGCGCATCAATTCCCTGCTTCCTTCTGATGTTGCAGTATTGGCTGTAGAGCTGGCGAAGCCTGGATTTGATGCCAGATTCTCCGCCAGCGGCAGAAGCTATGTCTATGCCATTGCCGATAGCGAGTGCGAGGCAAATCCAAAGTGGGTCCGCTACACCCTGATTCATCCTCGCCAGTTATCGGTTGAAAAGATGAATGCTGCCGCTAAGGAGCTAATTGGCCTTAGAGACTTCGGGGCTTTTTGCAAGCCGAGGGAAGGTTCGACCACGATTCGCGAACTGAAGAAGCTTTCGGTGAAACGGGAGAAAGACGGTCGCATCCTGGTTTCAGTCTCGGCCGATGCCTTTTGTCACAACATGGTTCGGGCACTGGTGGGAGCCCTAATGGCAGCGGGTGAGGGCAAGCTCAGCCCAGCAGAGCTGTCAAAAATCCAGCAGGCAGCTAGGCGAACCAGTGCTTTTAAGGTGGTGGGACCGCAGGGCTTGAGCCTTTCTGAGATCCGCTATCCGGCTGCTAGCCAGCTGGCCAAACAGGCTGAAAAGGCCCGAAATATCAGGAGTTTTGAGGAAATTTCCGTTTGACCAAGGGCCTTCAAACCCCCTAGACTTGCTCACTGGCCCAGGAAATAGGGCCAGTTTGAATCTGCCATCGCGGAATCACTCAACGAAACTAAGAGGTAATTTAGCGTGCGTACTTATTCGCCAAAGGCCAGTGAGCTGACTCACAACTGGTTCGTCATTGACGCAACCGATGTTGTTTTGGGACGTCTAGCCGCTCAGGCTGCCGCGCTTCTTCGCGGCAAGCACAAGCCAACCTTCGCAGCCCACATGGACAATGGAGACTTCGTTGTCATCATCAACGCTGACAAGGTCGCGCTAACCGGTAGCAAGCTAACCAAGAAGATGGCATACCGCCACTCTGGTTACCCAGGTGGTCTAACCGCTACTTCTTACGCAGAACTTCTAGACAAGAACCCAGTTCGTGCAGTTGAGAAGGCGATTCGCGGAATGCTTCCAAAGACTTCGCTTGGCGATGCACAGCTTCGCAAGCTAAAGGTTTACGCCGGCAATGAGCACCCACACGAGGCTCAGCAGCCAACCAAGTTTGTATTTGACCAGGTAGCCCAGTAAGGAAAATGATCTTGGCTGAAAACGAAGTAACTACTCCAGAGTCCTACAGCACCGAGAGTGCTCCTGCAAAGAAGGTTCGCTCACGCGGTTCTCTTACTCAGAATGGTGCAGGCCTTGGCCGTCGCAAGGAAGCAATCGCACGTGTGCGACTAACTCCTGGCACCGGCAAGATCACTGTCAACGGAAGAACTCTTGAGGACTACTTCCCAAACAAACTTCACCAGCAGCTAATCAACGACCCATTCAAGGTGCTTGAGCTATCTGGTGCGTACGACGTAGTTGCAAAGATTGATGGTGGCGGCACTGCAGGTCAGGCTGGCGCTCTTCGTCTTGGAATTTCTCGTGCACTTAATGAAATTGATGCGGACAACAACCGCGCAAGCCTAAAGAAGGCTGGCTTCCTAAGCCGCGACTCAAGAGTTGTGGAGCGTAAGAAGGCTGGACTTAAGAAGGCTCGTAAAGCCTCGCAGTTCTCCAAGCGTTAGTCTTTGGCCATGGCCAGGCTGTTTGGCACCGATGGCGTTCGCGGAGTCGCGAATAAAGAAATCACTGCTGACTTTTCACTCAAACTTGCGCAAGCTGCCGCAATTGTTCTTGGCGCACAATCCAGAGAGCGTGGTGAGCGTCCTAGAGCGGTAATCGCTAAAGACCCAAGAGTTTCCTCTGACTACATCGTTGCTGCCGTATCGGCGGGACTTGCCTCATCTGGTGTTGATGTTTTTGATGCAGGGGTGCTGCCCACCCCAGCCTGTGCTTATCTGACAGCGGATCTCGGTGCTGACTTTGGTGTGATGGTTTCCGCCAGCCACAACCCAGCAACTGACAATGGAATCAAGTTCTTCTCACGCGGTGGGCACAAGCTGCCGGATGATGTTGAAGATCAAATTGAAGCGGTATTCGGCAAGTCGATGCTGCCAATTGGCGAAGGTGTTGGCGAGATTGCCCGATTCTCAGATGCAGAAGATCGCTACCTGATTCACCTGCTGAGCGCCATGCGCAATCGCCTAGAAGGACTAAAGATCGTAGTTGACTGCGCTCACGGCGCAGCCAGTGCCATTTCTCCTCAGGCTTTCACCGATGCCGGGGCCAAGGTGATTGTGATTGGGGCTGATCCGGATGGAACCAACATCAACGCAGGCTGCGGCTCAACTCACCTCAGCGCCCTGCAGGCAGCTGTGGTTGAGAACAAGGCAGACCTTGGAATTGCTCACGACGGTGATGCAGACCGCTGCTTAGCGGTAGATGAAAACGGCAAGATCATAGATGGCGACAAGATTTTGGCGGTATTAGCACTAGCTATGAAGCAGCGCGGTGAGCTGGCAAGAGGAACTGTAGTTTCCACCGTCATGTCAAACCTAGGATTCAAAGTTGCCATGCAGAAGGCCGGCATCAACGTTGTCGAAACCGCAGTTGGCGATAGATATGTATTGGAAGAAATGCGCAAAGAGGGTTACACCCTCGGAGGCGAGCAATCTGGTCACATCATCTTTTCTCAGTATGCGACTACTGGCGATGGCATCTTGACTGGCATGCAGTTAGCTGCCGAAATGGTGGCCTCCGGCAAGAAGCTAAGCGAGCTAACCAGCATTGTTGAAACCTATCCGCAGGTACTGATCAATGTCGCAGGTGTTGATAAGAGCAAGGTTGATTCCGATTCGGAGCTGCAGTCTTTGGTTGCCCAGGCAGTCAGTGAACTGGGCGAGAGCGGACGAGTTTTGCTTCGCGCATCTGGCACCGAAGCGCTGGTGCGAGTAATGGTGGAAGCTAAAGAAATGGGTGATGCGCAAGGCTGGGCGGAGCGTATTGCAGTTGTCGTAGAGCAAAGACTAAAGCTCTAGATTTTTCTTAGCAGCACTTTTTCAACTCGGTGCTGTTGACCCTTCTGCATCACCAGTGTTGCTCTTGATCTCGTGGGTTCTATGTTTTCCTTTAAATTTGGCAGATTAATGTCCTGCCAGAATCCCTCGGCCCTAGCAATTGCCTGCTCTTCGGTTAGTTCTTTGGTGAGCGGGTGGAAGTAGGAGGCTGGGTTGGTAAATGCAGTCTTCCATAGTTGCAAGAAACGCTCCAGATACCACTGTCTGATGTTTTGTGGATCTGCATCGATGTAAATGCTGAAGTCGAAGTAATCGCTGAGGGCAACCTCTTGGCCGATGGCTGGTGGTTGCAGAACGTTCAGTCCTTCAACAATTAGTACATCGGGATTGCGAATGACTTGCTTATGATCCGGCACGATGTCGTAGCTGAGGTGAGAGTAGACCGGGGCTGAAACTTCTTCTTTTCCGCTTTTCACATCAGCGACAAAGTTCAGAAGCCGCTTGCGGTCATAGCTCTCTGGAAAACCTTTGCGGTTGAGGAGTCCTCTTTTTTCTAGTTCCGCATTTGGATAGAGAAAACCATCGGTGGTGATTAGTTCAACGTTTGGAATGCCATCCCAGCGCTTCATCAGTTCCATCAACAGTCTTGAAACCGTTGACTTACCAACCGCAACGGATCCGGCAACCGCAATTATGAAAGGTGTTCTGGCAGCCCTTTCACCAAAGTAATCAGCCGTTGATTTATGCAGAGCCTGGGTGCCCTGAGCATAGATACTCAAGAGTTTGCTGACTGGGAGATAGACCTCCTGGACCTCCTGCAGGTCGAGAAAGTCGCCAAGGCCTCGAATGTTCTTTAGCTCTGCTTCGGAAAGTGGGGCAGTGGCATTTTTTGCCAGATTCGACCAGTCGCTCCTATCAATAGCGACGTAGGGAGAGCTTCCTAGCTCTTGCGCTGCACTCACGAGGGCCTATTCTGCCGTAGATTAGCTGTCATGTGTGGAATCGTGGGTTACGTAGGGCCCAAATCTACCCTCGATGTGCTGCTGGGCGGACTAAAGCGCCTGGAATATCGCGGTTATGACTCGGCTGGCGTCTCGGTGATTGATGCAAGCGTTGGACTGCAAACTCGCAAGCGCGCTGGCAAGCTCAGTGTTTTGGTTGAAGAGCTTGAAAAGAAACCAATCAAAGATGCCCACATCGGTATTGGGCACACCCGCTGGGCAACGCACGGCGCCCCAAATGACGTCAATGCCCACCCGCACCTGGGTGGCGATCACAGCAAGCTTTCACTAATTCACAACGGCATTATCGAGAACTTTTCTGAGCTAAAGACAGAACTGCAGAGTCAGGGAGTCAAGTTCACCTCGGAGACCGACACCGAGGTAGCGGCTCATTTGATTGCTCGAGAGTTTGAGAAATCTGCAGACTTGAGCGCTGCCTTTAGAGCTGTGGTAAACCGATTAGAGGGCGCTTTCACGCTTCTTTGTATTCATGAAGACCAGCCAGACTTGATTCTCGCCGCTCGCAGAAATTCACCACTGGTGATTGGTCTTGGCGAGGGTGAAAATTTTCTTGGCAGTGACGTAGCCGCCTTTGTTGCCCATACCAAGCGCGCTGTATCTGTTGGACAGGATCAAATTGTTGAACTTCGGAAAGACTCGGTTAAGGTAACCAGCTTTGCTGGAGAGAGCGTTCCGCTTAGTGAATTCACCGTTGACTGGGATGCTTCCGCTGCATCAAAGGGCGGCTGGCCTTCTTTTATGGCAAAAGAAATTGCTGATCAGCCGCAAGCAGTTGGCGACACCTTGATGGGAAGACTTGGTTCAGATGGTTCTGTGAAGCTCAAGGAGTTTGCTGGCTTTGATGCGATTGCGGAGATTGACCGCATCATCATTATTGCCTGCGGCACCGCGGCTTATGCCGGTGAGGTTACAAAGTATGCGCTTGAGAAGTGGGCAAAGATTCCAACCTCAGTGGAGTTGGCACACGAGTTTCGCTATCGCGATCCGATTGTGAATGGTAAAACCCTGGTTATTGCCATTTCTCAATCCGGTGAAACCATGGACACCCTGATGGCTACTCGTTATGCCAAAGAAAATGGAGCCAAGGTCTTGGCAATCTGCAATACCCAAGGTGCAACTTTGGCTCGAGAAGCCGATGCAGTTTTATACACGCATGCTGGTCCAGAAGTTGCAGTTGCCTCAACCAAAGCCTTCACAGCTCAAATTACCGCAGGTCAACTGGTGGCTCTCTCGCTTGCCTGGCAGCATTCGGCAATGCCAGAGGTCGAGTTGAAAGCTATCGGTCAAGAGCTCCTTAAGTTGCCTCGCCATGTTGAAAATGTTTTGCGGCAGGGTAAAAAGGTGAAGGAACTTGCCCAGCAGCTGAAAGATGCCAAGTCAGTTTTGTTCCTGGGCAGAAATGTCGGCTTCCCAATTGCGATGGAGGGGGCCCTCAAACTCAAGGAGCTTGCCTACATCCACGCTGAGGGCTTCGCGGCAGGTGAGCTCAAGCACGGTCCAATTGCCTTGATTGAAGAGGGGCAGCCGGTGATTGTGGTGGTGCCATCGCCGAGCGGTGAAGATTCTCTGCACCCTAAGGTTGTTTCCAACATTCAAGAAATCAAGGCAAGAGGCGCCAGGGTAATCGCGGTCGCCGAAGAGGGCGATAGTGAAGTTGCAAAGTTTGCAGATCAAGTTTTTTATGTGCCAGCAACTCACCCCTTTATGGCTGCGCAACTAAGCGTGGTTCCGCTGCAGATTTTCGCTGCTGAGCTCGCTTCCGCAAAGGGTCTGGATGTTGATCAACCTAGAAATCTTGCCAAGAGTGTGACGGTCGAGTAAATGATTTTGGGAATCGGTAACGACGTTTGTTCAGTCGAAAGACTTGAGCAGTCAATTTCACGAACCCCAAAGCTCAGTGAGCGGCTGTTTCATCCAAATGAGATTGGGTTGCCGGTGCGGTCATTGGCTGCACGCTTTGCTGCCAAGGAGGCAGTCACTAAGGCAATCGGGGACCCCAAAGTCTTAACTTTCAATGAAGTTGAGATAGTCAAAGACTCGCAAGGCAAACCATCAATTGAGTTTCATGCCAGCACTAAAGCTCGGATTAGCGAATTGGGTGAGCTGACTTTCCATGTTTCTTTAGCGCACGACGCTGGAGTTGCTCTCGCAACGGTTGTGGTGGAGCGAAACTAGATGAGGACAATCGAGGTCGATCTAGCCGCAATTAGATCTAATTACCAGCTTCTGAAAAACAATTTTGCGCCAGCCAAGGTAATGGCAGTAGTCAAAGCCAATGCCTATGGTCATGGAATGTTGCAGGTAGCAAAGAGCCTAGAGTCCGCCGGAGTTGACGCTTTAGGTGTTGCCGATGTGCAGGAGGCGATTGCACTTCGCATGGCTGGCATTAAGTCTCCGCTGGTCTGTTGGCTGGTTTTACCCAGCGACCTTGAGCTGGCAGCAGATCACGACATAGAAGTCGGGATATCAACCTTTGAGCAATTAGCGGCAGCGAGCGAGAAGAACAAAATTCACATCAAGCTAGATACAGGACTGGGAAGAAACGGCTTTTCATTGGTTGATTTAGATCAACTAATTGAAAGGTTGTCAGGGCGGGAATTAGCCGGAATCTTCTCTCATCTTTCCAATACCTCGGAAGTTGAAGACAGAAAGCAAAAGGAAATCTTTGATCAAGCAGTTGAAAAGATTCGACGCAGTGGAGTTGCCATTGGGGAGCGGCATCTAGCTGCCTCAGCGGCAAGCATCAGCTATCCAGATTTCCACTATGAAATGGTTCGATGCGGAATCGCGGTTTATGGTCTGAACCCTTTTGAGGACCGTGCTCTTCCGGTAGAGCTGACGCCAGCAATGCGAGTCACCGCGAAGCTGGCGAATGTGAAGCGGGTTTTGGCCGGTCAGGGTGTTTCTTACGGCTATCGCTATGTCACAGACAAGCCGACCACTCTTGGGCTGGTGCCATTTGGGTATGGCGAGGGCATGCCACGAATTTCAACTGGTCACCAGGTTCTGATTGGAGACAAGCTCTATCCAGTGGTGGGCAGAGTTGCCATGGATCAGTTTGTGATTGACCTGCTCGGTGACGAGCCAGCTATCGGCGAAGAAGTTGTGATCTTTGGCTCCGCTGCCAGAGGAGAGCCGACTGCTGAGCAGTTGGGCGAGAGCTCAAGAAGCATTAACTATGAGATTGTCACCAGGATTGGTGGCAGGGCTAATCGGGTTTACTTAAACCGATAATGAAACTCGAAATCAAATCGGCTGAAGAAATGGAGCAGCTGGGCTCCAAGCTAGCTGGCCTACTCAGGCCAGGAGACTTGGTGCTGTTGGCCGGTCCGTTGGGGGCTGGCAAGACAACCCTGACTCGTGGAATTGGCAGGGGATTATCGGCGCAGGGCACTATTCAATCACCAACATTTGTGTTGGCCAGAACTCACAGAATTCCCAACGGCAAACTTGTCCATGTTGATGCCTATCGACTTTCGTCAGCGATGGAACTAGATGATCTTGATATTGATTTTGAAAACTCCATTGTGATTGTTGAGTGGGCAAGAGATTTTCTCGATGGCTACAGCGAGAACTTCCTCACGGTTGAGATTGATCGAACCAACGAAGATGACTCACGGCTGGTAACCCTTACCCCAACCGGCAGTCGGTGGAAGGGGGCATCACTTGCTTCTCTCAATTGACACCTCCGCCGGCACCTCAGCTGCTGTTTTTGATAAGGACTGCATCTCATTTGTTTCGTTTGAAGATCCTTTTGGTCACGCAGAGAATGTTGGTTTGGCAGTCGAGCAGGCGCTAGCCGATGCTGGAGTATCAATTCAGCAGGTGAGTTCGATTGCGGTTGGCAGGGGCCCTGCTCCCTACACGGGATTGCGAGTCGGCATGGCAGCCGCCACTGCTCTAAGCAAAGCAAGACTGATTCCGCTGCACGGAGTAATCACCCTTGATGCTATTGCGCACTCAGTTGGTAATGGTGCGGTATTGGTTACAACCGATGCCAAGCGGCGCGAGTTGTTTGCGGCTTGCTATAAGTCCGGCAAAAGAGTTGAAGGTCCAATGCTTCTGACAGAAAGTGATCTGCAGCGCTATGTGGATTTTGAATTAGTTCAGATTGCCTGCGATGCGAAATTGATTGGCGCTTATGCCCAGGAGGCAATTGCGAGCGGAGTAGATCTTTCTGATCTATCGGCACTCTATCTGCGCTCACCCGATGTCACCCCTTCGGCAGGCAAGAAGGTGAGTGGCTAGTGGAACTCAGAAAACTCTCCAGTGCCGATCTCGATCAGGTCATGCGCATAGAAAACGAGCTCTTTGAGGCTGAAGCCTGGAGCTCGAAGACCATGGCTTCAGAGCTGACAGCAGCTAACTCCTTCTATATAGGAGTATTTGACCCTGATCTGATTGGTTATGCCGGCTTGAGAGTCTCCCCAGCTGACTTTGCCTCAGATGTCCTAACTATCGGGGTTGCCAAGAATCAGCAGGGTAAGGGCCTTGGCCGCAGACTCATGATCGAGCTTTTGGCATTCGCCAAGAGAAGCGGCAGCGAGCAGCTCTTTTTAGAAGTCAAGGAATCCAACGCCTCAGCCATAGCGCTTTATAAATCTCTCGGCTGTGAACAGATTGACCTTCGCAAAAAGTATTACCAGCCATCCGGAGAGAATGCGGTTGTCATGAAGCTGTTGATTGAGCAGCCGATAGTTTTGGGAATCGAATCCTCCTGCGATGAAACTGGGGTTGGCATTGTGAAGGGGAACCGCCTGCTGGCAAATGCCCTTCATTCCTCAATGGCTGAGCACGCTAAATACGGAGGAGTGGTGCCGGAAGTTGCTGCTAGAGCTCACCTTGAAGCACTCTCACCAACCTTGGATCAAGCTCTCTCGGAAGCGGGCATCACCATGGAACAGGTGGATGCAATCGCTGTAGCCAATGGGCCAGGACTTGCTGGTGCTCTGATGGTTGGAATTGGTGCCGCTAAGGGATTAGCTGTTGCAACCGGTAAGCCCATCTATGCGGTAAATCACCTGGTTGGTCATGTTGGAGCAGATGTGTTGGAGAGGGGCGCGGTCGAGCTGCCAACCATTGCACTGCTAGTTTCTGGAGGCCACACATCACTGCTTCTGGTCAGAGACTTAATTGATGATGTGGTGTTACTCGGGGAAACAATCGATGATGCCGCCGGCGAAGCTTTTGACAAAGTTGCTAGAGTGCTGGGTTTGCCCTATCCCGGCGGACCGCAGATTGATAAACAAGCGGCTGATGGAAACCCCAGAGTAATTAAGTTTCCCCGTGGCTTGACACTTCCAAAAGACTTAGCGGAACACAAATACGATTTTTCATTCTCTGGTCTAAAGACTGCGGTGGCTCGATATGTTGAGAAAGCTGAAGCAGATGGTTCTGAAATCTCGAAGGCAGATGTGGCAGCGTCTTTCAGGGAGGCTGTGATTGATGTACTTCTCACCAAGGCAATCTGGGCTTGCGAGGAATACAAGATTCCAAGACTCCTACTTGGCGGGGGAGTTGTTGCCAATGCGAGATTACGTGAAGAGGCAAAGCGCCGCTGTGATGAACTCGGCATTGAGCTTCGCATTCCAAGATTTAGTTTGTGCACCGACAACGGTGCCATGATTGCCTCGCTGGGAGCTCAGTTGATCATGGCTGGCAGAGAGCCCTCCAGCCTGGCTTTTGGTGCCGAGTCGACTCTGCCAGTGACCTCCATCCAGACTCTCTAGTTACTCCCAGCTTTCTCAAAACTAGTTCTCAGTGCAGTCTGCTTGGCTGAAGCTAACAAGCGAGAGGCATTTCAATGACTGATAGCAGCACCCCAGAAACACCCAATCCATATAAATCCAAGTTCGACTTTTCCAAGCTGAACTCCCTGGCCGTGGTTTCCCTGGCCTCGGCGGTTTCCGGGGTGGGGGCCTTGATGGCCGTAATCACCGGCCACATAGCCCTGGCCCAGATCAAGGCCACGCAGCAGTCCGGCCGGGCCCTGGCTATAGTCGGCCTGGTTTTGGGCTATGCTGGCCTGTTCTTCGGGATTATTTTGGTGATTTCGGGGGTTATTGGTACTGCACTGTTCTTCTCCGACCTACCCGGCCTCCAGACGGATAGGTGGGAGTGGGATGGACCCAAATGGGACCGCTAGGTAGAGCCACCTAGAACCCGCCAAGAAAGTGCTTTACGGGCGCCGCCCACCTGTCGATTTATCCAGGTAGGCGGCGCCCCACCAATTTCAGGGGTCTAGCACTCGCCTTGACTGAGTGCTAATTTCCCAATAAAGTTTTAGGGCGCTCAGAAAGAGCCCAAACCCCAATCTTTAGTAAAGAAGAGGTCAAAGTGTCGGTTTCTATCAAGCCACTCGAAGATCGCATCGTTGTTCGCCCAGTTGAGGCAGAGCAGGTCACCGCATCTGGTCTGGTTATCCCAGACACCGCCAAGGAGAAGCCACAGGAGGCTGAGGTTATTGCTGTCGGTCCTGGTCGCTTCAGCGAAGAGGGCGACCGCATCCCAGTTGATGTGAAGGTTGGCGACCGCGTTATTTTCTCGAAGTATGGCGGCACCGAGCTGAAGTATGACGGCCAGGAATACCTGGTTCTCTCAGCACGCGATGTGCTTGCGATCATCGAGCGCTAAAGCAACTTCTGATTCGGCCCGGCACTGCCGGGCCGTTTCTTTTTCTCCTAAGCTACTCAGGTGAAGCGCAGATCGGAATCCTCGATCGGTTTGCTATACGGTCTGCTCGCATATTTAATCTGGGGATCTTTTCCACTAATCATTAATGCCTCTGAGTTTGCCAATCCCTTTGAAGTGGTGGTTTGGCGAGTTGTCTTTGGCTTTTTGTTTGCGGCCCTGCTGGTAAGCATTGTTGGTGGTTGGAAAGAAATCTTTGCCCTAATCAGATCTGTCAAGGCAATGAAATGGGTGTCGGTTGCCTCGCTCTTAATCTTTATCAACTGGAGTGTTTACGTTGTCGCTGTTTCAACTGAAAACGTAATTGAGACTTCGCTGGGATACTTTATAAATCCGCTGGTTACTGTTTTGTTCGCGGTCATCTTTTTGAAGGAAAAGCTTCGGCCGCTGCAGTGGGTGGCGCTCAGTATTGGATTGATTGCCGTATTGGTTTTGTCTTTCGATTACGGCCGTCTGCCTTTTATTGCTCTGATTCTGGCTTTGAGCTTTGCAATTTATTCACTGGCAAAAAACAAAGTTGGTAAGAAGATTCCGGCCCTGCAGTCTTTCACGATTGAGTCGGGACTGGTGCTGCCAGTTGCCCTGGTTCAGCTTTGGATTGTTGCTCAGTATTCGCCAATCATGCTCTTTTCAGGACCTTTCGAAACCTCGATCCTGGTGGCATTTGGAATCTTGACTGCCATTCCACTAATTCTTTTCGGCGCAGCCGCTTCTAGAATTCCGCTTTCCACGATTGGCTTCATTCAGTACCTCACGCCAACCCTGCAGTTCTCGGTCGGATTTTTCATCCTGGGCGAGCCAATGCCAGCGGTTCGTTGGATTGGCTTTGGGCTAGTTTGGATTTCCCTGCTGGTTTTGACCTTGGATGCCCTGCGCCGAAAGAAGCCGGATCTGCCAGTCGTAGACAAGGGTTAAAATAGAAATCTAATTGTTATTTAGTTGTAATCTTTGAAAATAGCTCCGATTTACTCACAAAAATAGGGTCTTGTCTGCGAATTTCGTTGTTTTCTTCCCGCCCCACCTAGGCCCTAGGCTCTTTCAAGCAAGGAATTTTGGGCTAATCATCCACGCAATCCCTTTGTCTGTCCCGAAAAATGGGGAAAGTTCGCCCGATACGCATTTTTGGATGGGGTTTATTAAAACTCAGCACGCCACCAGCTTTTGGCTCACTTTAGATTACGAATTATTTACCCCGTATTTACGTACGAGACGGCTTACATTAGGCTGCTTGAGCCTGTAACGAAAAACAGGTAAAACGAAAATAGGAGTTATACATGACCGCAACAAAACGTAAGGTTCTTTCCGGTCTGGCTGGTTTTTCGGCGGTCGCTCTCGCAGTTGGAGCAGTTCTGCCGGCGAGTGCCGCTGACAGTCAGCTAAAAATCGGTGGAATCATTCCACTGACCGGAGGGCTCGCCTTCCTTTCACCTCCAGAAATTGCTGGACTTCACCTTGCCGTTGATGAAATCAACGCTGCTGGCGGAGTTCTTGGTAAGAAAGTTACCCTAGAAATCCTGGACTCTGGTGATGGTACCACTCTCGAAATTGCTGATCAGTCTGCTACAAAGCACCTGGCCAACAAAGTTGATGTGATTATCGGTGCCGCTTCATCTGGTGTTACCCGAAGCATCATCAATAAAATCACTGGTGCAAAGGTAGTCCAGATCTCTATGGCGAACACCGCTCCAGATCTTTCAACCTGGAAAGATGGCGGTTACTACTTCCGCACTGCTCCTTCAGACTTGCTGCAAGGAAAGATTGTTGCAAACCAAATTTTGCAGGACGCAGCCAAGAATGTAGCAATAGTCTTCCAGGACACCTCATATGGTGTTGGTCTGAAGGATGTGGCTCAGAGCTCTCTAACTAAGGGTGGCGCGACAGTTACTACTTACGCATTCCCTGAAAATGAGTCCAACTTTACCTCCATCGTTGACAAGGCTCTTGCCACCGACCCAGATGCTGTATTGCTGATTTCCTACGATGAGGCAAAAAAGGCTGTTCCTGCATTCAAAGCAAAAGGCTTTGCCGGTTCGAACATCTACTTTGTTGATGGAAACCTTGCAGACTACTCCAAGGAGTCCTTCGCGTCTTACCTAAACGGTGCCAAGGGAACTCTCCCAGGTGGAAAGCTATCAGCTAGCTTCAAGACGAAGCTTGCTGCTAAGTACAAGCAAAAGACTGGCAAGGAGCTCACTGAGTTCTCTTACGGTGCAGAGACATATGATGCCGTAATGCTTGCTGCAATCGCCGCCCAGGCTGCCAAGGACGCTTCAGGTCCTGGTATTCGCAAGGAACTAACTAACGTCTCATTGGCCGGCAAGGGCAAGGTAAAGGTAAAGACCTTTGCTGCTGCTTTGAAGGCCCTCAAGGCTGGTAAGAAAGTCGACTACGACGGCCAGTCCGGTCCAATCGAGTTCGACAAGAATGGTGACCCAGGTGGAGCATTCATCGGTATCTACCGATTCAATGCCAAGGGTCAGTACAGCGACAACCTAATCAAGATTGTTGCTGGAAGCACCATCAAGTAACAAGTAATCAAAAAGAAAAAGCCCTCGAAAAAATCGAGGGCTTTTTCTTTGCTTTCAAATTAGGTATCAGCCAAGTTTCCCAGGTATAACTCGACAATCTTTGGGTCATTGAGCAGCTCTCTTCCAGTGCCGGTGTAAGAATCGCGGCCCTGATCAAGAACATAGGCACGATCGCAAATCTGGAGGCAGCGGCGTGCATTTTGTTCAACCATGATTACCGTGACACCCGCCTTGTTTACTTCCTTCACACGAAGGAAGGCATCATCCTGGCGAACGGGCGAAAGGCCAGCAGAGGGCTCGTCCAGCAGGAGCACTGCCGGATCAATCATAAGTGCTCGACCCATTGCCACCATTTGGCGCTCACCACCTGAAAGCGACCCAGCTTTTTGAGACCGGCGCTTTGCCAAATCCGGGAAGAGCGAAACAACAAAATCAAATCGCTTGGCAAAAACCTTAGGCTTTTGAAATACACCCATTTCAAGGTTCTCTTCGATGGTTAGGCTGGGGAAAACGTTGTTGTTCTGTGGAACAAACGCCACCCCTTTGGCAACCAGCTTGTTAGCTTTGAGTCCAGTAATCTCTTCGCCATTCAGCGAGATTGAACCTTGTCGAATTTGAACCTGTCCAAAAATTGCTTTCAATAAGGTTGATTTACCGGCCCCATTAGGGCCAATGATTCCAATGAGTTCACCCTTGTTTGCTATCAGGGAAGCCCCATTTAAGATGTTTACGCCAGGCAAATAGCCAGCATGTAATTCCTTTGCTTCTACGACTGGGTTCATTCCTCCACCTTAATTGCTTTGATCTCGACAGTTCCCAGATCAGTATCGGCATGCTTTCCTAGGTAAGCATCAATAACCGCTTGGTCTTTCATCACTTGGCTTGGTGGGCCTTCTGCAACGATTTTTCCCTCCGCCATGACGATGACCCAGTCACTTACGTGACGAACCATGTGCATGTCATGTTCAACAAACAATACAGTCATGCCATCGGACTTAAGGTCTTTTATGTGCTGCAAAAGGCTCTGGGTTAGAGCGGGGTTTACTCCAGCCATGGGCTCGTCAAGCATTATCAACTTGGGTTTGCTCATTAGCGCTCGGGCCATTTCCAAAAGCTTCCTTTGGCCACCCGAGAGACTCGCTGCGTAGTCCCCACGCTTTTCAAACAGCTTGAATCGAGTTAGCAGCTCATCGGCTTGTGCGGTGATGTCATCCTCGCTTTTTGCCCAGCTAGATCTGAGAAAGGCCTTGAGAAATCCCTCACCTGATTGCTCTTGAGAGCCGAGCCGCATATTGTCAAGAACTGTCAATAGACCTAATGCCTTAGTTAGCTGAAAAGTTCTAACCATGCCATTTCTAGCAACTTTGAAGCTGGGCACCCCGTCCAGCTTGTTTCCATCAAACAGCCAGGTTCCAGAGTCTGCTTTGTCGAATCCGGTAAGGATGTTGAAGAAAGTTGTTTTACCCGCACCATTTGGGCCAATTAGGGCAGTGATTCTTCCACGAGGAATCTCAACGTGTTCGACGTCGACAGCAGTGAGACCACCGAACTTTCGGACAACGTTGTCAGCCACCAAAATTGGGTCTGTCTTTTTGCAACCTGGACCCGCTGGTCCTACGGCAATTGAACTATCCATTGAATTGCAGCTCCTTCTTATTACCGAAGATTCCTTGAGGCCGGAAAAT
>JBMLPC010000059.1:0-53814 GCA_049242305.1 Aquiluna sp. | reverse complement strand
TGCCAGTGAGCCAGCGAATGATCTTCGAAATGAAGGAGCTTCTGCCGGTGGTTCCTTCAATTTGGTCGGCCAAGCTAGCGGCGACCATAGCTCCGCGCGCGGCAATAAATCGAAGCGGTTCAATTTCCCAGTTAGGAGATCGGTGATTCACAAAGCAGAGACTGGTTTCCGGACTCGGTCTGCCGAGAATCAAATCAGCCAAGGTTTTTCCAGCGAGGTGAGAAGTGCCGACCCCATCGCCGACATAACCGCCCGCCTGCGCCAACTTGGTCACGGAATCTAGGCTGACTGAAGCCATCCAGTCTCTTGTCACACCCAGTGCCCCACCCCAACGGTGAGAAATTCGGTAGCCACCAAGCGTTGGAAACATAGCTTTTAGTTCGCGTTCTAAATGTTCGTGAATTTTTCCAACGCTGTCATATTTTGCTTTGATGCGAGAGCCAAAATGATAAGGAGCACCCCGGCCACCAAATGCAATTCGGTTGTCTTTAGTTCTTTGCCCATAAATGATTAGGTTTCGGAAGTCCGCGAAGGTGACGCCAGGCTTGAGGCCCAAATCATCCAGCACCGATCCAGGAATTGGTTCGGTCACAATCATCAGGGAATAAAGGGGGAGTGAGCGTCTTTTTTGTCCCGCGATGGTTGGTCGATATCCCTCCAGGGCATCCACAACGTACTCAGCCTTAAACTCTCCACGACTGCTAGCCACGGTTCCCGCTGAAAAACCAGTCACCTCGGTTTTTTCAAATAGGTGCCCGCCAAGTTGAATAAAGGCAATTGCTAGGCCGCGGACTAATTTCGCGGGATGAATGCTCGCACAGGCCGGGTCGAACACAGCCCCCTGACTTTTGGTGGCCCTCGGAGATTCACCAGCGGCTTTGAGCTTTAGTTGGTCGACCTGATATCTCTCGGAATGCTCTATCTCAATGACGGCTTTTTGGCGTTGAGCGTCTGAGCGAATCAGGTTGTAGGTTCCAGCCTTTTGATAATCGCAATCAATTCCAAGCTCTTCTGTAATCCGGCCAATGTCATCGACGGTTGCAACCATGGCTCTACGCATAGCTTGTGCAGCTTCTAAGCCGAATTTCTTGGCCAGAGTCTCGCTGGACCAGGGAAAAAGAGCCGAGCACCAACCACCGTTACGACCGGAGGCACCAAAGCCTGCGATCTCCTTTTCCAGGACCGCAACTTTCAAACTTGGCTGATTGCGCAGCAGATATATGGCAGTCCAAAGACCGGTGAAGCCGGCACCCATTATGACTACATCAAAGTCTCGCTGTTGGCTGACAGGTCGCGGTTCTAGTGACTCAGTTAGCGAGTCATGCCAAAAACTAAGCGAGCGATAGTCTGTCAAACCTAGCCGTTTAGTCTCTTCCAAGCCTCGGTCAACACCTTGCGCAGGATTTGTTCAATCTCATCAAATTCCTTGGGTCCGCAAGTCAGTGGCGGGGCCAGCTGGATAACCGGGTCTCCACGATCATCGGCACGGCAATAAATACCGGCCTCTAACAGGGCACTGTTCAAAAAGCCTCTTAGCAATTTCTCTGATTCAGCGCGGCTAAGGGTCTCTTTGGTTTTCTTGTCCTTCACGATTTCAACTGCGAAGAAATAGCCATCGCCTCGAACGTCGCCAACAATTGGAAGGTCATACAGCTTCTCGAGAGTCTTGCGGAAAATTGGAGAGTTAGTCCTCGCTCTTTCAATCAAGTTCTCTTTTTCAAAAATCTCAAGATTGGCCAGAGCAACTGCACAAGCGACAGGGTGACCACCAAAGGTGTAGCCGTGGGCAAGCGTGGAGACTCCGTCCTTGAATGGCTCAAAGAACTTTTCCTTTAGGAACAAAGCCCCTAACGGCTGCGCACCGGAGGTGATTGCTTTGGCTGTAATCATCATGTCTGGCTGGATGTCATAGCGAATAGAGCCAAACCATTCACCCGTTCTTCCGTACCCGGTAATAGTCTCGTCAGCTACCAAAATCACGTCATACTTCGTGCAGATTTCTCTGATTCGCTTGAAGTAAGCCTTTGGTGCTGTGAAGCAACCACCAGCATTCTGAATTGGTTCAACAAAGAAAGCGGCGACTGTGTCGGGGCCTTCAAACAAGATTGCCTCTTCGAGTCGGTTAGCCGCCCAGATACCAAATTCGTCTTCATTCGCAAATTCGTGTGGTGCACGGTAGTAGTTGGTGTTAGGAACCCTGAAGGCAGATGGAACAAGCGGCTCAAACATTTGCTTGAACGCAGGGATGCCGGTGATCGAGAGTGCGCCATGGCTGGTGCCGTGGTAGGCAGTCATTCTTGAAATCACTTTGTGCTTCTGTGGCTTGCCTGTCATTTTGAAATACTGCTTGGCGATCTTCCAAGCAGACTCCACACCTTCGGTTCCACCGGTTGTAAAGAAAATTCGGTTCATGCCCTCAGGACCAATTGAAAGCAGCTTCTCGGCCAACTCTATTGCTCGAGGATGTCCGTAGGACCATAGCGGCATGAAGTCCAGTTCCATCATTTGCTTTTGCGCAGCTGCCGCTAGTTCGGGTCTAGCGTGACCGGCATTGCAGGTGAAGAGGCCAGACAGGCCATCGATCAGTTTGTTTCCCTTGGAGTCATAGATGAAGTGGCCCTCGCCGCGAACAATGATGTTCATGTCTCCCTTGCTGAAAGGGGAGTGGCGGGTGAAGTGAAGCCAGCTGTGTTCCTTACCTGACTTCTGCCATTCTTTGTCGCCAACGGCCTTGCCCTCTTGCATGGCCTCGAGCAGTTCTAGCTTCGGCTCGCTCGAACTTCTCTTGAGAAGCGGCTTGAGCAGGTTAGTTAGCGGGTTAGTCTTCTTGCTCTCTGAAATCGCCATCGATTATCACTTGTAACTTTCTATCTGGTTCCCCAGTTGTAGAACTGTTTGTGCAAACGAAGATAAACAAAGGTCTCGGAGCTTATAACTCCTGGCAAAGACCTAATTTTACCGTTCAGAAGCTCAATCAGTTGGTCATCGTCTTCACAGACGACTTCCGCCATAATGTCAAAACTACCAGCCGTTAGCACCACATAGTCCACTGAAGGGATCTTGGCGATTGCGTCGGCGACTTGAGCAGAGTCACCTACACACCTAATCCCAATCATTGCCTGTCGGGAAAAACCAAGCTTTAGCGGGTCGGTGACAGCAACAATCTGCAGGACACCGGCTTCAGTTAGTTTTTGAACCCTCTGGCGAACGGCAGCCTCGCTCAGGCCCACAACTTTGCCGATTTCGGCATAGGACTTTCGACCATCCTTCTGAAGTTGCTCGATAATCAGCTTCGAGACTTCATCCAGGTGGGATTGCCGGGCTCTGTCCATGCGTGACATGCCTCGAGTATCACAGCCAAAGCAGCTTGGCGGTGTCAAATCCGTAGTTTTTTTATCAATAAGTTACGAATTCGGCAGGATTTTCCCTTAATTTTGCCGATAAGCCCCTAGAGGTTTAGCATCTTCTAAAGCAACTCGATGAGGAGTAATAGTGGCCAAGAAGCTACAGAACTTAGTTGGCGGTAAGTATGTTGACCCAGCCTCCGGCAAGTACAGCGATGTAATCAATCCATCCACCGAAGAGGTTTACGCAAATGCACCTATCTCTGGTGCAGAGGACGTTCAAAACGCCTTCCAAGTAGCCCATGAAGCGTTCAAGGAGTGGAGTCAAACAACTCCGAGCGAGCGTCAGCTTGCACTTTTCAGAATCGCAGATGAACTTGAGAAGCGAGCTGATGAAGCCGCTGATCTCGAAAGTGAAAACACCGGTAAGCCAAGAGCAACATTGGTGGACTTTGAAATGGTGCCATCGGTTGACCAGATTCGATTCTTCGCAGGGGCTGCCAGAAATCTTGAGGGTCGCGCAACTGCCGAGTATGCCAAAGACCACACCTCATCTATTCGCCGTGAGCCAATCGGAGTAATTGGTCAGGTGACACCATGGAACTATCCACTGAACATGGCTGTCTGGAAATTCGCCCCTGCCATTGCTGCTGGAAACACCATTGTGCTGAAGCCTTCCGACACCACACCTGTTTCAACTCTGTTGCTTGCTGAAATTGCAAACAAGTTCCTGCCAGCAGGCGTATTCAACGTGATTACCGGTGACCGTGACACAGGTCGCATGATGGTTGAGAACAGAATTCCACAAATGGTTTCAATCACCGGATCTGTTCGAGCAGGAATGGAAGTTGCCAAGACAGCTGCCTTAGATCTAAAGCGAGTTCACCTTGAGCTTGGCGGAAAAGCTCCAGTCATTGTTTTTGCAGATGCTGACATGGAGAGGGCTGCCGCAGGAATCGTGGCAGCAGGATTCTTCAACGCTGGTCAAGACTGCACCGCAGCTACTCGTTTGCTGGTCGAAGATGCCGGCTACGACAGATTCATGTCGGCGCTGTTAGCTGAGGTCAAAGCATCGGCCAAGGTTGGAAAGCCATCGGAATCTGACATTCTGTTTGGCCCAGTAAACAACGCTAACCAGCTAACTCGAGTCAAGGGATTCATCGACCGAGTTCCTTCACACGCAAAGATCGAAACCGGTGGTAACCAAATCTCTGGCAAGGGCTACTTCCTAGAACCAACCGTTATCTCTGGGCTAAAGCAGACAGATGAGCACATCCAGGATGAAATCTTTGGACCAGTTCTTACCGTTCAGCGCTTTAGCGGTGACGAGCAGGCACTGACCTGGGCTAATGATGTGAAGTATGGACTGGCGTCTTCCGTCTGGACCAACAACCACACCAGGGCCATGCGCTTTGCCAAGCACCTTGATTTCGGAGCGGTCTGGATCAACACCCACATCCCACTGGCCGCCGAGATGCCGCACGGAGGCTTCAAGCACTCCGGCTATGGCAAGGACTTATCGGCCTATGGCTTTGATGACTACACCCGCATCAAGCACGTGATGCACTACATCGGAGACTAAAGGTAAAAATTCGGTTTCAAGGCGGCTCTGAGGCGGGATTGTGTGCGAAACTTTCCCTTACTTCGTGCCCTGATAAATAGGAGAGAGAATGAAGAAGCGAGAGCTACCAAACGACCCGATGCTACGAGAGCTAATTGACCTAGCTCGCAAGACCCAGATCTCGCGTCGTGCGGCGCTCGCTGGAGTTGGTGGAACTGCAGCAGCACTAACACTGGCATCTTGTGCCCCAGCAGATACCGCACTCACTCCTGCCACTGACGTTTCTGATTCAGAGCCGGTTTTGGTTTGGCACAACTGGCCTGCCTACATGGACGAAGATGACAACGGAAACTACCCGACACTCGAGCGCTTCGAAGCCCAGTCTGGTATCACCGTTGACTACAAACTTGAAATTGATGACAACGACACTTGGTATGCCAAGGTCAAAGACCAGCTAGAACTTGGTCAGGACATCGGTGCTGACGTTGCATGTCCAACTGGTTGGATGGCGCAGCGCCTTCTAAACCTTGGCTATCTGCAGCAGTATGACAATGCCAACATGCCAAACAAGGTTGCAAACCTGGCACCTAACTACTTAGGTGCACCAGAAGATCCAGATCGCACCTACAACATTCCTTGGCAAGCTGGTTTTGCGGGAATTGGTTACAACAAGCAGGCATATAAAGATGCAACTGGCAAAGACGCACCAGGTTCAATTGCAGACCTTTGGGCTGCTGAGCTAAAGGGCCGCGTTGGTCTTCTTTCGGAAATGCGCGACAGCGTGGGTCTGGTATTGATGAGCCAGGGAATTGACATTTCTTCCGCCGACAGCTTGACCGAAGATGCATTCCAAGCCGCAATTGAAGCTATCAAGCAGCAGATCGATGCCGGTCAGATTTACAACGTTCGTGGTAACAGCTACCTCGACGACTTGACCACTGGGAACATCATTGCCGCAACTGCGTGGAGCGGTGACATCACATTGATCAACTTCGAAGCGGGCACTGAGGACAATCCAGAACCATTCGGCTTCATTTTCCCTGATTCTGGTGTGACCCTCTGGGCTGACTGGTTTGTCACTCCCATGGGAGCTACCCACAAGAAGAACGTCGAGAAGCTAATCAACTATTACTACGATCCAGTAAACGCTGCTGAATTGGCGGTATGGGTGAACTACATCACCCCGGTAGTAGGTGCCCAGGATGCAGCTGCAGCCATTGACCCAGCACTAGCTGAGAATCAGTTGATTTTCCCAAGTGCTGAGACTCTGGCGAAGAGTAAGGCTTTCCGTGCACTAAGTGGACAAGAGGAGCAGCGCTTTTCTTCTGCCTGGCAGAACCTGCTGCTCGGGGCGTAGTGTCAATCGACTTCGGAGCCGGGGGAAAGGACCTCGAGCTAGTTGGACTTCGAAAAGAGTTCCCGGGTTTTGTTGCGGTTGAAAATCTTGACTTGAAAGTTCCAGCAGGGCAATTCTTTGCTCTGCTGGGACCTTCTGGTTGTGGCAAGACCACCACACTGAGAATGATTGCCGGCCTCGAGTCCCCGACCAGTGGTCAGATTCTTATCGGCGGTAAAGACGTAATCGATCTAAAGCCGCACGAGCGCCCAGTAAACACCGTTTTTCAGAACTACGCGCTCTTCCCTCACATGAGTGTGATTGAAAACGTAGCTTTTGGTCTTCGCCAGCGCAAAGTCTCCGACCCTCTTGTCAAGGCACAAGCAGCACTCGACATGGTTGAACTTGGACACATGTCAGAGCGCAGACCTGCGCAGCTATCCGGTGGTCAGCAGCAGCGCGTTGCGCTTGCACGTGCACTGGTAAACCGGCCAGCTCTACTTTTGCTGGATGAGCCACTCGGAGCTTTGGATCTAAAGCTGCGCAGACAGATGCAGATTGAACTTAAATACATTCAGATGGACATTGGCTTGACCTTCCTCCACGTGACCCACGACCAGGAAGAAGCCATGGACATGGCTGACATCGTGGCTGTGATGAACAAGGGTCAAATTGAGCAGATGGGTGCACCTGAAAAGCTTTATGACCGTCCAAAGACGGCTTTCGTTGCCAAGTTCTTGGGTCAGTCCAACATTTTCGTTGGTGAGGTAGCAGAGTCCAACTCTGAATCAGTTTCTATTAACTTCAAAGGCAACAAGATCACAGCTCCCATCGCCAGATCCGAGAAAACCACTGGGAAGATTGCCATTGGTGTTCGCCCCGAAAAGACCCAATTCCACTCCAGCAAGCCGGAGGCAAATTCAACAACGAACGTTCTGGGCCCTGGCGAGATTTCAGACATTCGCTTTACAGGAGTTTCAAATCAGTACTTGATTGAGATTCCTGAAATCGGAGATGTGATTGTCTTTGCCCAAAACGTAGGAAAGTCACCGGTAGTCGAACTGGGAGCACAAGTTTGGGTGAGCTGGCAGGTTGAGCACAGCTTTGGTTTGGCTGACCTTCCGACTGGCATGGAAGACGCGTAATGGCATTTGTTGCACTCGGAGGTTCGGCGCCGGCAAAACAGCAGGCTCCGAAAAAAGCGGGTCGAGTAGCACTGCTGCTATTGCTTCCGGGAATTGCTTACTTGGGGCTTTTCTTCCTTACACCACTGTTTTCGCTAATTTTGACCTCACTCAAAGTTCCCAGTGCAACTGGAGACATTGGCAGGTATGACTTCGGGACAGAAATTGGAAACTATGCGTATGCGGTAGAGCAGTACTTACCGCAGATCATTCGATCTTTTAGCTTCGCTTTGGTCGCAACAATAATTGCTCTTCTGATTAGCTACCCAATTGCCTATTTCATCGCCGTAAAGGCCCGCAACAAACCATTACTCAAGGGCCTTTTGCTTACGCTGGTAATTGCACCTTTCTTTATTTCCATGCTTTTGCGCACGTTTGCATGGAAGCAGATCTTCTCGAACGATTCTTGGATTGTAAATACTCTCAAGACTTTCGGAATTTTTGGAACTGACAGCTACATAATCGGAACTGACTTCGCCGTTATTTTTGGATTGGTTTACAACTTCATTCCATTCATGACACTTCCAATCTTTTCCAACTTAGATCGCCTAGATATCCGTCTGCTGGAGGCTAGCGGCGATCTCTACGCCAATCCATTCACCACCTTTAGAAAAGTGACTTTCCCACTTTCGCTTCCAGGCGTGATTTCTGGAACGCTTTTGACTTTTATTCCAATCAGCGGAGATTACGTTGTTGCTAGCCGAGACTTTTTGGGAGGTCCGGACACGGCCATGATTGGAAACGTGGTGGAGGCAAACTTCCTCAGAATTCAGGATTACCCCACAGCCTCAGCGCTTTCGGTCATGCTGATGGCTGCCATTGTGATTTTGGTTTCTGCATATGTTCGTCGCAGCGGAACGGATGATCTGCTATGAAGCTCTCTCTTGGCAAGTATTTACTACCAACTTACGTATTTCTCACATTCCTCTTTTTGGGCATCCCAATCGCCTACACCTTCATTTTTTCCTTCAACGACTCAATCAAGTCAAACATCATTTGGCGCGGATTTACCTGGGATAACTGGCTCAATGTCTGCAGTCAGCAGGAAGTTTGCGATGCCTTTGCTAATTCGCTGATAATTGCGGTCTCAGCAACTTTGGTTGCCACTGTGCTGGGCACCATGATTGCAATCGCGCTTGTTCGGTACAAGTTCAAGTTCCGCTCCGCCACCAATCTTCTACTCTTCCTTCCACTGGCTACACCAGAAGTGGTTATGGGTGCGGGTCTTGCCGCTCAGTTCCTTGACTTTGGTTGGCCCAAGGGAATGCTCACCGTGATCATTGCTCACACCATGTTCACTCTCAGCTTTGTGGTTGTCACTGTGAAGGCCAGAGTTGCGACTTTGGATCCAGCTCTAGAGGAAGCAGGCCGCGACCTCTATGCCAATCCAGCCCAAGTCTTTATGAAGATTACTTTCCCGCTGTTGCTGCCTGGTATTTTGGCTGCAGCGATGCTGGCGTTTGCCTTGAGCTTTGATGACTTCATCATTACCCAGTTCAACTCCGGATCCATCGACACTTTCCCGAAGTTTGTCTATACGGCAGCTGCCAGAGGAATTCCGGCGGAAGCCAACGTGATTGGTTCAATGGTCTTTATCGTGGCAATTGCGATCGTAATCACCGTGCAGGTTCGCTCTTCAATAAAGCAGCGCAAACTAGCCAAAAAGTGAATAAATCGCGAAATTAGAGTGGCGATCCTGATGCTTTAGTTCTCGATTTGATGTCACGGGACTCCCACCCAAAATAATTTTTACAGCTTTGCCAAACCGGCAGCCAATACATCGAGTGCGTCGTGTATCAACTCATCAGTAATTGCAAGGGGAGGAAGGAATCTCAAAACATTGTTATAAGTTCCCGCATTGAGGACCAAAACTCCATTTTGGTGGCAGTGTTTTAGTAGTGCTTCTGTAGCGGCAGGATTTGGATTCTTCGTTCCAGGCTCAACTAATTCAATTGCCTGCATAGCTCCGCGACCACGAACATCACCAATGACTGGATAGTTGTTCTTAATCGCGTTGAGGCGGCCAGAGATGATTTCTCCAATTTCAAGAGCACGATTGAACCAGTTTCCAGTTTCGTACTGCTCCATCACCGCAACACCTGCAGCAACTGCGGTTGGAGAACCACCAAATGTTCCACCAAGTCCACCAGCGTGAGCTGCATCCATAATCTCGGCTCGTCCGACAACACCTGAGAGTGGCATACCGCCTGCGATTCCCTTAGCGACGGTGATCAAATCAGGCTCGAAGCCTTCTTCCCACTCGCTGGCAAACCACTTTCCAGTTCGCGCCATACCTGATTGAACCTCATCCGCCACCAGGACAATGCCGTTGGCACGTGTCCAATCTTGCAAAGTCTTTAGGAAGCCCGGTGCTGGCACAACGAAACCACCTTCACCTTGAACTGGCTCGATAAACAGCGCAGCGATTTGGGCTGCTCCTACGCGCTTCTCAAGATAGGTAATTGCTCTGGTAGCCGCCTCGGGTCCTGTCATGCCGGCTGGATCGCGGAACGGATAACTCATTGGAGCATGGTGAACACTGCCCGCGAGTGGTCCAAAACCGGTGCCGTATGGGTGAACCTTGAAATTCATCGACATCGTGAGGTTTGTTCGACCGTGATAAGCGTGATCGAAAACTGCAATTTCGGTGCGGCCGGTTGCTTTGCGAGCAATCTTGACGGCATTTTCTACGGCCTCGGCACCTGAATTGAAAAAGGCAGCTTTCTTTTTGAAGTTGCCGGGCGCGTGTGAGGTTAGTAGTTCTCCCGCGCGAACGTATGGCTCATAGGGAGTGACGGTGAAAAGTGTGTGAGTGAGCTTGCTGACCTGCTTTGATACCGCTTCTACCACTCCTGGGTTGGTGTGACCAATAGTCACAACACCAATACCCGAACCAAAGTCGATCAATTGATTGCCATCGACGTCTTTTAAGATCGCGCCGTGGGCTTCATCAATGAAAGCAGCCAGCATGGTGCCCACACCAGCAGAAATAACTTCGGATCTGCGCTGTTGCAGTGCAAGCGACTTAGGTCCTGGGATTGCGGTTACGATTTGTCTTTTTTGTTCAAGGCTCATGTATTCAGTCTAGATACCCGCCGCAAGCTTTAGATACAGCCATGCCTAACTCCTAGCAAGCTTGCAGGCTTAGGCGGGTAGCCTAGAGGGGTGCTGGACGCGCTCTTATACATCTCGGGAATAGTGATTTTCCTTCTTGGAATTGCCCTATCGGTTGGGTTACACGAATTAGGTCACTACCTTCCAGCCAAGCGCTTTGGCGTGCAGGTGCGCCAATTCATGGTGGGCTTTGGGCCAACTGTTTACTCGAGATTTCGGGGAGAAACCGAGTTTGGCGTTAAGGCCTTCCCGCTAGGCGGCTACATCCTGATGAGTGGAATGTATCCACCAGCTACTAAGCAATACAAAGGACTTTTTGCTAATTGGATTAGCGATGCCCGCAAAGAGATTGCAGCGCAGGAAGACTCTGATGAGAGTCGCAAGTTTTATCGGCTGAGTGCGCCTAAGAAGATGACCATCATGCTCGGTGGACCCGTCATGAATCTTTTGCTGGGAGTGCTGCTGATTTTAGTTTCGCTTTCTGGCATTGGAACTTTGCAGAACTCTTTGAAAGTCGATGAGGTTTATCAGTGTCTCGAAACTGGTGTGAATGGCAATTGTGAAGCGGGTGTGCCAGCCACACCGGCCAGCCTTGCTGGTTTGCAACCTGGAGATGAGGTCACGGCAGTGAACGGCCAAAGCGTGAGCAGCTGGTCAGAAGTTACAAATCTGCTATCAAATCGTTCGAGTAGTCAGTTGGCTGTTTTGCGAGACGGTGCGACAGAGCAATTTACCATCGAGCCAGTTTTCATGGAACGTGCGGTTTATGACTCATTTGGCAATCTTCTGCTGGATGAGCAGGGCAATCCAGTTACTCAGCTCACTCCTGTTTTAGGCATTCGATTAGAAGGCGTAACCAAGCCATTACCAATTGATCAGTCTCTGACATTTGCCGGAGCATCTATGGTTTCGATGGCTGGGTTCATTGTTGAGTTACCACAGCAGGTTTATCAGATCACTCTCAGCACGCTTGGCTTAGCCGAGCGTGATCCGAATGGTGCAGTTTCGATTGTTGGAGTTGGCCAATTAGCTGGCGAACTCACTGCGGCAGACATTGGGGTAGACGCCAAACTGGCTTCACTACTTTTACTGTTGGGCTCGCTGAATTTAGTTTTGTTTGTTTTCAATTTGGTGCCACTGCTTCCACTTGATGGCGGTCACGTGGTCGGTGCGATATACGAGGGTGCGAAGCGAAGAGTAGTGCGCGGCATTCGAGGGGTTGATCCAGGCCCAATCGATACAGCCAAAGCATTGCCGCTGGCCTATTTAGTCTGGCTGGTTCTGATTTTCACTGGACTATTGCTGATTTTGGCTGATTTAGTGAACCCGATAACCCTTGGGTAGGAAGCTTTTTAGCTGACAAGTGGTTAAATCGGTAGCAGTAATGAAGGGAAATTCGTGCCGGCAGTAAACCTCGGCTTACCAAAGTCTCCACCACCAACTCTCGCACCTCGTCGCAAGACTCGACAGATCATGGTTGGCAAAGTTGCAGTTGGTGGGGATGCCCCAATTTCAGTGCAGTCGATGACGACCACCCCCACCACTGACATCAACGCCACGCTGCAGCAGATTGCTGAACTGACTGCCAGTGGCTGTGACATTGTTCGAGTTGCAGTGCCGTCGCAAGACGATGCAGACGTTTTGAGAATTATTGCTAAGCGCAGCCAGATTCCAGTAATTGCAGACATTCACTTCCAACCCAGATACGTCTTTCAGGCGATTGAGGCAGGTTGCGGTGCGGTGCGTGTGAACCCTGGCAACATCAAGAAGTTTGATGACCAGGTAAAAGACATTGCTAAGGCGGCAAAAGATGCCGGCATTTCCATTCGAATTGGAGTTAACGCTGGCTCTCTAGATCCGCGCCTCTTGGAGAAGTACGGCAAAGCAACGGCTGAGGCCCTAGTTGAATCCGCAGTCTGGGAAGCCTCACTTTTTGAAGAGCACGATTTCCACGACTTCAAGATTTCCGTCAAGCACAACGACCCGGTGGTAATGGTTCGTGCTTATGAAATGCTCTCAGAGCGAGGTGACTGGCCACTGCACCTCGGAGTGACCGAGGCTGGCCCGGCGTTCCAGGGAACCATTAAGTCCTCAGTTGCTTTTGGAGCGCTGTTGAGCAAGGGAATTGGTGACACAATCCGTGTTTCACTTTCGGCCCCACCCGTCGAAGAAGTGAAGGTCGGCTCACAGATTCTAGAGAGCTTGAACCTACGGCCACGCAAGCTAGAAATTGTCTCCTGCCCAAGTTGCGGACGAGCTCAGGTCGATGTCTACACTCTTGCCAATCAGGTCACCGAGGGACTGCAGCACCTAACAGTCCCAATCCGTGTTGCGGTGATGGGTTGCGTTGTGAACGGTCCTGGCGAAGCTCGCGAGGCGGACCTCGGGGTGGCCTCCGGCAATGGCAAGGGTCAGATATTCGTCAAGGGCGAGGTCATCAAGACGGTCCCTGAGAGTGAAATCGTAAAGACCTTGATTGAGGAAGCTAACCGAATTGCAGCGGAAATGCCGCCTTCTGAGGTCGGTACAGCACAGGTATCAGTCAGTAACTAGCTAACATTGTGCCCATGCCTATACGCCTGAGCACTCTTTTCCTTAGAACGCTGCGCGAAGATCCTGCCGATGCAGAGGTCGATAGCCACAAACTACTGGTTCGTGCGGGCTACATTCGTCGAAACGGTCCAGGTATTTTTGCCTGGTTACCACTGGGCCTGATGGTAAAAAATCGGATTGAGCAAATCGTTAGAGAAGAAATGGCAGCAGCCGGATCTCAGGAAGTTCACTTTCCCGCACTACTTCCAAAAGAACCCTATGAGGCAACTGGTCGTTGGGAAGAGTATGGCGACAACATTTTTAGATTGAAGGATCGTAAAGAAGCCGACTACTTGTTAGCTCCTACTCACGAAGAAGTCTTTACTTTGCTGGTCAAGGATCTTTACACCTCTTACAAGGACTTGCCACTTTCGATATACCAAATCCAAATCAAGTATCGCGACGAAGCTAGACCTCGAGCCGGACTACTTCGTGGTCGAGAATTCGTAATGAAAGATGCCTACAGTTTTGACGTTGATGACGCTGGACTGGCCAAGAGCTATCAAGCACAGCGCGATGCGTATGAACGCATCTTTAAGCGACTGGGCTTAGATTACGTGATTGTCAAGGCAGATGCTGGCGCAATGGGTGGATCAAAGTCCGAGGAATTTCTTTGTCCCGCTGAAATCGGAGAGGACACCTTCGTTCGATCTCCAAGTGGTTTTGCCGCAAACGTCGAAGCCGTCAAGTTCGCGCCAAACCCCGAGGTTGATGGTTCGACTAATCCCGCGGCAGAGGTTCATGCCTCACCAAACACACCAACCATTCAAACGCTTGTTGATTTTTCAAATGCCAATCATCCGAGAAGTGGTAAGGAGTGGACAGCCGCCGACACTCTTAAGAACGTTGTGCTAGCTCTAACTTCTCCAGAGGGTAAGCGAAGACTGGTGGTTGTCGGCATTCCCGGTGATCGCGAAGTCGATGGCAAACGAGCAGAAGCATGGTTTGCTCCCGAAGAGGTCGAGCAGGCAACCGAGGCGGACTTTGCCAAATACCCGCAACTCGTCAAGGGTTATATCGGACCCACCAAAGCGGGTAAACAATTCCTGGGTGAGAAAGCTGAAAGCAAGCTTCCTTACTTTGTTGACCCAAGAGTTGCCAAGGGAACTAGTTGGATCACCGGTGCTAATGAGAATGAAAAACACATTTGGCACCTCACCTTTGGTCGAGACTTCGAAGCTGATGGCATTGCAGACATTGCTGAGATAAAGGCTGGTGATCCTGCGCCGGATGGGTCTGGTCCGCTAGAGCTAGCTCGTGGCATTGAGATTGGACACGTCTTCCAGCTCGGAAGAAAGTACGCCGAGGCACTAGATCTCAAAGTGCTGGATGAGAACGGAAAGCTTGTCACCGTGACCATGGGAAGTTATGGAATTGGTGTGACCAGGCTGGTGGCAGTGATTGCCGAGCAGTCTCATGATGACAAAGGACTGATTTGGCCCGAGTCGGTTGCCCCAGCCCAGCTTCACATCGTTGCTGCTGGCAAGGAAGACAGTATTTTTGCCGCCGCTGAAAAGTTAGCCGCTGATGCCGAGGCACAGGGTCTGAGCGTAATTTTGGATGACCGCAAAGCCTCTCCTGGCGTGAAATTTGCTGATGCGGAATTGCTAGGAATGCCCTGGGTAATCGTCTGTGGCAGGGGTATAGAGCAGGGTGAGGTTGAGCTTTGGGAAAGAGCAAGCGGCGCTAGACAGAATCTAAAGCTAGAATCTGCTCTAGCGGAAATTACGCGCAGAAAATGAAATAGGGGCAGCCGTGGATATCGATCTAAATGTCCTTCGTCTGCTGGAGCGCGAAAAAGAGATTCCCTTTGAAGAGCTAGTTGTAATTATTGAACAAGCAATTCTTGCGGCCTACTACAAGCACATATCTGATCAAACTAAAGGCCCTCGCGCAGAACTTGATCGCAAGACCGGTCACGTCAGCATCTTTGCACCAGTACTCGATGAAAACGGCGAGAAGATTGGCGAAAAAGAAGTAACTCCGGAAGGCTTTGGCCGCGTGGCTGCCTATGCCGCAAAGCAAGTCATTGCTCAGCGAATGCGCGAACTATCTGATGAAGGATTGCTCGGCGAATTCAAGGGCAAAGAGGGAGACATCGTCTCCGGTCAGATTCAGCAAGGTACTAAGCCATACATGGTTTACGTGAACCTGGGTTCGATTGAAGCTTTGATGCCTCCTGAGGAGCAGGTGCCAGGGGAGGACTACTCGCATGGTCGCCGGATAAGGGTCTACATAACTCAGGTGCAACGTGGTCTGCGAGGACCAATGATCACGGTTTCCAGAACCCACCCAAACTTGATTCGCAAACTCTTTGCGCTCGAGGTTCCTGAGGTTGCATCAGGCCTTGTAGAGATCGCATCGATTGCCCGCGAAGCAGGACACAGAACCAAGATTGCGGTTAGGTCTAAAGACCCATCAATCAATGCTAAAGGC
The DNA here is from genome assembly GCA_049242305.1 of Aquiluna sp. Lineage (GTDB taxonomy): Bacteria > Actinomycetota > Actinomycetes > Actinomycetales > Microbacteriaceae > Aquiluna. The sequence goes on along the minus strand of JBMLPC010000059.1, from coordinate 38,247 downwards.
GCCTGCATCGGCGAACTTGGTCAACGAGTCAGAGCGGTTAGTGCTGAGCTGAATGAAGAAAAGATTGACGTGGTGGATTTTTCTGAAAATCTTGCCGAATATGTTGCACACGCCCTTTCCCCAGCAAAGGTCTCCTCGTCCTTTGTGATTGATCCAGCCCAGCGAGCAGTGCGGGTTTTGGTGCCAGACTTTCAACTTTCCTTGGCCATCGGCAAAGAGGGCCAGAATGCCCGGCTGGCTGCGAAGCTCACTGGCGCCAAGATTGACATCCAGCCTGATAGCTCACTTGAGGAATAGCCTTTTCGGCCGCAAGGTCCTAGACTTGCCTTTCACCGCTCAGCGGAAAACGAATGCAGGCAGAAGACATGAGAAACAACAAATGAGTAGCTCGAAATGAGTTCCGCTCAGCAATAAGGCCTGCCCTGTTTGGGGTCGGCCCCAGACAGGAGAAAGTAATTGGCGCTTCCACGCGTATATGACATAGCCAAAGAGCTTGGTATCGACACTAAAGTCGCGCTCGCCAAGCTGGAAGAACTTGGTGAGTATGTAAAGGGCGGATCCTCAACGATCGCACCCCCTGTCGCAGCCAAGTTGCGCGCAGCTTTCCCAAATGCTGAAAAGCCTGCCCCTAAGAAGCCAGCTGCTAAATCAACCAAAGCTAAGGCGACAACTGAAACTGTTGAAGAAAAGCCAGTTGAAGAAGTCAAGGTTGAACCCAAGCAGGAAAAACCTGCAGCGGCTGCCCCAACGCAGAACCCACTAACTGGAATTCCGAGACCCGGTAACAATCCTTTTGCATCTGCGCAGGGAATGGGGATTCCTCGTCCGATGGCAAGACCTGGTAACAATCCATTTTCATCAGCGCAGGGTATGTCTCGACCTAGACCACAGGGTCAACGTCCTGATCGTGCTGGTGGCAGACCACAAACAGGCGCACCGCGTGGACCGCGTCCACCACAGCGCGCTGGTGCCGGCGGTCCATCAATTTTCCCACCAGCGGGTAAAGGTGCATTCCCACCGTCCAGACCAGGACCAGGAGGTCGTGGAGGTCGCGGTGCTGGCACCGCAGGTGCTTTTGGTAAGGGCGGATCTAAGAGTAAGTCGCGCAAGTCAAAGCGTGTAAAGAAGGAAGAGTTTGAGCTAAGAGAGGCACCATCACTGGGTGGTGCAGTAGTTCCACGCGGAGATGGCACAACCGTCATTCGACTTCGCCGAGGAGCATCAATTCAAGATTTTGCTGACAAGATCGGCGCAAATTCTGGACAGCTAATCACTGTTTTGTTCCACCTAGGTCAGATGGCAACCGCCACAGCATCGCTAGATGAAGATACCTTCCAGATTCTTGGTGAAGAGCTCGGCTTCAAAGTCGAGGTGGTTTCACCAGAAGACGAAGAGCGAGAGCTATTTGAAGGCTTCGGTCTGAACATCTCTACAGAGCTGGAAGACGAAGATGAAGAATTACTTCAACCTAGACCACCCGTAGTGACTGTCATGGGTCACGTTGATCACGGTAAGACGAAGCTACTTGACTCAATCAGAAACTCCAACGTAGTCGCTGGGGAAGCCGGCGGAATCACCCAGCACATCGGTGCTTACCAGGTGCACGCCAAGCACGAAGGCGTAGACAGAGCAGTTACCTTTATCGATACGCCAGGTCACGAGGCCTTCACGGCTATGCGTGCTCGCGGTACCCAGGTCACAGACATCGCAATCTTGGTGGTTGCCGCCGATGACGGCGTTATGCCACAGACCATCGAAGCTCTTAACCACGCGCAAGCGGCCCAGGTGCCAATTGTGGTTGCGGTTAACAAGGTTGATAAAGAAGGCGCCAACCCAGCCAAGATTCGCCAGCAGCTTACTGAGTTTGGTTTGGTTGCCGAGGAATACGGTGGCGATGTCATGTTTGTCGACGTTTCCGCACTCAAGGGAGTTGGCCTAGACAAGCTGGTGGATGCCGTGCTTCTTACTGCCGATGCAGCTCTTGACCTCAGAGCAAATCCAGATCGGGCAGCGCGCGGCGTTGCAATTGAAGCGAACCTGGATAAGGGTCGCGGAGCAGTTGCTACCGTGCTAATTCAATCCGGAACTCTCCGTGTTGGTGATGCGATAGTCGCAGGCTCTTCACACGGCCGAGTTCGAGCAATGTTTGATGAAAATGGCGAGGCCGTCACTGAGGCGGGACCATCCAGGCCAGTTCAGGTGCTGGGACTGCAGTCCGTGCCAAGAGCGGGTGACAAGTTCGTAGTTGCGGAAGATGAGCGTCAGGCAAGACAGATTGCCGAAAAGCGTGAGGCTGCAGATCGCAATGCGCTACTGGCTAGAACCCGCAAGAAGATGTCGCTGGAAGACTTCACTAAGGCTCTTGAGGAGGGCAAGGTTGAATCGCTCAACCTCATCATCAAGGGTGACGTTTCAGGTGCGGTTGAGGCTCTGGAAGATGCGCTTCTGAAGATTGATGTTGACGCCAGTGTTCAGCTGCGAATCATCCACCGCGGTGTTGGTGCGATTACAGAGTCAGACGTCAACCTTGCAACGGTTGATGCAGCAGTAATTATCGGCTTCAACGTTCGACCAGATAACAAGGCGCGCGAGCGAGCTGATCGCGAAGGCGTTGACATTCGCTACTACAGCGTCATCTACAACGCACTGGAAGACATTGAGAAGTCTCTAAAGGGCATGCTCAAGCCAGAGTTCGAAGAGAAGCAGATGGGTACAGCAGAGATTCGCGAAATCTTCCGCTCCTCCAAGTTCGGAACCATCTCCGGTTCTTATGTTCGAAGCGGCGTAATCAAGCGAAATGCTCTGGCTCGAGTTATTCGAGATGGAGCGGTCGTCAAGGAAGGCCTGAAGGTCGAGTCACTCAGAAGGTTCAAGGACGATGTCAGCGAAGTCAAGACTGACTATGAGTGTGGTATTGGCCTAGGCGACTTCAATGATGTCCAAGTTGGCGATGAGATTGAAACCTATGAAATGGTGGAGAAGCCGAGGGTCTAGTGGTTGATCACGACAGAGCTCGCCGACTGGGAGAGCGAATCAAGGTGCTCGCAGCGGAGGCGCTCGAGCGGGGAGTGAAAGATCCGGATATCGGATTCGTTACTTTCACTGACGCTCGGGTAACTCCCGATTTGTCGCACGCCAAGATCTACTTCACAGTTTATGGAACCGATGAAGAGCAGGAGCGCACACTGCAGGCGCTCGAGCGTAATCGCGGCAGGCTGCGCGGTGAAATTGGTCACCGACTAGGAATTCGAATAACCCCAACCATTGAGCTCATAAAGGATGAAATTCCTGCCAGCGCCGGAGCTTTAGCAGAGCTGTTAGCTGAAGCAAAGCGCAGGGACGCAGAGGTTGAAGAGATTGCTAAAAAAGCAAAGCCTGCTGGCGATCCTGACCCTTACGTCAAGCCCAAGCCGCAGGACGACTAATTGCTCAGCGGAGTGGTGCTGATTGATAAGCCCACTGGGATGACCTCGCACGATGTTGTTGCCCAGCTGAGAAAAAAGTTATCTGAAAAGAAAATTGGTCATGCGGGAACCCTGGATCCTTTTGCATCCGGACTTTTAGTGATGGGAATTGGATCGGGAACAAAGCTGCTTCACCATCTATTCGGTCTAGACAAGCAATACCTGGCAACCATCCGGCTAGGTCAATCAACTTCAACCGATGACCTAGAGGGCGCTGTTCTTTCTGAAGCTTCAGCGGCAGCTGTAACGATGGATCAAATCAAAGAGCAGATCAAGAATCTCACTGGCAGTATTCAGCAGGTTCCGTCAAGCGTTAGCGCCATCAAGATTGAGGGAAAAAGAGCTTATGAGCTCGCTCGCGCTGGCGAAGAGGTGAAAATCCCGGCGCGAACTGTCGAGATTTATCATTTCCAGCCCACCTCCGAACTCAGAGCTGTTGGCAACTTTGTTGAGTTTGACGCAACAGTCGACTGCAGCTCCGGCACCTACATCAGGGCATTGGCGAGAGATCTTGGTGCAGCGCTTGGTGTTGGTGGCCACCTGCGGGCACTTAGGAGAACGAGAATTGGCGAATTTTCAATTAGTGAATCAACTTCGGTCGATCAAGTAAGTGAGCTGAAGTCCCTATTGGATGTGGCAAAGAAAGTATTCCCGGTCGTTGAGCTTTCATCCTCACAAGCCCAAGACATCATTCATGGCAAGCGCATTTCACTTGCCAATGAGGGTAACGTCGCTGCCAGTTTCCATGGGCAACTCTTAGCGATACTTGAACCAGTTGCGAATAGCTACCGCTCCATCACGGTTTTCCCGGAGGCATTTAATGGTTGACTGGCTTTACCTGGCTCTTCTTTGGGCATCAATCGCTGTCGGGTCTCTGTTGGTTTTGGCTGGACTCATTGGTATCAAGCCAAAAGGGTCACTAATTATTCTGCTGTCTGGTGTTGAGCTGGGTCTTCTAATTCAATTGGCAGTCACGATAGGAATGGTGATTGGGGGAGATCAGGCCCAGATCAGCACCATCGAGTTTTTCGGTTATCTCCTCGTCGCCCTTTTAATACCTCCAGCTGCAGTGGTCTGGGCCCTGGCTGAGCCATCTCGTTGGTCAACGGTGGTCATGGGTTTTGCCAATCTCACCATTGCAGTCATGTTGGTGCGCATGCAGCAGATATGGACCGGCATCCCTTTCGGTAGCTAGTCGTTCATCTTTCGTTCACTTCAAAAAGACCTGGTCTTTACCTGCCTCCAACAGGATTTGGGCATGACCAGCCCAAATCTGCCAACTAAACGGGACCTTCAACTCAGGCCCTTTAGGAGAGCGGACAAGGTCTTTTTCCGAATCGCATCCACTGCCGCTTATTCGGCAATTGTGATTATTTTGCTAATTCTTTTCTTTTTGATGCAGCGAGCTTGGCCTGCGTTCGAGGAGCAAGGAGTTTTGCCGTTTGTTTTCGGCACGGGTTGGGACACGTCGGTTGATCCTCCAGTTTTACGCCTCGGTCCACAACTTTATGGAACCCTCCTCATTGCGGCCATGGCGACGACGATCGCCGTTCCAATGGCTATCTCAATTGCTTATTTCATAGTTTTTATCGCTCCAAAAGCAATTGGAAAGGCTGCCGTTATTCTCGTTGATTTCCTGGCCGCCATTCCTTCGGTGGTAATTGGATTGTGGGGTCTTCTTTCATTCGTGCCAGTGGCCGTGGAGTGGGCGGCTATCCTCAAGGACCTTTTCGGCTGGATTCCAATTTTTGCCCACGATGCGGGAACTTTTGCAAATTCACCCTTCATCGCATCTTTGGTTCTGGCAATCATGATTGTGCCGATTATCGCCTCCGTAACTCGAGAAATCTTTAGCCAAATGGATCAAGAGGTTATTCGCGCCGCGCAGGCTCTGGGTGGGAATGCTGAATCAACTTTTCGCAAAGTTATTTTGCCGACATCAGCATCGGGAATTGTTGGAGGAACTTTGCTCGCGTTGGGACGCGCGATGGGGGAGACTGTAGCAATTTACTTTGTATTGAACCTGGTTTATGACCGCTTCAACTGGGGCATGATTTTGATGCCCGAGGGCGGAAATGTTGCATCACTAGTTCTGGCAAAATTCGCAGAGGCAACTGAAGCCGAGCTTGCTGCCTTGATGGCGGCCGGTGTTGTTCTGTTTGTGGTCACACTCATTGTTAATGCCATCGCCTCGTGGATTGTTGCCAAAGCACAGCCCTGGAGGCAAGCATGACCCTCGAAATGCTCGCTAGGCCAAAGGAATCAAGACCCTGGTCAAAAATAGATTCGAAGCTGCTGAGCGCAATAATTTTGGCATCAATTTTGCCACTTGCATTTTCACTTGGCTTCTGGTTCCTATCCGGATTGAACTTCATAGTGGTCTTGTATGCCGTGTTCCTTCCTCTGCAGCTTTTGGGGGGAGCTTTCGCCGGTTACGTCGGCTACGGTCGCCGAGGAATTCCTGACGGACTATTAGTGGTCGTGACGCTTTTCCTAACGACCTTTGTTCTTGTGATGCTGTTGAGCGTTGTCATAGCTGTTTTTGCAACTGGCTTTCAGGCTTTGAGCCCGCACTTCTTCTATCAAAATAACCGCTACGTAGGCCCAACATCCGATCTCAGCTATGGCGGGTTGGGTCACGCTTTAGTTGGAACTTTGATGATTGTTACCTTCACAACAGCCATCACTGTGCCTTTGGGAATTGCCACGGCTGTCTACATCACCGAGACCCAGGGTAAGAGTCGAGGTTTGATTAGAACTCTTTTGCAGGCCATGAGCGGACTACCTTCGGTTGTGGCGGGCCTCTTCATCTACGCCATGTTTATCGCAACTGGTGTTTCTTCCTATGCCGGCTACGCCGGCTCACTTGCCCTGGTTCCCTTGATGCTTCCAACAGTTGCGAGAGTAAGCGAAGAAGCTTTGCGATTAGTTCCGAAAGAACTTCGCAATGGAGCACTGGCACTCGGTGCTCCATCGTGGCGAGCTTTCCTGATGGTCACTCTGCCAGCTGCTAAGTCAGGAATAATCACGGCAGTTTTGTTAGGAATTGCTCGCATTATTGGTGAAACGGCGCCACTTCTTCTGACTATCTTTACAAACAACGTCACAAACCTGAACATGTTTGATGGTGGGGTTGCCTCGCTACCTACCTACCTATTCCTAAATCTCTCCTTTGGCACCGATGGCTCTATCGCTCGTGCCTGGGGTGCGGCGGCAACCATTTTGATTGTGGTTGCGATTATCTTTTCGGCGGCTCGAATCGCCTCCTCCCCACGAAAGTCAGGAAAGAAAAAATGAGTCTCGTTCAAACCCATCACCTAGAAACTGACAACGTAAACGTCTGGTTCGGCGCCAGACACGTGCTCAGAGATGTATCACTGACGTTTCCATCGAATCAAGTCACGGCCTTGATTGGCCCTTCGGGCTGTGGTAAGTCGACTTTTATCAGGACACTCAATCGCATGCACGAACTAATTCCAGGTGCGGGCCTGGCAGGAAGGGTGCTGCTTGATGGCCAAGACATCTATGAAACTGGGGTGGATCCGGTAGATGTTCGCCTCAAAGTTGGCATGGTGTTTCAAAAGCCGAATCCATTTCCAACCATGACCATCAAGGACAACGTGATTTCAGGATTGCGACTTTCTGGACAAAAAGTTGATAACGAGGAGGAACTGGTCGAAACTTCGCTTCGTCGAGCATCCATGTGGAATGAGGTAAAGGACCGTCTATCGGAACCTGCGCTATCCCTATCTGGTGGTCAGCAGCAGAGACTTTGTATTGCCCGTGGCCTAGCCATGGTTCCTGAAGTGATGTTGATGGATGAGCCATGTTCTGCGCTTGACCCAGGGTCTACACGAAGAATTGAAGAAACAATTCTGGAACTTAAGGAGACGATGACCATTGTTATCGTCACCCACAACATGCAACAGGCGCAGCGCATTTCTGACCAAACAGCGTTTTTCCTAGCTGAGGATGGCGAACCGGGACACGTTGTTGAATTCGCCGAGACCGAGCGTATTTTCCACGGGCCAATTGACCCAAGGACAAATGCCTATGTCAATGGTCACTTTGGTTAGCCAAACGTTAACCATTCGTTCGCAAGCAGTAAATCAACCTCGGGGGTCGTTGTTAACCATCCAGGGCTTGTCTGTAGTTGTTCACCAGACAAACAAATCGAAGGAGACAAAATGCGGAAACTTCCCGCAGTCCTAGCTTCTGCAGCAATTGCAGTTGCTTCACTATTCGTAGCACCTGCTGCTCACGCAACTGACATCTCAGGTTCCGGATCTTCCTATGCCGGCAAGATGTTCGCCGAGTGTATCGCTGGATACACCACCGACGCTGTTACCTATAACCCTGCAGGTTCCGGCACCGGTAAGAAAGACTTCGCCGATGGCAAGACTGCCTTTGGTGCATCAGACTCACTCTACGAAAAAGGTGTAGAGCCTAAGTTTGACTTCACTTACGTTCCAGCAGTTGCCGGCCCGATTGCAATTGCCTACAACGCCCCTGAACTAAAAGATGTTCGTCTAACGCCTGCTCTGATTTCCGACATCTTCCTTGGCAAGATCAAGAAGTGGAATGACAAGAAGATTGCAGATGTCAACAAGGGAGTTAAGCTGCCAAACCAGAACATCAACGTGGTTTACCGCAAGGATGGATCTGGTACCACCAACAACTTCTCAAACTGGCTAAAGCAGACCGTTCCAAATGGTGGCTGGGTTCAGAATGACAGCTGGGCAACTGCAACAGGAAACAAGGCAGTTGGTATCGCTGGAGACAAGAGCCAGGGTGTTCGAGCTGAAATCAAGAAGACGGCCTATTCAATTGGCTACCTGGATCTAGCTGATGCTCTAGCTGAAGGCTTTGGCTTGGCATCCGTGCAGAATGGTGCTGGCAAATTCGTCAAGCCAACCGTTGCGACTGCGCGTAACTTCCTAGCTGCTCAGAAGATGGACTCAAACGGTGTAGTTACCTTCAACTACAACGCGAAGTCAGGTCTAACCGGTAGCAAGAAGACCACTAACTTCTACTCTGTTGTTCTAGTGGCTTACGCGATGGCACCAACCGAGGCTGCAACTCCACAGGCAAAGGCTGCACGTAACTTCATCAAGTACGTTGTAAACACCTGTGTGCCTCAGAAGGGTGCAAACCTAGGTTACGTAGCATTCTCGGGATCCTTCCTGACAGTCGCTAACAGAACCATCGACCGCATCAGATAGTAGTTACAGTGTTGAGGCCCAGGACTTAACAGTCTTGGGCCTCAACTCAATAAGTTGGGAGAGAAATTGAAAAGACTCAAAATTGGTCTCGTTGCAACAGCATCCCTTTTTACTCTCACCGCCTGTGACCCACCAATCCCACAATCGCTGCTAGTGGAACAGGCCGAGCAAATCGTTCAGTGCGGCGAAGCTGGCGAAGTGTCAATCTATCTAGACCCAGGTTTCGCTGATCTTGCTTATACCTGGAACGAACCTCTTGTGGCTGCATGCCCAGAGCTCTCAATGTTTCCCGCTGACTCCGCCGCTGACGCTCAAATAGTGGCCTCAATTTTCCCAACTTCATGCGAAGCGATTGCCTCGGCCCCAGTTGCTTACGATGCGGCAGCAATCGTTTTCTATCTAGAAGAGGCTTTCTCTATCAACCTCTCCGGTGAGGCTATTCAGGGAATTTTCACCGGTGAAATTACCAATTGGTCTGACCCACTTATTGCACAGAGCAATCCCGAAGTTGTTTTTCCCGATCTTGAAATTAGTGTCGTGCCGAACTCCAGTGCCCTTCTAATCGAAGCAATGGAGCGCTGGACCCAGGAACTCAGCGGAGAGGGAAGCAGCTTTAGCCTTTTGCGGGAAGACTCGGAGGCGCTTTTCTCAGACTTGATTTTTGAGTTACCAGCTGGCGGCATCGGACTTTTCCCGCTATCAGAGGCAACCATAGCGGGAGCTACCGTAGCCAACATCGAGACTCCGGATGGAATTCTGCTGCCAGATCAGCAGTCGATCTACGCGGGTTCGACGATGTTCAGTACCGAAACTAACGGGCAGATAATCACAACAAAATTTGAAACACAAGCCACACCTTTGCCTTCGCCTGGAACATCAGATGCGGCCTTGCCTTACAAGGCACTTGTCCCCGTGACTCTAACAATTTGCAATGAAGACTCCTTAGCTGTCAGAGCTGTTTCTCGATTTGCCGTGAGGCTTGATGCACAAGGACTGATTGCTACGTCTGCCCTAGTCGGGCTCGAGGAAAAGGTGCGTGTTACTTCGGCAGCCGTCTTAGGTACCGGCCTACCAGTACCAGAGGTGCCAGAAGTTTCCGAGTAGCTCACCCTAGACTTAGTGCGTGCAGGAAACTCTTGGTCCCGGCCGCATTCTGATTGCTGTCTATGCAGTATTTGCCCTATCCGCCAGTGCAAGATCGGTTTATCAGCTGCTGTTTGAGTTCGAGCAGGCGCCTATTGCCTATTCTCTGTCGTTACTCGCAGCTATCGTCTACATAATCGCCACAGTTTTGCTGTCCGTCTCTAGCCTTCGTAAGTATGCGAAATTCGCAGTTTGGTTTGAACTGCTGGGCGTAGTCATCGTTGGCACCCTGAGCATTGTGTTACCTGAGCTGTTCAATCATCCGTCGGTTTGGTCTGGCTACGGAATTGGCTATGGATTTGTCCCATTGGTATTGCCAGTTCTTGGCATTTTTTGGTTGAGGAAAATAAGTGCTTAGGGTCGCTGGGAACTTGCCGGCTAATGCTTCTGATACGGCGGTTGTGATTGGGAAGTTTGACGGCATTCACCTTGGGCATCAGCAGCTTCTGCACGAATTGATTGAAGCATCAGAGGAAGCCGGGCTAGCCGCCTGCGTTCTAACCTTTGATCGCCATCCCAATGCTGTTCTGCAACCTGATAGCGTCCCCAGCCCGATTATTGGACCTTCACAGAAGGCAGAGCTGCTGGAGTCGCTGGGTATCGATGTCCTGTGTGTTCTTGATTTTGATAAGTCTTTGGCCGAGCTGACACCCGATGAGTTTGTAGAGAATCACATAGCCACGCTTCGCGCACGGATTGTTTTAGTGGGCGAGGGTTTCCGATTCGGCGCTGGCGGAAAGGGAAATGTTTCAACTCTGAGGGAGCTTGGATTGAAACATGGATTTCAGGTTCGCGAAGTTGCCCACGTTGAAGTTGATGGCCACAAAATTTCCACAAGCGAAATTAGGCAATTGCTCGATCAGGGGAGAGTGGAAACTGCCAATCTCTTGCTCGGGCGCAACCACGCCACCAAGGGTGAAGTTGAGCACGGCAGAAAACTTGGCAGAAAATTGGGATACCCGACCGCCAACTTATCGAGGTCTTCCGAGGGTTACCTGCCTGCAGATGGCGTCTACGCGGGTTACCTAATTGCCGATGGTGTTCGTTATCCGGCAGCCCACTCAGTTGGCACCAATGACTCGATTGAAGCAGTACCGCGGCTGCTGGAGTCGCATGTGATTGGTCGAGACGATCTTGACCTCTATGGCAAGACGGTGGTTTGTGAATATGTAGCCCAAGTCAGAGGCTGGGCCAAGTTCGAATCGATTGAGCAGCTAACAGCTCAAATTGCAGCCGATGTTGCCAAGGCAAAACAGCTCCTAGCTGAGTAGGGTAGAACCATGAGCTTTGCAGATGCCGTAAAAAGCGGATTCAAGAATTACTTCAATTTCCGAGGCCGTGCTTCTAGATCTGAGTTTTGGTATTGGTTTTTATTCACAATCCTGATCAGCATTGTTGCCACAACAATCGAGTCGGTATTGTGGCCGGTGCCAGTGGCACAGGATGAATGGCTACAGCTTCAAAACAGCCTTTCGCAACCAACCCCAATTACTAATTTTTTGGGAATCGCTTTGCTGGTGCCCAATCTGTCGGTGACCGCTAGGAGATTCCATGACGCAGGTTTTTCGGCTAAGTGGCTACTGCTGCAGGTGATTCCAATTGCATATGGAGTCTTTGCGGCAATCGGGGTTATTTCAATCCTTTCTACTTCTGGCAGCCTGCTGGCGCTTTCAACTGAAGACCTGATGTCGCTGGTGTTCTTAGTTGTGCCAATTTTTGGTCTGTTCTTGGCTGTGATTGTCATTTACCTGGTCTTCGCCCTCAAGCCCTCCCGAAGTTTCTATGACGGCAATAAGTATGTAGAGCCAGAGAACCCCGCCAGCTTGCAAGAGGGAACTACCGCCTAGCATTTTCCTGCTTCAACCCCTAGGCTATTGCTCGCCGTTTACCGGCCGCGGATAAAGAGAGCTTTGGACATTCGGTCCCTGGCGCCGCGCAGCGGATAGGAAAGGACCAGCAATGGCACTTGATGCAAAAATCAAGCAGCAAATCATTCAGGAATATGCAACAGGCCCCGGAGACACAGGCAGCCCAGAAGTTCAGATCGCGGTTCTTTCACGCCGCATCTCAGACTTGACTGAGCACCTCAAGGGTCACCAGCACGATCACCACTCCCGCAGAGGTCTTCTTCTGCTGGTTGGTCAGCGCCGTCGTCTGCTGGGATATCTGCAGAAGATCGACATCGACCGCTACAGAAAGTTGGTTGAGCGTCTAGGACTTCGCCGATAACTAGCGATTTTTGAAAACCCCAGGCAGATTGCCTGGGGTTTTTTACTGGGCAAACCGTAATCATTTCGTTAGGCTTATCCAAGGAGGAGACGAAGGCGGGTCCTCGGTGGAGGATTCTGGGTCACTGCCCCAGAATTTTTGACTGACGACCAGCGCTTCCTCCTCTAGCACGTTTGACCCGAGTGGGTCTTGTTGTCGTGCGCAATGAGGATAAGGAGGGGCCATGGAAGGCCCAGAAATTAAATACGCAGAAGCCGTTATCGATAACGGCAAATTTGGCAAGCGCACAATTCGGTTTGAGACCGGTCGGCTTGCCCAGCAGGCAGCTGGCAGTGCAGCTGTCTACCTAGACGATGAAACCATGTTGTTTTCAGCAACCACGGTTTCAAAGCAGCCAAAGGATCAGTTCGATTTCTTCCCGCTGACAATTGATGTTGAGGAAAGAATGTATGCCGCTGGAAAGATTCCGGGCAGCTTCTTCCGCAGAGAGGGAAGACCTTCAACTGAAGCTATTTTGGCCGCTCGCTTGATTGATCGACCACTGCGCCCATCTTTCGTAGATGGTCTAAGAAACGAAATCCAGGTTGTCGCAACGGTCATGTCTATCCACCCGGATGAGATGTATGACGTTATCGCTATCAACGCCGCATCCATGTCCACACAGTTGGCAGGACTTCCGTTCTCTGGTCCTGTGGCCGGTGTTCGAGTAGCGCTAATTGACGGACAGTGGGTTGCTTTTCCTCGTCACTCTGAGATTGAAAACGCTGTGTTTGACATGGTGGTTGCCGGTCGAGTGATTGAAGAAGACGGCAAAGAAGATGTTGCAATCATGATGGTCGAAGCTGAAGCCACCGAAACTTCCTGGGACCTGATTCAAGGCGGAGCGAAGGCTCCAACTGAAGAGGTAGTTGCTCAGGGACTAGAGGCGGCTAAGCCTTTCATCAAGGTTTTGGTTGAGGCACAGAACAAGGTTGCTAAAGCTGCTGCAAAGGCAACTGCTGAGTTCCCACTGTTCTTGCCATACTCCGATGAGGTTTATGAGATTGTTTCAAGCGCAGCTGCTGCTGAGCTTGGCAAGGTTTATCAGATTGCTGACAAGCAGGCTCGTCAGGATGCAGACGAGGCTCTCAAGGCCAAGGTCAAGGAAGAACTAGCCAGCAAGCTCTCAGAAGAGCAGATGCTCGAATTCTCCGCAGCTTACAAGGCAGTAACTAAGAAAGTAATGCGCACCCGTGTTCTAAAAGAAGGTATCCGCATTGACGGCAGAGGCCTCAAGGACATTCGTGTCATTGACTCCGAGGTCGCAGTTATTCCTAGAGCGCACGGCTCCGCCATCTTCCAGCGCGGAGAGACCCAGATTCTTGGTGTCACTACCTTGAACATGCTCAAGATGGAACAGCAGATTGATGCGCTGACTCCCGTCACCACAAAGCGCTACATGCACCACTACAACTTCCCGCCTTACTCAACTGGCGAGACTGGCCGTGTTGGTTCGCCAAAGCGTCGCGAGATTGGTCACGGAGCTCTTGCAGAGCGTGCCCTGGTGCCAGTTCTTCCAACCAGACACGAGTTCCCGTATGCGATTCGTCAGGTTTCCGAGGCGCTTGGTTCTAACGGATCAACTTCCATGGGATCTGTTTGTGCCAGCACTCTTAGCTTGCTCAACGCCGGCGTTCCACTGAGAGCTCCGGTAGCGGGTATTGCGATGGGTCTGATCTCAGACACCGTTGACGGCAAGACTCAGTACGCAGCTTTGACCGACATCCTTGGTGCGGAAGATGCACTGGGAGATATGGACTTCAAGGTTGCTGGAACCAAAGAATTCGTTACCGCGATTCAGCTAGACACCAAGCTTGATGGAATTCCATCAGCCGAGTTGGCAAAGGCTCTAACTCAAGCCAAAGAAGCGCGTTTGTTCATCTTGGATGTGATGACTGAGGCGATTGATGCTCCTGATGAGCTATCTCAATACGCTCCAAGAATCATTTCTGTGAAGATTCCAGTGGACAAGATCGGTGAGGTCATTGGTCCAAAGGGCAAGATGATCAACCAGATTCAGGAAGACACTGGAGCTGAAATCAGCATTGAAGATGACGGAACTGTATTTATTGGTGCAACCAATGGTCCAGCCGCCGAGGCAGCGAAGGCAGCAATCAATGCAATTGCCAACCCGCACGTTCCAGAAATTGGAGAGCGCTTCCTGGGTACCGTGGTGAAACTAGCAACCTTTGGTGCGTTTGTGTCACTACTTCCAGGCAAGGACGGCCTACTTCACGTTTCCGAACTGAAGAAGATTTCCGGCGGTAAGCGAGTTGAGAACGTTGAAGACGTGCTTGAGGTTGGTCAGAAGATTTTGGTTGAGATTGCCAAGATTGACGACCGCGGCAAGCTATCGCTTGTGCCAGTTGTTGAGGACGAAGCAAAGTCGGAGTAATTCCTTGCTTCTGCCGCTAAAAGCATCAGTTGAGTTCACCGCTGACGAGGCTACGGTTTCAAAAACCGTCCTCGACAGCGGTGTCCGCATCTTAACTGAGCATGTGCAGGGAGCTCCCTCGGTTGCCATTTCTGTTTCTGTCGGGGTTGGTTCACGTGATGAATCAATGCATCATCTCGGCTCAACTCACTTTCTCGAGCATCTACTTTTCAAGGGAACTTCACGCAGATCAGCCTTAGATATTTCAATTGCTTTCGATTCGGTCGGTGGATCATCCAATGCCGCTACGGCTAAGGAATACACCAGCTACTACGCCCGGGTTCAAAATTCAGCCATCAACCTGGCAACCGATGTTCTGCTGGACATGTTCACCTCCGCCAAGATTGATCAGACTGACTTTGAAACCGAGAAGACAGTAATTCTCGAAGAGTTGGCCATGAATGATGATGATCCTGAAGATGTCGCTCACGAGGCATTCTCAGACGCCCTTATGCCCAACAGCGATTTGGGTAGGCCAATTGGTGGCTCCAAAGAGAGCATCTTGGCGGTTACTCGCGAGCAGGTTGTGGATCACTACCGACAGCACTACGCCGCTAATACTTTGATTGTCGCGGCTGCCGGTGGCGTGGAGCATGCCCACCTTGTCGAACTAGTCCAAAATCAGTTGGAGTTAGTTGGATGGAAAAATCCGCAGGATCCAATTGCGAGAAGACCGCAAGAGTTTAGGAAACCCACCCAGCCGGAGCGCTTTCGACTGATTGAAAAAGATACTCAGCAGTCACATCTGATTCTTGGCTTTCAAAGTCCACACTCGATGGATGATGATCGCTATGCATTGGCGATCTTCAACACGATTCTTGGCGGCGGCATGTCATCCAGGCTCTACCAAGAAATTAGAGAAAAACGGGGACTGGCCTATTCCACTTATTCCTACCAACACGGCTATTCAGATAGTGGTTTTTTCGGTCTCTATGCCGGCTGCAATTCAGAAAATGCCGAGGCGGTAATCAAGCTGATGCGTGAGCAGCTGGAAGACATAGCCAGCCATGGAGTGAGCGATGACGAATTCACGCTTGCAATCGGCAACATTACTGGTTCACTAGCCCTTCGCTTTGAGGCGAGCATGGCACGAATGAATCGGTTGGTCGGGGTTGAGTTGGGATCGGGCGAGTACCTAGCCGTTTCAGAAGTATTGGATAAATTCCAGGCGCAGACTAAGGCGGATGTTTTGAGAGTGGCAAACCGGATAGCGAGTGCGCCAAGCTCACTTGTCGCTGTTGGCCAAAATCTTTCATCGCTTGAGAAACTTGCTTGATAGGTTTAGCCCATGATTTCTGTTGCAATCGTTGGAGCCACCGGTCGAATGGGGCAGCTCACCAAAGAGCTGGTTGATAGCGATCCAAACCTGAAACTACATGCAGCGCTTGATTCCAAATCAGACAAGTCGATGATGCTTGGAGCCGATGTCGTCGTTGACTTTACTAACCCTGAAATCAGTGAGCAAATCGTAGATTTCGCAGTTTCCAATGGACTGAAGATTTTGGTGGGCAGCTCAGGTTGGTCCGAGGTAAAGCTTGCAAGTGTTGAAAAGAAACTTTCGGGCACTTCCTCTGCTGTGGTGGTTGTACCCAACTTTTCAATTGGCTCCATGCTCGCTCAGCGATTTGCGGCTGAAGCGGCCAAGCATTTCCACGAGGCAGAAATAATCGAAACTCACCATGCAGGCAAGAAGGATTCTCCATCCGGCACTGCAATTAGAACGGCCGAAGTAATCGGCAAGAGTCGAACTCAACCGAACCTTGTGACCGATGCTGCACAACCTGCTCGAGGACAGTCAATTGCTGGGGTTCCAATTCACTCTGTTCGTCTACCAGGAGTGTCGGCGAGGCAAGAGACAGTTTTTGGCGCAGATAGCGAACAGCTTTCAATTGTTCACGACGTTAGTTCGCACAGAGCCTATTCACTTGGCATCCTTCGTTCGATCGAATTCACCGCCAATGCCACTGGCTTGACCATTGGACTCGAGAAGGTTCTTGCATAGGTGGTAACAAAAATTTGGCTAGTCGCCATGGTTTTGATCACTTTGATTTATGCGTTTCTCCTCTTTGAAAGAGGCTTAGTTCTGCTGACTGATCCGCAGCCAATTGCTGTGGCACTTGGCATTGCGATTTTGTTTTTTCCATTGGCAGCGATTGCCAGCATCTATGTTGAAATTAGGTTTGGTCTGAGACTGGCCAAGCTCGGCAAACTTCTAGAGGAGAGCGGTATCCCGCTACCTGAGTATCAGCTTCGCCCTAGCGGCAGAGCCACAAAAGACAGTGGGGATGTGGTTTTTGCATCAATTCGCGAACGAATTGAGAAAGACGAGACCAATTACCTACTGTGGTTTCTGCTCGCCGATGCCTATGACAAATTAGGCGATCGTCGAAGGGCTAGAGCAGCTGCTCGAAAGTCAATATCACTTGCTAAAGAGGCCAAAGCGCTTTAGCAGCAGATACATCTGGCAACCCAAGCAGAAATTGAAAAAAGCATTCAGGAATGCCGCAATAAAAATAAACGCCAGCGCAACGGCGACCACCACCTGAGAGCCGATCAGCAACCCAACAGCGGCTGAGACGGCAAAGAACAGTCCAACCTGCTGCGCAAACCGAGGGGGACGAGCATCCTCCAGCTCTTGAGGCTCGCCAATCCTTGGTCGAATGAGTCCAAATAGGAATTTGTATGGGTGAGAGGCTGGGAAGAATACGCTCCAGACAAACAGCACTAACAGAGCTATTGCACTGACGAGCGTTACCTGTCCATATGTCGTGAAGGCATCAGCAAATCCAATTAGTGCAATCACTGATGTTATGGCTGCACCAAACCGAGGTGCTCTGGGGTCAATCATGGCGCTCATTTCACTCCTAGCTTTTCTAGCTCTTGGTTTAGTTTGTTGAGGTTGGGAATCCCGCCCACTCGATAGACCAGCTCGCCCTCGCTGTTGAGTAGGAATACCGTTGGGGTTTGATTTATGCCAAATCTTGCTGCCACATTCAGACGATCCGTGATGTCGACTTCTAAATGCGCTAGCCCGCCGTGGCGATGTTCTAGTTGGGCCAGTTGGCGTCTCACGCCGGGGCACTGCCCGCAGAACTGGGTCGAGAACTGAATTAGCGTGGCTTGCTTTCCGAGTTCGGTGGAGAGGACTCCACTCTTGGTGGCACGCAGGCGTCTGAGGTCAATCAACTGCCTTCTTCTTACTCGGTGACCGCGTCCCCTGAGGAGTCGGTAAGAAATCCCAACCAGGGAGGCGGTCGCGACTAGCGCTAGCACTGGCAAGAGAGATTCCACCGCCCTAGGTTAGGTCATCAAGCCAGTCTTGCGCGGAGTGTTACGGCTTTTTACTAGCCCCTGACCCCCTAGGCTTTTCGCGATGAGCGAGATTGAATTCCGAAGCGATGTAACCGTTGAGCTGGTGCGCCACAGCGCCAGAGATGCCGACGTCCTTTTTGCTGCCAGAGTTTCCACCCAAGGTGAGCAGACTCTTGATTCTGCCAAGCTAACGGATGCAGAGGCCGAGAAAAAAGACAAGGGTCTAATCAACTACCTGATGCGCGATCGTCACGGCTCTCCTTTTGAACACAATTCCCTGACTTTTTATGTGCAGGCTCCAATCTTTGTATTTAGAGAATTTATGCGGCACCGCATCGCAAGCTATAACGAGGAGTCAGGACGCTACCGCGAATTGCGTCCGGTTTTCTATGTTCCAGGGCAAGATCGAAAACTAATTCAGATAGGTAAACCGGGTCACTATGAATTTGTTGATGGATCGGCTGAGCAGTTTGCTTTAGTTCAGCAAGAGACCATGGCGGTCACTCGCGCAGCCTACGAGGCTTATCAAAGAATGCTTGAGGCCGGGGTTGCTAGGGAAGTAGCAAGAATTGTCCTGCCGCTAAACATCTACTCCAGCATGTACGTCACCATGAATGCCCGCTCTCTGATGAACTTTCTTTCTCTAAGGACCAAGCGCGAAGGAACCCATTTCCCTTCTTTCCCGCAGCGGGAGATTGAGATGGTGGCGGAAAAGATGGAAGATTTCTGGGCGGAGCTGATGCCTCTGAGCTATCAGGCTTTCAATGAAAATGGCCGAGTAGCCCCGTAGTTTCCAACTCGCTAGGCTAAACCAATGGTTTCTCAGCAAAAAGACATCTTCGGCCAGGTGCTGGTTGCGCTTGTTACGCCCATGACCGCCGACGGTGAAGTGGACTGGGTCGCCACCGAAAAACACATCGACTATGTAATTTCAAATGGTGCTGATGGGGTGGTTGTTACCGGAACCACCGGAGAAACTTCGACTTTGACAGATGCTGAGAAAATCAAATTAGTTGAAGTTGGAAAGAGGGTTTCATCCGGCAGGGCCAAGATAATCACCGGTGGTGGTTCAAACGAAACAGCCCACGCAATCCAGCTTTATAAGGCAAGTGAGAAAGCGGGCGCTGATGGCGTGATGGTGGTGACCCCTTATTACAACAAACCCACCCAAGCTGGCATTCTTACTCACTTCAGATTGATTGCCGATGCCACAGATCTTCCAGTAATTCTTTATGACATTCCTGGCCGCACCGGTGTCGCAATCTCCTATGAGACTTTTCATCGAGCAGCTAAACATCCAAACATTGTTGCTATTAAGGATGCCAAGGGTGACCTAGCGCAGGTTTCAAGATTGATGCTTGAAACAGGATTGATGTATTTCTCAGGCGATGACTCCAATGTCTTGCCACACATTTCTATTGGGGCAACTGGTTTAATTGGCGTAACGGCGAACATTGCTCCACATGCCTATCGGGAAATGGTAGACGCCACCAACCGAAATGATTTTCACTCTGCGCTCAAGGTCCACAATGCACTTGAGCCTCTGCAGCGAGCAATCATGACGCACGTGCCGGGAACTGTTGCGGCAAAGTATGTGCTGCACGGCCTTGGTCAAATTAATTCGCCCCGCGTTCGTCTGCCCCTGGTGGGACCAGAAGATCACGAAGCTGCGCTAATTGAAGGTGGCATTGATCAGGTGGTGGCTGTGCCTGGAATTAGTTTTGATAACTTCCGCCCTGACCGCAATGCGGCTGCTGGCGGAGCGCTGCCTAAGGTAGCGGGAACTACTCGCTAGTGAACACACCAGCACCACTTTCCAAAGACACCCTTCGTGTCATCCCTCTCGGTGGCGTGGGTGAAATTGGAAGAAACTGCACCACCTTTGAAATCAATGACCAAATCCTGATTGTTGACTGCGGCGTTTTGTTCCCAGAAGAAACCCAGCCCGGTGTGGATTTGATCTTGCCGGATCTCGGCTACCTATCAGACAAGCTCGATCGCATTGCCGGCTTGGTGCTAACCCATGGTCACGAGGATCACATTGGGGGCGTTCCCTACCTTCTAAAGATGCGACCCGACATTCCTGTCTACGGCTCGAAACTCACAATTGCTTTTGTGCAAGAAAAACTCTCTGAGCACCGCGTAAGCGCACCCATAAACATAGTCAGCGAGGGAATGCGGGTAAAGGTAGGTGAATTTGAGTGTGAGTTTGTTGCCGTCAACCACTCGATTCCGGATTCGCTCGCCGTAATTATTCGCTCAAAAGCCGGCACCGTCTTAGCAACCGGTGACTTCAAGATGGACCAGTTGCCCCTGGATGGGCGACTGACAGACCTTCGTGCATTTGCCAAGGTTGGCCAAGAGGGTGTTGATCTCTTCATGGTCGACTCCACTAACGCAGATGTCCCAGGGTTTACTCCGCTCGAGCGCGAAATAGGGCCAGTTATTGATTCTGTTATTTCTAAAACTCGAGGCAAGGTGGTGGTGGCATCATTTGCCTCCCACGTTCACCGGGTGCAGCAGGTGATTGAAGCTGCGATTGCAAATCGGCGCAAAGTTGTCTTTGTTGGCCGAAGCATGGTCAAGAACATGAAAATTGCAGCGGAGCTGGGCTACCTGCACATCCCTGACGGGGCGGTAGTTGATCTGGCTGAGGCTCAAGACATGCCAGATCACCAGCTGGTCTTTATGTCCACAGGTTCGCAAGGTGAGCCCATGGCAGTGCTTTCGAGAATTGCCAACAGTGACCACCAGATTGAGATTGGCGAGCAGGACACCGTTTTGCTCGCAAGCTCGATGATTCCTGGCAATGAAAATGCCGTCTATCGGGTAATTGATGGCCTCACGCGATTAGGTGCAAATGTTGTGCACAAGGGCAATGCAAACGTTCACGTTTCAGGACACTCAGCAGCCGGAGAACTTCTCTACTGCTACAACATCATCAAACCAAAAAACGTCATGCCAATTCACGGCGAATACCGCCACCTGGTTGCCAATGCACGGCTTGCTCGAAAGACCGGTATTGCTGAGCAAAACATCATCGTCACAGAGGATGGTGGAGTCGTTGATCTTCGAGAAGGTAAGGCCGAAGTAGTTGGGAAGATTCGCTGCGACATGCTATATGTCGATGGCGGTGCGGTTGGAAAAATTACTGAAGAGGATTTGCACGATCGCAGAACTTTAGCAGCGGAAGGATTTATTTCTATCTTCGCTGTTGTGAATAGAGAAACTGGCAAGTTAGTCGAGGGCCCTGCCATCAAGGCAAGAGCATATGCAGAAGAAGACCATGTTTTTGATGACATCTTGCCCGCAATCGAGCAGGCACTGGCTCAAGCCGCGAGCGATGGAGTGAGAGATAGCCATCAGCTTCAGCAGGTAATACGCAAGACCGTGGGCTCCTGGGTTGCTAAGGCACACAGACGTAAGCCCATGATCATCCCTATCGTTGTCTACTCTTCGCGCCCTGCCTAAGCCGATTTCCCCCATCTACTTGCTATTTTTCTAGCATGGCTGGAAAAACCAAGCCGCCCAGGCGAGCAGGCGGCAGTAAAAAGTCACGCTCGGCAGCGCCTGCTGCAAAGTCAAAGCCAGCCGCCTCAAACAAGTTCTTTGAAGTAATGCAGCGCGGTTACATGGCATCTGCCCATGGCCTAGGGCAGCTTGTCCGATCTTTTAGCAAGGAGCTTCCGCCCGAGGAGAGAAGAGACGGCGCACCTTTTGCACTTTTTATTCTCAGCGTGCTCGGCGTCATTTTTGCTTGGTTTTTGAGCAATGAAGCCTGGGCAGTCCTACTACACCAATTCACATTCGGTTTGTTCTTTGGACTGGTGAGCTTTGGCTTGCCAGTGGTTTTGTTTGCCTATTCGATTTATCTATTCAGGCACCCTTCTTCGGTGAGGGACTCTTCGAGATTTGCGCTTGGCTTTTGGTTCTTCCTTTCCGTTGTTTCTGGGTTTTTCCATGTCTTTTCAAACCTGCCATCACCGAATGATGGGGTGCCAGCGTTGGCTAGGGCGGGAGGTCTTTTCGGTTGGCTAATTGGGGGGCCGCTGATTAGTTTGTTGACCATCTGGGGAGCGGTGCCGGCACTTGTATTGCTAGCTCTGGTTTCCCTGCTGGTTATGACCGGAACAACTCCAACCCAAATTGCTCCAAAGCTGCGCGAGCTTTACGCCTACTTATTTGGCGTGAGCGAAAAGAAAGAAAAGATTCAGCCGGAGAGTAAGTGGTGGCAGCGGGAAAAAGAAGAACCTCAAGCATTTGAAACCCCACTTGAAATTGTGGTCGAGCCAGAACCTGAAGAGCTGCCAGAAATTGAACTCGAAGAGACAATTGAAAATGATGAGCCCGCGATTGATTTCTTGCGTGGCGAAGAGGGACTAACCGAACCGATTGACATTCCAGCCCCCAGAGAGCGAAAGCCCTACGTTCTTCCAGGGTTGGGGCTATTGGCAGCAGGCACGCCAGCTAAGGCGGTAAGTTCTGTAAACAATCAAGTAGCGGCTGCAATCGATGCCGTCTTCCAAGAGTTCGATGTTGAGGCCAAGGTCTCAGGATTCCAACGTGGTCCAACCGTGACTCGTTACGAGGTAGAGCTGGCACCGGGTGTAAAGGTCGAGGCCGTCACCAGATTAACCAACAACATTTCCTACGCGGTTGCCTCGAACGAGGTAAGAATTCTTTCGCCAATTCCAGGTAAGAGCGCAATTGGAATTGAGATTCCAAATACTGATCGAGAGACAGTCACACTTGGTGATGTTCTAAGAAGCAAGAATGCGCAGGGAGCTAACCACCCTCTGACCATTGGTGTTGGCAAGGATGTTGAGGGTGGCTACCTGGTTGCCAACATCGCAAAGATGCCGCACTTGTTGGTCGCGGGTGCAACTGGCGCCGGTAAATCAAGCTTTGTGAATTCGATGATTGCTTCGATTCTGATGAGAGCAACTCCTGCCGAAGTTCGCATGGTTCTAATCGACCCGAAGCGAGTTGAGCTGGCTGCTTATCAGGGTGTCCCGCACCTGGTAACACCGATCATTACAAATCCAAAGAAGGCCGCCGAGGCACTGCAGTGGGTGGTGCGCGAGATGGACTCCCGCTATGACGATTTAGCTTCCTTTGGCTTCAAGCACATTGACGATTTCAATCGAGCTGTGGTGGCCGGGGAAATCAAGCCACCGGCTGGCTCCCAGCGAGAATTGATGCCGTATCCGTATTTGCTGGTGGTGGTTGATGAGCTGGCGGATCTGATGATTGTTGCCCCACGCGATGTAGAGGATGCCATTGTTCGCATTACCCAGCTGGCTAGAGCTAGCGGCATTCACTTAGTTTTAGCCACCCAGCGCCCTTCGGTTGATGTTGTAACAGGGCTTATCAAAGCAAACGTTCCTTCCAGACTCGCCTTCTCGGTTTCGTCTGTGACTGACTCCAGGGTGATCTTGGATGGGCCGGGTGCTGAGAAGCTAGTGGGTCAAGGTGATGCGCTGTTTGCACCAATGGGAACCAACAAGCCAATTCGCGTGCAGGGTGCCTGGGTTAGCGAGCCCGAGCTACAAAAACTGGTCAGCCACGTCAAGAATCAGATGGATCCGGAATATCGAAGCGATGTGAATCAGGTAACTCAGTCTCGAATGGTGGACAGTGAGATTGGGGATGACCTTGATGTACTGCTGGCCGCTTGTGATCTGGTAGTGAACTCACAGTTTGGCTCCACTTCAATGCTGCAAAGAAAACTACGCGTGGGCTTTGCCAAGGCTGGCCGACTGATGGACCTGCTGGAATCTCGCGGCATTGTTGGCCCATCGGAAGGCTCCAAGGCGCGTGAGGTGCTGATTAGACCGGAAGACATGCACAAGGCCCTGGCTCGAATCACTGGCCAATCTCCAGTTGCGGGGGATGCGGTTGCGGGGGAGGATAGCCCTGATGAAGACGCCTGGCAGCTCACTGGCCGAAAAGATGACTTCTAGAAGTTTTCTTTACCGCCAAACTCCGAACCTGATTACCTCCGCCCGACTGGCACTCGTGCCAGTGGTGCTGTTTATGCTGCTGGAGTTTTGGTCTGATCCTTGGCTGAGATTCGTTGCCATGTTGATTTTGATTCTGGCGGCCTCGACCGATGGTCTGGATGGAGCAATTGCCAGAAGGCGCGGTCTCATTACAAATCTTGGAAAGATTTTGGATCCAATTGCCGATAAAGCGCTGCTGAGTGGTTCACTTATAGTGTTATCAGTTCTTGGTGCTGTGCCGTGGGCTGCGACAGTAGTTATTTTGGTTCGTGAGCTTGGCATTACCGTTTATCGTTTGATCGTAATCAAGAAGGAAGTCATCGCTGCCAGTGGCGGTGGCAAATTCAAAACAGTGATGCAGATTGTTGCAGTCTGTTTGTTTATTGCCCCCTTTGACTTCTTGGGCGACTGGTACTCCGTCTTTGCGCAAATAGTCTTGTGGTTCACCGTCGCACTAACCCTTTGGACTGGATTGCAGTATTTATGGCCGAAGAAATAATTGAGCAGGCTCAGAGCAAGGGAATCTATATTGCGCTGGCCGAATCCCTAACGGCTGGACTGGTTTGTGCTCGCCTGGCGGATGTGCCGGGAGCATCGAAAGTGTTACTGGGAGGAATTAATGCCTATCAGGATCAAGTGAAGAGCCAAATTCTTGGAGTATCCTCATCACTTCTGCAGATGCAATCGGCCGTTGATCCTGAAGTGGCTGCGCAGCTGGCCGAGGGGGTCAGGTCGAAGTTTGCTTTTGCCATGCAGGTTTCGACAGATCAGGTAATTGGTCTATCAGTCACCGGTGTTGCTGGTCCCGATTCGGTGGGTCACCATCAGCCGGGTGAGGTTTATTTGGGCGTGAGCTCGAAGGCCGGAACCAAGGTTTTTGCCGAGCAGTTTCAGGGGAGTCGGGCCGAGATCCGGCTGGCTAGCCTGGAGCGGGCTTTGGTGGTTTTGCGGGAAGAGATAGGCGTTTTCTAGGTTTAACTTCAGGAAACATTCAGCAGTAGGACCTATCTTTGTCCCTAGCAGGGGGTAAATTAGGTCCCCAGGAGGAAAGTTGTTACTACTTAGGCAAGAGATCGGCGATGTCCTTCGCCAGCACCGCCAAGCCCAGGGTCAAACCCTGCGTCAGGTGGCAGCCAAGGCTTCGGTAGCTCTGGGCTACCTGTCCGAGGTAGAGCGCGGCCAGAAGGAAGTATCCTCGGAGATCCTCGCGTCCGTCGCCGATGCCCTGCAGGTGCCGCTTTCCGTGCTGCTTAGAGACGTTTCTGCTCGCATTGCCGTGGCTGAGGGTATTTACATTGACGACACCTTCATCCCAGACACCCTGCCAGACGACTTCATTACTGAGTCTGACCTGTTCTCCAGGCAGTGAAGCTAAGCCGTTTTCACGAGTTAGTTCAGGACGAATTTGGCCCTGACTTTGCCGCGGTTGTCCTTTCCGACACCAGGCTGGACCTACTCTCCGATAAAACACCGCTAGAGCTGCTATCGGCAGGCGAGGATCCAAAGACCATCTGGCAGGCCATTTGCCAGCAATTGGCAGTCCCGGCCGAGCGCTGGCAGGGCAGAAATAAGACCCCAAGACACGCCGACTGAGGTTATTCGAAATTTTGTTCGAACGCTTAGAGTTTTCTCAACTCAAGCACCACCAGGGTTATCCACAGCGTGTTGGATTTCCCACAAAGTGTCAGAGCCGCCAGCTAGCTTCTGGAGCATGGCTAAATACAGAGGAAAAGAGGACCCCATGCCAACAGCTTCAGATCGTGAAAAGGCGCTAGAGACCGCTCTTGCGCAGATTGACCGCCAGTTCGGAAAGGGCTCGGTCATGAAACTGGGTAGCGAGGAACGCGCCCCAATCGAATCGATTCCAACCGGTTCAATTGCCCTGGACGTAGCTCTGGGTATCGGCGGACTGCCGAAGGGAAGAATCGTTGAGGTTTACGGACCAGAGTCTTCTGGAAAGACCACCATTGCTCTGCACGCCATCGCCAATGCCCAAAGAGCTGGCGGAGTGGCTGCTTTCATCGACGCGGAGCACGCACTGGATCCTGAGTACGCCAAGAAGCTAGGCGTAAACATTGATGAGCTTTTGGTCAGCCAGCCTGACACTGGTGAGCAGGCCCTAGAAATCGCTGACATGCTAATTCGCTCTGGTTCAATCGACGTCATTGTTATCGACTCAGTGGCTGCGCTCGTGCCAAGAGCAGAAATCGAAGGCGAGATGGGCGACGCCCACGTTGGTTTGCAGGCAAGACTTATGTCGCAGGCACTGCGCAAGCTAACCGGTGCTCTGAGCCAAACCAAGACCACCGCCATCTTTATCAACCAGTTGCGCGAGAAGATCGGTGTCTTCTTTGGTTCACCCGAGACTACCGCCGGTGGAAAGGCATTGAAGTTCTACGCATCCGTGCGATTGGACATTAGAAGAATTGAAACCCTGAAAGATGGTCAAGACTCGGTTGGTAACCGCACCAGAGTCAAGGTCGTCAAGAACAAGCTGGCTGCCCCATTTAGACAGGCTGAGTTTGACATCCTGTTTGGCGAGGGGATTTCTCGTGAGGGCGGATTGATTGACTTCGGTGTCGAGCAGGACATCGTAAAGAAGTCAGGCGCCTGGTACACCTACGAAGGTGAGCAACTAGGTCAGGGTAAAGAAAACTCTCGCAAGTATCTGAAAGACAACCCAGCACTGGCTGACACCATTGAGCAAAAAATCAAGATCAAACTCGGTGTTGGTGTTCCGAGGGCTGTAGCGGACTTACCAAAAGAGGAAGAAGCTAAGCCAAAGGCTGCCAAGGCTGCTAACGACGCTTAGTTCTTAGATGCCGCCGAGCGAAGAGAAGCTGCAGAAGCGGGCGAAGAATGTTCTTCTTCACCAGCTCACTCGCAGTGCCAAGACAGAGAAGCAATTGCGCGATGTTTTGGAAAAGCGAGAAATTCCGCAGGAGTTAATCGACTGGGCTATTGGAGATTTTCTTCGAGCCGGCCTGATTGATGACGAATCTTTCGCTCGCGGCTTCTTAGCCGCCCGACTAGCCAAGGGCAAGGCAGTTAAGCTGATTGCTAGAGAGCTGCGCCAAAAGGGTGTAGCGGATCCAATAATCGAAGAGGTGTGCGCCTCGGTATCGCTCGAGGAGCAGCAGGAGCTAGCTAATTCGCTGGCTGGACGCAGAATCATTCGAATGGCGCAGCTAGCCCCGGATGTTCGCTACCGCCGACTCAGTGGTTTTCTGCTTCGCAGGGGCTTTCCTTCAGCGGTGGTGAATTCAGCAGTGCGCTGGGCGGAGAAGCAAGGGTAAAATCCCTATGCAATGCCTCTAACCTACGAAGTCCGCACCTACGGCTGCCAAATGAACGTTCACGACAGTGAGCGGATTTCGGGCTTGCTTGAATCCGCCGGGTATGTTCCCGCCCAGGATGACAACCCGGATCTGGTGGTCTTCAACACCTGTGCCGTTCGAGAAAATGCTGATAACAAGCTCTACGGCAATCTCGGCACCATGCTGGCAAAAAAAGAGGCCAACCCCGACTTTCAAATAGCGGTTGGCGGTTGCCTGGCCCAAAAAGACCAAAGCCTAATTCAGAAAAAAGCGCCCTGGGTCGATGTGGTTTTTGGAACCCACAACATGGGTTCATTACCAGTTTTGCTGGAGCGTGCCAGGCACAATCAGAGCGCGGAAATTGAGATTCTCGAGTCGCTCGAGGTTTTCCCTTCGACGCTGCCGAGTAAGCGCGAGAATGCTTATGCCGGTTGGGTCTCAATTTCGGTTGGTTGCAACAACACCTGCACCTTCTGCATAGTCCCCTCACTTAGAGGAAAAGAGAAAGACCGCAGACCCGGCGAGATACTCTCCGAAATTAAGGCGCTGGTCGCTGACGGAGTAGTCGAAATTACTTTGCTTGGACAAAACGTAAACACCTATGGTGTTGAGTTTGGCGATCGAGGAGCATTTGCCAAGTTGCTGCGAGCATGCGGCGAGATTGAAGGGCTGGAGCGTGTTCGCTTTACCTCGCCTCACCCAGCCGCCTTCACCGACGATGTCATTGATGCGATGGCAGAGACTGCCAATGTCATGCCGCAGCTGCACATGCCACTCCAGTCCGGTTCTGACTCAATTTTGAAGGCGATGAAGCGAAGCTATCGGTCGGAGCGTTACCTCGGAATTCTCGAAAGCGTTCGCTCAAAGATTCGTAACGCCGCTATCACAACCGACATAATCGTCGGTTTTCCGGGGGAGACTGAAGAGGACTTCCAGGCAACTATGGATGTGGTTCGGGCAGCTAGATTCGCAATGGCCTACACATTTCAATATTCAAAGCGTCCCGGCACCCCAGCAGCCGAGATGCCAAATCAGGTTGCGAAGGAAGTTGTCCAAGAGCGCTACGAGCGTTTATTGGAGCTGGTCAATGAAGTTGCCTGGCAAGAAAATCAGAAACAAATTGGCCAAGAGGTTGAGGTTTTGGTTGCTAATGGCGAGGGTCGAAAAGACAGCAATACCAATCGCCTGACTGGCAGGGCCAGAGACAACCGCTTGGTTCACTTTGAAGTTCCGCAGGGAAGTGAAACTCCACGCCCAGGAGATTTGGTGACGGTGCAGGTTAGCCGAGCTGCTCCATATTTCTTGATTGCTGACTCTTTCGAGGGGTCTATGTATCAGCTTCGTCGAACTGCCGGGGGCGACGCGTCCGATCGCGCAGCCGCCGAGTCCTGCTCAACTGGGAAAGTAAACCTAGGAATTCCGATTAGAGCTAGGCGTGGCTGAAGTAATCGCGGTGGTCGGAGCGACCGCCAGCGGCAAATCATCGCTTGCGATTCAAATTGCCAAGAGTCTAGGCAACGCCGAGATCATCAATGCGGATTCGATGCAGCTATACCGGGGCATGGACATCGGAACAGCAAAACTTACCCAGCAACAAATGGAAGGTGTAACACACCACCTTTTGTCCGTCGTTGACCCCACTACTGATCTGACGGCAGTTGAATATCGGGAAATGTTTGATGATGCACTGCAGCAGGTTTTGGCGCGGGGAAACAAGGCGGTGGTGGTTGGCGGCAGCACGCTCTATCTGGCATCTGCTTTGGACAATTTGGAATTCGCACCAACCGACCCGCAGCTCAGGAGCAAACTGGAGGAAGAATCCGAGCGCCTAGGGGCTCTGACCATGCACAGCAGACTTGCTGAACTCGATCCAGTAGCCGCACTCAAGATTCCAGCTGCCAATAAACGAAGAGTGATTAGGGCATTGGAAGTTGTGACCCTCAGCGGCAAGAGCTTCGCCTCTTCACTACCGACTCCGAGCTACCGCCGACCGACTATCCAGATTGCCATCGATGTTCCAAGAGATCAGCTAATTGAGCGAATTGAGCAAAGGGTTAGGTTGATGTGGGAGCAGGGGCTCCTGGCCGAGGCTGAGCTGCTTTTGCAGAATTACGGCAAACTTTCCGCAACGGCAGCGGTAGCAATTGGTTACAAACAAGCTTTTGCTCAACTTCAGGGTGAACTCACCCAGGACGAGGCAATTGTGGAAACAGTGTTTCTGACCCAGCGCTATGCGAAGAAGCAGCGGACTTGGTTCAATCGTGATCAGCGGATTCATTGGCTAAAGCCACAGGAGGATTTGCTCGAGCGGGCACTAGAGCTGATTAGGCTGTAGCAATGGGTCTTCAGTTCACCAAGGGTCAAGGGACCGGCAATGACTTTGTTGTCTTGCTGGACACAGTTGGTCAGCTTGATCTTTCGGAAGCTGAGATTAGGAAAATTTGCAATCGGAACTTCGGGATTGGAGCCGACGGTTTGATTATTGCAAGGCCAACCAAGGGCAGTGAGGTTTCCGATTTTTTGCAAGAGGAACCAGCCGCTGAGTGGTTCATGGACTATCGCAATAAAGACGGCTCGAAAGCTGAGATGTGTGGAAATGGCATCCGTGTTTTTGCTCGCTACTTACTAGAGCAGGGTCTTGTCAGTTTTGAAGCTGGCAGCACGCTACCAATCGCCACCAGGGCTGGGATAAAAGACCTGACTCAAACTGCCACTGGCTTTGCAGTTGATCTTGGCACTTGGAAAATATCCGAGGACGAGGTGCTGGTCAGGAGCTACGGTTTGAAAGTAGCAAGACCTGGACTGCACGTAAATCTGGGCAATCCACACGTAGTCGTCGCTCTAGCAGACCTAGTAGAGCTTGATGAGCTTGACCTGCATCACACACCAGAGCTCGAACCAACCGCACCCAATGGAGCCAATGTTGAATTTGTCGTTCCCGCTGATCCGCTGATTGACGAAGGTGTCGCCAGTTTGACAATGCGCGTGCATGAGCGTGGTGTTGGTGAGACTTTGAGCTGTGGCACCGGCGTTGCCGCTGCAGCAATAGCTATTCGACATTGGGCTGGCGGAACACAGAACAACTGGCGTGTTCAAGTCCCGGGTGGTGAGCTCGCGGTGAAAATGTTTGCCGCTGAAGACGGCGAGCGGGTCGCCATCAGCGGCCCCGCAGAGCTCAGCTTTACTGGAACTTGGGAAAACTAGCTACCTCAATTACCCAGTAGCCTCGGTCATTCAACACTCTGCTGACTCTCTTCGCTGGATACTGCTCAGTTAGCCACTTCAGCAAACTCTCCGCACCCAACTGTTTCTGAACCACGAGCATTGCTCTGCCGTTGGTGGTTAGAAGTGAAAGATATGTAGTCAAAAGATCATGTAGGGCTTCTTTGCCAATTCTGATTGGCGGATTAGACCAAATTTCATCGAATTTCAAATCGCTTGGAAGATCTTCCGACAAAACAGCTTGGAAGTTTCCAAGGCTTAGTCCTTGCGCGTTTTGATTCGCCAGGGCGACACTTCGAGCGTTCACATCAACGCCCCAGACTTTTGTTCCGGGGGCTAATTTGGCAATGGCAATTCCGATTGGCCCCCAACCGCAGCCAAGATCCAAGACTTTTCCCTGGCGGGGAAATTGGTCTGACAGGCTAAGGAAAACAGCGGTTCCCTTATCCAGCTTGGCGCTGCTAAAGGTGCCGGCGGCAGCCTGCAGGCTGAAAGCAGTCCCAGCAACGCTGAAATCCACTGCTCTTAGCCTCTGTTCGGTGCTCGGATTGGCACTGAAATAGTGTTCACTACTCACCCGACCAATCTATTAGAGGCTTAGTCTTTATTCAGATGGAAAACGAGACAACTCTTCAACGCATTCTTCGCCGCGGCGCGAGCGCTCCCAACGACTATGACGGTGACCAGCTAGAGCTGGAGGAGAGAGAGTCTCTGCGCCGAGTAGCCGGACTCTCCACCGAGCTGGAAGACATCAGCGAGGTTGAGTATCGAAAGCTTCGGATTGAGCGCGTTATCTTGATCGGCGTCTGGGGCCAGGGCACTTTAGATCAGGCAGAAAACTCTCTCAGAGAATTGGCAGCGCTAGCTGAGACAGCCGGTGCTGTGGTGTTGGCGGGAGTCCTGCAAAGAAGACCGATGCCAGACCCAACCAGCTACTTCGGTAAGGGTAAAGCTCAAGAACTCAAAGATCTAGCACGTGAGCTAAAGGCCGATACGGTGATTGCCAACACTGAGCTTGCGCCCTCTCAGCGAAGGGCTCTCGAAGACATCGTGAAGATCAAAGTAATTGATCGCACCGCCATCATCCTTGACATCTTCGCCCAGCATGCCAAGAGCAAAGAGGGTAAAGCACAGGTGGAGCTTGCACAACTTGAGTATTTACTACCCAGACTGCGTGGTTGGGGTGAGTCGATGTCCAGACAGGCTGGTGGCCAGGCAGCCGGTGGTGTAGGTATTGGTTCGCGCGGTCCCGGTGAAACCAAGATTGAACTTGATAGAAGACGCATTAATACTCGCATGGCAAAGTTGCGAAGAGAAATCTCCACTATGAAAAATGCCCGCGATACCAAACGGGCCAAGCGAGAAAAATCAGCAATTCCGCAAGTCGCGATTGCGGGCTACACAAATGCCGGAAAGTCTTCGCTGCTAAATCGTCTAACTAGAGCAGGTGTCTTGGTTGAAAATGCCCTTTTCGCCACACTCGATCCAACAGTCAGGCGGCACGAGACGCCAGACGGCAGGCAGTACACAATCTCCGACACGGTTGGATTCGTTCGAAACCTGCCTCATCAGCTGGTAGAGGCATTTCGTTCAACCCTCGAGGAAATTGCCGCAGCGGACTTGATTATTCATGTTGTTGATGCAACAGACCCTGATCCACTGGAACACATGGCTACCGTTCGCGAAGTGATTGCTGATGCTGGTGGTGGGGCAATTACAGAATTAGTGGTTCTAAACAAGATTGATTTAGTAGACGATCAAAGGCAAGTCGAGCTGCGGGGTATGGTGCCTGGTGCGATTTTGGTTTCGACCCGATCCGGTGCTGGGATTGACCAGCTTGAAAACGAAATCGCCGCTCTATTACCAAAACCTGAAGTGGAATTTAGGGGAGTGGTGCCCTACTCAAGAGGCGACTTGGTATCTCGTGCGCATTTGAGCGGAAAAGTTCTTGAGACTGAATACGTCGAAGAAGGAACCAGACTGCACGCGATGGTTTCTGAGGAGCTGGCAGCGGAACTAGAAGCTGTTAAGTCCCTCTAAGTACTGCAACGACTTTTCCAAGGATTACTGCGTGGTCTCCGAGAATTGGTTCGAAAGCGCTATTTCTTGGTAGCAACCAGGTGTGACCATCACGTTGCTTGAAAGTCTTGACAGTCGCTTCGTCCTCAATCAATGCAGCAACAATGTCTCCGTTATCTGCCGATTGCTGTTGACGGACTACGACCCAGTCGCCGTCACAGATTGCAGCGTCAATCATGGACTCTCCGACGACCTTTAGTAGGAAGAGGTCACCCTGGCCTACCAACTGGCGGGGAAGAGTGAAAACGTCCTCCACGTTCTGGTCGGCGGTGATTGGGATACCAGCGGCTACGCGACCAACTAGCGGCACATAGGCGGTATCGGCGGTAGACAGCTCAGCTGGGGTATCCTCACCCAGCAGATCGATGGTGCGAGGGCGTCTCGGATCCCTTGATAGGTAGCCCATGAGTTCAAGCTTGTTGAGCTGGTGCGACACGCTGGCAGTGGAGGACAGGCCAACAGCCTCGCCAATTTCCCGCATGCTGGGGGCGTAATTACGCTCCTGCATGGACTCCCTAATGACGTCCAAAATGCGGCTCTGGACCGCCGTTAAGCCCTTTTCCATGGCTACCTCCATAAATGTCGGTGGCTAGTGGTTATCTCTAGCTATCGAAACTGTATTCGGATTTAGCCAAAAATCCAAACACATTTTCGAGAAATATCGAAAAAGGGGTAGAAAATCCTTGCTTTCAGCCTGGGGTTTTCTATACTTAGAACAAATGTTCGAAAGAAAGATTCGAACAGAAGGGAAAGAGATGCAGGTTCTAGGCAATTACCGTCTGACGAACCCTCGTCGGCTGGTTCGCGCTGTGGCTGTTTTGGCCCTAGCGGCAGGATTGAGCGTGTTGGGCATCACCGGCTCGGTGGCAACCAACGAAACCCCAAGGCAGTTGGATTACTTGACGGTAGGGCAGGGCGACACCCTTTGGTCGCTGGCACAGGATCATGCAACTGGCGATCCACGCGATTGGATTGCCGAAGTTGTCTTACTAAATGGCTTGACCACATCTGAATTGGCTCCTGGCCAGCAAATAGCACTGCCGTAACAAGCTGGTTAGCATTTACGAGTGAGCACACTCGATGACCTGCCAATTAGAGATGACTTGCGCGGTCAAAAACCATATGGTGCTCCTCAGTTATCAGTTCCTGTTTCTCTGAACGTTAATGAAAATACTTTTGGAATCCCTGAACCCGTTGCTCTTGCGGTAGTAGAGAAACTGGCTAAGGCCACTCTTGGTCTCAATCGTTATCCGGATCGAGAATTCATTCCGCTGAGAGAGCAGTTGGCCTCATTTCTTGGTCACTCTTTAGAGGCAAAACAAGTTTGGGCAGCCAATGGCTCCAATGAAATTCTGCAGCAATTGTTCAGCGCTTTCGGCGGTCCTGGTCGCAAAGCTCTTAGCTTCGGGCCGACCTATTCGATGTATCCAAACATTGCCCGAACCACTCTTACTGAATATGTTGAAAAACCAAGAGCCGCCGATTTTTCTCTCACACCAGAGCTTGTCGAGGAAGCGATTTCCATAGAAAAGCCCAGCCTTGTCATTATTTGTGCCCCAAATAACCCAACCGGCACTGCTGTCTCACTGGAAGTTATCGAGCGGGCATACTCTGCGACCGACGGAATTTTGATTGTTGATGAGGCATACGCTGAGTTTTCCCATGGCCCATCTGCACTTTCTTTGTTACCGAACCGACCACGACTTGTGATCTCCAGAACAATGAGCAAGGCTTTTGCTTTTGCCGGTGCTCGCCTGGGCTACCTGGCTGCTGATCAAGCTGTGGTGGATGCGCTGCGAATAGTTCGATTGCCCTATCACTTATCGGCCCTTACCCAAGCTGCTGCCTCTGCAGCGCTGGAGCACGCAGATCTGTTGTTGCAAAATGTTGAAAAGATAAAGCAGCAGCGCGACCGAATCATTGAGGCAACCAGCCAGTGGGGGCTTACGCCTTACGCATCTGATGCCAATTTCGTTCTCGTAGGGGGATTTGAAAACCCCGAGCAGGTTTTTGAGAAACTTTTGCAGGCAGGCATCCTGGTTCGAAATGTTGGTATTCCAAATACCCTTCGAATAACAGCTGGCACTGAGTCTGAGACCACAAAATTACTTGCTGAACTCGCACTAGTTCTTGACTAGACTTTTGGTAATCCCCAAAGAAGGCACCCAATGTCACGTATTGCCAAGTTGTCTCGCCAAACCAGCGAGTCCAGCGTTGAGTTGGAGCTAAACCTGGATGGCACCGGATCTTCCGAAATCGAGACGACTGTGCCTTTTTATAATCACTTGTTGACCGCCTTCAGCAAGCACTCCCTAATTGACCTAAAGGTCAAAGCCAAGGGGGATACCGACATTGATGTTCACCACACGGTGGAGGACGTGGCAATTGTTTTAGGGCAAGCCCTAAAGCAAGCACTGGGGGATAAGAGCGGAATCACCCGCTACGGCGATGCCCTGGTTCCACTGGATGAAGCCCTCTCACGAGCGGTCGTAGACATCTCTGGCCGTAGTTACCTTGTTCACACCGGTGAGCCAGCAGGCTTCGAATACCACCTCATTGGCGGTCACTTCACAGGCTCTTTGGTCAGACACGTTTTTGAAGCTATTGCTCACAACGCAAATCTGACGCTGCACATTAATGTCTTGGCCGGTCGTGACGCTCACCACATCGCAGAGTCGCAGTTCAAGGCATTCGCTAGGGCGCTTAGAAAAGCTGTAGAAAAAGACTCTCGTGTGACTGGCGTCCCTTCCACCAAGGGATCTCTGTGACAAAAGTTGCCCTCCTGGATTACGGAAGCGGCAACGTCCATTCGGCTGCCAAAGCTCTTGCGGCGGCTGGCGCAGATGTGAAACTAACCAATGACAAAAATCAATTACTTGAATCAGCAGGTCTGGTCATCCCAGGAGTTGGCGCCTTTGCTGCTGTGATGGAGCGACTGGGAGCTTTGGATGTGGCAAACATCCTCGATAAGCGCCTGACAAGTGGCAAGGCAGTGCTTGGGATTTGTGTGGGTATGCAGGTCTTGTTTGAGCGGGGAGTTGAGAACGACGGCGCCGAGGGCTTTGGACAGTGGCCTGGAGTGGTGGAAAAACTTTCCGCTCCAATCCTTCCTCACATGGGTTGGACCGAGGTTCAAGCAGATCCAGACAGCAAGCTTTTTGCGGGACTGCCCAGTGAGCGGTTTTATTTCGTTCACTCCTATGCCGTAAAGAAATGGGAGCTCGATATTCAGCCACCTTTCAAAAAAGCGGCTGTGAGTTATGCGACGCACGGCGAGCAATTCTTAGCAGCAGTTGAAAATGGGCCACTGAGCGCTACTCAGTTCCACCCTGAAAAATCAGGTAAAGCTGGTTTGAAACTGCTTGAGAACTGGGTGGCTTCACTTTAGGGAATTATGAAACTAGAACTTTTGCCAGCAGTTGACGTTGCAGCCGGTCAAGCGGTGCGCCTGACTCAAGGGGAGGCAGGAACCGAAGAGAGTTTCGGCCATCCTCTGCAGGCAGCCATGGACTGGATACAGGCCGGGGCTGAATGGATTCATTTGGTTGATCTGGATGCCGCATTTGGCCGTGGCAACAACCAGGAAGTAATTCGCGATGTGATTAAGCAAAGCGGCAAGACCAAAATTGAGTTATCCGGTGGGATTCGTGACGACCGGTCTTTGGAGGCGGCGCTCGCAATGGGCGCAACCAGGGTCAACCTGGGCACCGCCGCTCTTGAGGATCCGGACTGGACCGCAAACGTTATAGCTAAATACTCCGAACAAATTGCCGTCGGTTTGGACGTTCGCGGAACGACACTTGCTGCCAGGGGTTGGACCAAAGAAGGTGGAGACCTGTTTGAAGTTCTGAAGCGCTTGGAAGATGCAGGTTGCGCGCGATATGTAGTAACCGACGTAACCAAAGATGGAACTTTGCGCGGGCCGAATCTTGACCTGCTGAAATCAGTACTGAGTAATACTGACAAGCCGGTGGTTGCCTCGGGTGGCATTTCATCCCTTGAGGACATCGAGAATTTAGTGGCACTGGTTCCGCTCGGTTTAGAGGGAGCAATTCTTGGCAAGTCTTTGTATGCGGGAAGATTTACGCTCGAGCAAGCTTTAGAAATAGCCAATGGATAAATTTCATGATTCCGCCGGCGTTCCTTGGGAGGGCCGAGAATTTTCAGACAATTCCTTTGCTGGCGACGACGGCTCAGCGCCGCAAGCAATCGCAAGGGCACTGAGTCAAAGTCCAGCTGATAAGGAAGAGTTGTTTGCAGCACTTGAGTCAAGTCGACTGCTTGTCCCACTCCTGGCTGAATTAGGCGACTCAGAGAGTGGTCCTTTCGGAAAAGTCGTGGACAAGAGTGCCGAGCTCTCCGTTGTGGCGGTGGCGACGCCTGATGGTCAAACAGCATTGCCTGCATTTAGCAGTGTTGAGCAGATGAGCTTATGGAATAAAATTGCAAGGCCAGTCCCAATTGATGCCAAGAGAGTTGCTCTCGCGGCGATTGGGGAGGGCCATAGCAGAGTTATCTTGGATCCGGCGGGTCATTCAATTGGCCTTCGCCGTCCTTTCCTTGCCGCACTCGCGCAACAGAAAAAGTGGTTGGCGCCGCATCAGCACAATTCGGTTGCTGAACTAGTTAGAGATGCAGCGGTGAGAAATCAAATTCCAGGATTTGCACTGCACGATGGAGATCCATACTCAAACTTGCGATCAGCAGAGCTAGTAGTCGAGTTGCAAATTCAACCTGGTTTGTCGAAGGCAGCGTTAGACGAACTCCTAGCCAATTTCACTGCGGATTTGCAGAGTCAGGCATTCTTGGAGCTGGTTGATTCAATTTCTTATCGAATAGTTAGCGCTAGCTAACTGGACCAGTGAACTTTTCGCCCGGCCCCTGGCCCGGCGGATCCGCTATGACTGATGCCTCACGGAATGCCAGCTGCAGTGAACGCAGGCCATCCCTAAGCGGTCTGGCGTGGTGATCACCAATTTCCGTGGCTGCCGCGGTTACCAGTCCTGCTAAGGCATGGATTAGCTTGCGAGCCTCGTCAAGGTCGGCCGGTTGGTCTTCCGCCAGCCCACAGTGAACGGCTGCCGCACTCATTAGGTGGACAGCGGCGGTATTGATGATTTCGACGGCTGGAACTTCGGCTATGTCTCTGGCTGCGCTATCCAAACTGGCTCTTCTTCCCTCGGGCTATCTCTGCTAGAGTAGCCGAGGCTCTGGGCGAAAGCTCAGCTATGAAAGTGGATTGAATTCCCACCAGCCAACCGCTTCTAAAGGTTGTCTTGGTAAGACTTTTGATCTATTTTCGTGCGCCATCCGGCGAGCTAAAACGGTTAAAAGGAGCAAAGTATCAGCGATCCGCGCGTCAATGAGCGTATTCGGGTTTCGCAGGTTCGACTAATTGGACCAACCGGAGAGCAGGTCGGGGTTGTACCCATCGAGCGAGCACTCAAGCTGGCTCAGGATGCAGATCTTGATTTGGTTGAGGTTGCACCGGACTCAAATCCTCCGGTCTGCAAAATCATGGACTTTGGAAAGTTCAAATACGAAGCAGCTCAAAAGGTGCGGGAAGCGAGAAAGAACCAGGTCAACACCATCCTGAAAACCGTGCGATTCGGACTAAAAATCGATGACCACGACTATCAGACAAAGGTGAACCAGGTTCAAAAGTTCCTGAAGGCTGGCGACAAGGTGAAGGTAATGGTCGTCTTCCGCGGCCGCGAGCAGTCCAGACCAGAAATTGGTGTGAAGCTGCTGCAGCGCGTTAGCGAAGAAGTCGGCGATGCCGGA
>JBMLPC010000058.1:0-7481 GCA_049242305.1 Aquiluna sp. | reverse complement strand
TTTCGTTGCAGTGAGATCGAATCTCAAAGCCTGGAAAGTTTTCTCTAATCCAGCTCTGAGCACGCTGCATGCTTCGCCGATAGTCATGATTGGCTGGAAGACCAAATACATCTATCTCTACGCGCTCGCGTTTTTTATCCACCTGAGCGACTACCAGATCAGTGATTACACCGTCCTGCTCAAAGACTTCAGCGAAGACCTCGTCATAAAGACCATTTAGCTCTTCGCGAATCTCCTCTGCGCTGGAATCCTCAAACTCCGGGTCGATGGCCGAGTCATGTGCATTGCACAGCCTGACAATCTCGGCGAGATCCTGCTCTGTCCAGGGTCTAAATGACATCGGGTTTCCTCAAATCAGGGATGGTCCAGGGTCGCGAAACAACTATAAGCACGACCAGCGATAGAAAGAACAGAACCCCGATTAGGGCACCAACATCAGCGGTGGAGCTGGTATCGAGCAGGAAATAGAAGGCTGAAAGTAGTGATGCGAAGGCGAAGTTGAATACCCCCAGAAGTGACGACGCAGTCCCGGCTTCACTGCCGTGGTTGTAGAGGGCAATAGTTGGAATGATTGTGATTCCAGCGCCAAAGATAAATAGCTGAATCGCAAAAGCGCTCTCAATCACCCAAAACTCTCCCGAGGCATTGAGAAGTAGCACCAAGCCGACCACAGTTCCAATCGCAGCCGTTATCACCAAGAACCACTGGCCCTTGATGTATTTGGCGATGAAGGCTCCGAACTGAACACCGATGTATGAGGCAAGACCGTTTACTGCAAGCCAAACACCAAAATCGGTTGGGGAGATATCAAAAGCATTTTGATAAATGAATGGTGCAAAGTTTAGATATACAAACAGGGCACTTAATTGCAGTGCCGCATAAATCATCAGGCCGATAAACACTCTGTCTTTGGCAACGCTCAGATAACCACGGGCTAAACCAATTGGAGTGCTGCTTCTTCGCCTTGCAACCGGTAGTGTCTCAAGCAGCACAAAGTTTGCCGCAAACAGCAAAACAAAAACAATGCTTGCAAAAAGCAAGAACACAGCCTGCCAACTTGCAAGTGATGTGAGTTGAGATCCAACAATTGGTCCAGCTATCGGAGAGATTGCCTGAATCAGAAATACTTTCGCCAGCATTTTCTGCATTGGTTGTCCACGATAGAGATCTCTGATGATTGCTCTTCCAACGACATCACCACCAGCTGCAAAAAACCCCATCATGAATCTCGCCGCAATAAAAAGTTCAATGTTGGAAGCAAAAAATGCAAGCAGTGTGGCAATCGCATATCCAGCCATCGTGATTAGTAGCAGCGGCCTTCTTCCATAGGCATCGGAAAGCGGCCCAATCAGAAGCTGGCCCAGAGCAATGCCAACGGTCACCCCGGTAAAGGACGCCTGGACCACTCCGTCCGTGACCCCAAAGAACTGGCCGATGGCGGGAAAGGCCGGTAGGTAGGGATCTATGGTGAAAGGAATCATCGACATGGCCAGGGCCAGGATGACGATGTAGCCGACTAGAAGCTTTTTGGAAAGCTGGTCCCCCGAGTCGACAACCGTGCCGCGAGCGGGCTTTGAGGGGGCTTGCGACACCATTAGAGGATAGCCTCTGGGCCAAATCCAGGCTCTTTTCTTGCCCGAAGTAACTTCTCAAAAGCAGGTTGGGAACTCGCCGAGACCCTCAGGGTTAATGTCGGAGATTTGTCTCATAATTTGGGAACCCAAACATTGGTCCTCCCTTAGGGAGATAACGATTTGGTCCTTTTGGTGAAGATGTCCCGACACGCGGGAGACGCCTCCAACCTAAAGCTCTAGTTGTGGGTTAATGTTTGGCCTAACAACTAAATAACAGACTTTTTTCTAGATTGAACACTAGATGTTGTGGTTTGCTGCTATAGTCAGTGTTCCTAATTAACGAAGAATTTTCTAAAAATTGGCTCAAATTGGCCCTTTTAGGCCAAAGAAACTGGGGAGGAAACCAATGGCGGTGACCGTTTATACACTGCCTGCTTGCGTGCAGTGCGACAGCACTAAGCGCATGCTGCAGCGCAATCAGATCGATTATGAAGAAGTAGATATGAGCCAAGATCCGGTTGCCCTGGAAATGGTTAAGACCATGGGTTACACCGCAGCCCCAGTGGTAGTCGCAGGCGAAGAGCACTGGTCAGGCTTCCGCATGGACAAGATCCAAGCCCTCTCGGCTTAGCGTGCGTGTGAGATGTTCGATGTTGTTTACTTTTCGAGCGTCTCTGAAAACACCAAGCGCTTTGTAGACAAGCTAGGCGTCAAGACAGTTCGTATTCCGCTCAAGACGGAAGACGCTGCAGAGTTTGTGCATGACAAAGATTCAGTTCTTGTCGTCCCCACCTACGGTGGAGGCAACGAGGGCGGGACAGTTCCAAAACAGGTTATTAAGTTTTTGAACAACCCGGAAAACCGGAAACACATTAAAGCGGTAATTGCCGGAGGTAACACCAACTTTGGTGAACACTTCTGCCGAGCTGGCGACGTTGTCGCTCAGAAGCTCGGGGTGCCAGTGCTGTATCGCTTTGAAATAACTGGCACACCCGAAGATGTAAACGAAGTAAAGGAAAGGCTGGCAAGGCTGTGGCAAACTCAGTCGTAGAACTAACAGACGATAAGGGAAACCTAATCGGCGCTCGCGGAGTTGAATCCGCTCTGAGCTATCAGGACCTCAACGCGATGATTAACCTGTGGGGTCAGGATCAGAAGCTGCAGCTTGAGAAAGACAAGCTCGCTGTTAGAAAGTACTTTCTAGATCACGTAAACCAGAACACCGTCTTCTTTCACAGCCTGAAGGAGCGCCTGGATTACCTGGTTCAGAACGACTACTACGAGAAGGAAATCCTGGACCAGTACTCGTTTGAGTTCATTCAGAAGCTAAACGACCTTGCCTACTCCAAGAAGTTCCGTTTCGCAGCCTTCATGGGTGCCTACAAGTTCTACACCGGCTACGCGCTAAAGACCTTTGATGGCACCCGCTACCTCGAGAGATTCGAAGACCGCGTCGTGATGGTTGCTCTGACCCTGGGTGAAGGCAACGAAGACCGCGCTATTCACCTGGTCGAGGAAATCATCTCCGGAAGATTCCAGCCAGCAACTCCAACCTTCCTGAACTGCGGCAAGAAGCAAAGAGGAGAGTTCGTCTCCTGCTTCCTGCTCAGAATCGAAGACAACATGGAGTCAATTGCTAGAGGCATCAACTCCGCCCTGCAGCTTTCCAAGCGCGGTGGTGGTGTTGCGCTGTCTTTGACCAACATTCGCGAGTACGGCGCTCCGATCAAGAAGATCGAAGGCCAGAGCTCAGGAATCATTCCAGTCATGAAGCTTCTAGAGGACAGCTTCTCCTATGCCAACCAGCTGGGTG
Organism: Aquiluna sp.; assembly: GCA_049242305.1. Taxonomy (GTDB): domain Bacteria; phylum Actinomycetota; class Actinomycetes; order Actinomycetales; family Microbacteriaceae; genus Aquiluna. The sequence goes on along the minus strand of JBMLPC010000058.1, from coordinate 4,094 downwards.
CAAGGCAGGGTGCCGGAGCTGTTTACCTAAACGCTCACCACCCAGACATCATGCGCTTTTTAGACACCAAACGTGAGAACGCAGACGAAAAGATTCGTATCAAGACCCTCTCAATCGGTGTTGTGATCCCAGATATCACCATGCACCTTGCCAAGGACAACGAGGACATGTATCTGTTCTCTCCATACGATGTCGAGCGCGTCTATGGCATTCCGTTCAGCGACATCTCGGTAACCGAGAAGTACCACGAGATGGTTGATGACCCAAGAATTCGCAAGAGCAAGATCAAGGCGAGAGAGCTCTTTGAGAAGATTGCAGAGCTGCAGTTTGAGTCGGGCTACCCATATGTGATGTATGAGGACACCGTGAACCGGGAGAACCCAGTTCAGGGAAGAATCAACATGTCAAACCTCTGCTCCGAGATTCTGCAGGTAAACACCCCAACCACCTACAACATGGACCTTTCCTACAACCAGATTGGTAAGGACATCTCCTGCAACCTAGGCTCTCTGAACATCGCCGCCACCATGGACGGACCAGACTTCGGAATGACAGTTGAAACTTCAATTCGTGCACTAACGGCAGTGAGCGATCAGTCCAACATCGAAAGCGTTCGCTCCATCTCGGATGGTAACCACAAGTCGCACGCCATCGGTCTTGGTCAGATGAACCTTCACGGCTACCTAGCCCGCGAGCACATTCACTACGGCTCAGAAGAAGGACTGGATTTCACCAACATCTACTTCTACACAATCAACTACCACGCAATCGCTGCCTCCAACAAGATTGCAATTGAGCGCAAGCAGGCCTTCGACAACTTCGAAAACTCGAAGTATGCATCCGGTGAATACTTCAACAAGTACACCGAGAAGGCCTGGGTTCCAACCACCGAAAAGGTGAAGGAGCTCTTTGCTAAGTCAGGTATTCACATCCCAACCCAGGAAGACTGGAAGAGACTCAAAGAGTCAGTGATGAAGCACGGTATCTACAACCAGAACCTGCAGGCTGTTCCACCAACCGGTTCAATCAGCTACATCAACAACTCCACCTCTTCTATTCACCCAATCGCCTCCCGCATTGAGGTTAGAAAGGAAGGAAAGCTGGGCCGCGTTTACTACCCAGCCCCATTCCTGAGCGAAGACACCTGGGAGTACTACGAGGATGCCTACGAGATTGGTCCAGAGAAGATCATCGACACCTACGCCGTTGCCACCCAGCACGTCGACCAGGGATTGTCTCTGACGCTGTTCTTCAAGGACACCGCCACCACCCGTGATGTCAACCGCAGCCAGATTTATGCCTGGCGCAAGGGCATCAAGACCATTTATTACATTCGCATAAGACAGGCGGCGCTTGAGGGCACCGAGGTCGAAAACTGCGTAAGCTGCATGCTCTAAAGAGGAAATCATGGAAAAGACAAAGCTAATTACCCGTCCCATCAACTGGAACAAGATTGAAGACCCAGTAGATCTGGACGTATGGAACAGGCTCACCCAGAACTTCTGGCTGCCTGAGAAGGTGCCCCTATCAAACGATGTTCAGTCCTGGGGAACCCTAAGACCTCACGAGCAGAAGCTCACCATGCACGTCTTCACCGGACTAACCATGCTCGACACCATCCAGGGAACTGTTGGTGCGATGAGCCTGGTGCCAGATGCCAGAACTCAGCACGAAGAGGCTGTCATCACCAACATCGCCTTCATGGAATCCGTTCACGCTAAGAGCTACTCGTCGGTTTTCTCAACCCTTTGCTCAACCAGCGACATTGAAGAGGCTTTCCGCTGGTCAGAGGACAATCCATATCTTCAAAGAAAAGCTGAGATTGTCCTTGGCTACTACAACGGTGATGACCCACTGAAGAGAAAGGTTGCCTCCACGCTTTTGGAGTCCTTCCTTTTCTACTCGGGCTTCTACCTACCTATGTACTGGTCATCCAGAGCCAAGCTCACCAACACTGCTGATCTAATTCGCCTAATCATTCGCGATGAGGCCATTCACGGCTACTACATCGGATACAAGTTCCAGCTTGGCTACAACGAGTGCACCACAGAGCGCAAGGCAGATCTGAAGAGCTACACCTACGACCTGCTGCTAGAGCTGTATGAGAACGAAGTGAAGTACACAGCCGACCTCTATGACGAGATTGGTCTTACTCACGATGTGAAGCAGTTCCTCCACTACAACGGCAACAAGGCCCTGATGAACCTGGGCTTTGATCCGCTGTTCCCGAAGGATGACTGCAACGTATCGCCTGCGATTCTCTCGGCTCTGAGCCCTGCGAGCGATGAGAACCACGACTTCTTCTCCGGTAGCGGGTCGTCTTATGTAATTGGTAAGCACGAGTCCACCAAGGACGAGGACTGGGACTTCTAAGGAGGTAACAATGGATTGCAACTGCGGAAAAGACACATGCAACTGCGGCGGTAAGCACTAGCCAAAGAAGAATTAGCCGGGTGGGAAACCACCCGGTTTTCTTTTGGGCCTAGCGAGGCAAAAAGCTAGGCTATGAAACCTAGAGAGATTCGGAAGTAAAAATAGAAAAGAACCAGGCCAGAGGGTTCAGCCCTGCCTTTAATCGCCTTTGGTCATCTAGCGCAGCCAGCAACGTTGTCGATGGCATTCTCAAATCAGCGGGACCGCTTCTAGCCACAACACTGACCAGGGATCCTTTCTGGATTTCCACTATTGCCGCTCTAACCATGGTTCCATGGCTACTGTTTGCAATCCCAATTGGTGGGTTAGTTGACCGAATTCACAGGCGACTAATGCTCGCCATAGCCAATTCGATTCGTCTTCTAGCCATGCTCTTATTGGCAGTCTCGGTTGGCTTCGACTTCATAACCCTGCCGCTATTGCTACTCACAACATTTCTTTTCGGCATTGGTGAGGTTATTTATGACACGACCATGCAGTCGATGCTGCCTGAGGTGTTGGAGGTCAACCAGCTGGAAAAGGGTAATGCCAGGCTGCAGGTGACCTCTGTGACCTTGGGCGAATTCCTTGGAACACCTCTTGGTGGTTTCCTGTTTGCTATCTCCATTGGCCTGCCATTCTTCTTCGGAGTCTTTGGCGTTGTAATTGCCATTGCCCTGGTTCTTTTGATTCCAAGAAACTATTCGGTGCACACTCAGTCAACCGAGGTTAGAGAAAAGAAGAGCTTCTGGGCTGATGTGAGATTTGGTATCCAGTACCTATACGAAAGTAAACGTCTTCTAAGACTGGTACTCATGACCTCGGGTATGGGTTTTTTCTACGCTGTCTCTTCCTCGACGATGGTCTTGTTTATTCTCGACACACTAAAAACTCCAACCGCCTTGCTGGGAGTAATTCTTGCCACCCCTGCCATTGGAGCTCTACTTGGTTCAATGATCGCTCAGAGACTGTCCGAGAGGTTTGGGCGAATGCGCGTGATGGCTTCGGTAATGGTCCTATCCGCCGTCGTGACAGTGTTGATGGGCCTTTCGCCAAACTACTGGACACTCGCCTTGCTACTGACCATCAGCAGCTTGATTGTGACTCACTGGAACATACTTCTGATGGCCACCTACCATCAGATAATCCCCACTCATCTGTTTGGAAGAATCCATGGAACCCGCAGGACGCTGGTGTGGGGTTCGCTTCCGCTGGGATCACTACTTGGTGGGCTTATTGCTGGTGTAGATCTGCGGTTTCCATTTTTCGTAGGCGGCCTTTTCTGCCTACTGATCTCATTACACGGTTACCGCTTTGTTGTTGGTCTTGGTGACATGCTGGTCACAGACAACTCTGGCAAAAACTAACCGCTTAGTTTTGCTCCGCACTGATAGAACCGATAAACCAGGTTGTCCAAAGCATTTCTCTGAGTCAGCCTTGCTCTTTCGGAGAGGTTGTAGACCGTGAAAATCAGTTCGCTTCCATCGCGAGCCTTGAGGAAACCGGCAAGGGAGTAGCCGCTTGTGATGTAGCCGGTCTTTGCAATAACCAAGCCTTTTGCGGCAGCTAGATTGCCGCCAGCAAACCTGGTGCGAAGAGATCCCCTCTCGCCAGAGATCGGAAGCCCAGCTTCAATCACCGAATAGTTGCCAACCCCCTGGTTTACCAGTGCAAGCACGTCA
>JBMLPC010000057.1:0-4659 GCA_049242305.1 Aquiluna sp. | reverse complement strand
GCCAGATTGCCGATTGGGGTGGCGGCCAAAATCAACACAGCAAGCAAACTAGCATCTAAGCGTGGTTTCGAAGCTAACTAAGTTGCTAGGGCGGCTATCACTGAGCCGGCACTTTACTTGGGCTTCAACGCTTGCAATCACGGCGCTAGCTGCTCTGCTGCGATTTTTGAATCTGGCAAACCCACCGGAACTGGTCTTTGATGAGACCTATTACGTCAAGGACGCTTACACCTTGGGTCTTTATGGTTCGGAGCGCGTCTGGCCAGAAAATGCGAACCCTGACTTTGAAGCAGGGAACCTTGAGGTCTACACGACTGACCCCTCCTATGTCGTTCACCCACCACTTGGAAAGTGGATTATTTGGCTCGGGCTAAATCTTTTTGGAGCTGATAGCAGCTTTAGTTGGAGATTTTCCACGGCGCTACTTGGCACTTTGGCGATCCCGCTCATAATCCTGATTGCTCGTCAGCTCACCAAATCACCCTTATTTTCGGCAATTGCAGGTCTTCTGCTGGCGATAGAGGGTCAGTCAATTGTTCTTGCGCGCACTGCCATTCTTGACGGAATTCTCACCTTCTTTGTTTTGCTATCGCTCTTTTTCTTGATCAAAGCCATTGAGGCTCAGCGCAAACGGATTCTCTCCGGATTTCTCGGCATAACCATTTCTCCATGGCTGATTGCTATGGGGATTGCTTTGGGCATGGCAGGCGGGGTGAAATGGTCAGCTGCCTACTTCCTGGCGACCTACGGTCTACTTACCTTCATATTCGATTGGCAAGTAAGAGCACGATCTGGTCATCCAAGATCGGGAGCGCTTTGGCAAGGATTTGTAAATGCCTTTGTTCTTATTCTTAGCGCGCTAGCAACTTATCTATCTAGCTGGTCCGGTTGGATTCTGAATCAAGACTCCTGGGGTAGGCGTCCTGGAGAGAATTGGCTGGTCTCGCTCGTTAGCTACCACCGACAGATTCTCGACTTTCACACAGGTCTTTCGAAAGATCACCCTTATCAGGCCTCAGCGCTTGAGTGGCTTCTAAACCTTCGACCCACCGCCTTTTATTTTCAGGAGGTGGGGGAATGCTTTGGAAGTGAGGAATGTGTTGTGGCAATTACCGCCATGCCAAACCTGGTGGTTTGGTTTGGAGGACTGCTTGCAATGATTTGGCTGATTCGAAACCGCCTTCGCAGCATTCAAGCTCAGATAGTTGTCGCCTCGTTTTTAGCGGCATGGCTCCCCTGGCTTCTGATTCCAGAAAGAACAACTTTTCAGTTTTATGCGGTAATCATCTCGCCACTTTTTGTCTTGGCACTGACCTTGGCCCTGCAGTATTACCTAAGGCGAAGTCATCTTCTAGGAAATCGTGAATTTCGGGAGAAGAGAATCACGGGTTTGATTTTGCTTGCGACAGTTGTTGCGATCTTTTACCTGCCACTTTGGACCGGGTTAGCAGTTCCCTATCCGCTCTGGCGAATGCAGCTATTTCTGCCGTTCTGGATCTAGCTTTTTCTTCTCGCCTGCTGTTGCGGCCAGCGACCAGATGGTGGTGACGAGAAGCGTTATCAAAATCACGAACAGCGAAAGTTCGGTTGGGATTTCGGGTATAAACGTGACCTTCTCCCCACCGTTGATGAAGGGAAGCTCGTTTTTGTGCAGTGCATGAATCACTAGCTTGAACCCAATCCAGGCGAGGATTAGCGACAGTCCGATGCCTAAGTACTTCAACCTCTCCATCAGGCCGCCGAGCAAGAAGTACAGCTGACGAAGACCTAGCAGCGCAAATACGTTAGCCACGAACACGATGTAGGGCTCTCGCGTCAGTCCATAGATTGCCGGGATGCTGTCCAGGGCAAAAAGCAGGTCGGTAAAACCAATAGCAATCATCACAAGCAAAAGCGGTGTTGCGAAGCGCTTGCCTTCTTTGAAGATAAACAGCTTGGTGCCGTGGTAGTCCTTGGTGGTCCTTAGGTGCTTTTGAAGGAACTTGATCACTCCGCCTCCGGCGTAATCCTCTTCTTCAGGTCGTTTGAGACTGTCGTAGGTGTCCTTCATAATCTTCAGGGCTGTGAATAGCAAGAAAGCCCCGAAAACATAGAATGCCCAGCTGAAGTTCTCAATGAAGGCGGCTCCCAAAATAATGAAGAGGAACCTCAGGAAAAGCGCAATGGCGATACCAATAAGAAGAGCCTGGCTGCGAAGCTCCCTGGGCACCACGAATTGAGTAAATATCACCAAGAAGACAAATATGTTGTCGACCGAGAGAGAGTACTCGGTAATGAATCCCGCGAAATACTCCTGAGCGTATTGCGCTCCCCAAACGCCACCGATGACGAAGCTGAAAAGCATTGCCAGCGTTACATAGATCGAAACCTGAATCGCTGACTCTCGGAAAGTTGGCTCGTGAGGATTACGAGCCTGGACAATGAAGTCGACGAGAAGGACCAGAGTTAGTGCACCAATTGTGAGTCCCCAGACCCATAGTTCTACGTTCAAAGCTTCCTAATGGTTGGAATAAACAAGTAGCCTCAATTGTAGAAGGTTGAGAAGGATGAGGAGTCAAGTATGAGAGTCCTGATTTCAGGGGCTACTGGCCTCATCGCAACCGAACTGGCCAAACAGCTAAAAGCCCAGGGTCACACACCGGTCTGCCTGGTTCGCAGACAGCCAGTTGGCCCAGACGAGGTCTTCATCGATGCCGACAAGGGACAGTTTGATCAGAGCGTGATAAACAGCATCGATGCGGTGGTAAACCTTGCGGGAGCAACCACAGGAAAGATTCCGTGGACCAAGAAATACATGCAGGAAATTGTTGACTCTCGAATCAAGACAACCCGGCTTCTAGTGCAGGCAATTAATCAAGCAAGCAATCCCCCGAAGGTTCTGGTCTCCGGATCTGCTTCTGGCATTTACGGCGACCGAGGCGATGAATGGCTAGATGAGGATTCAGGCAAGGGAACCGGTTTTCTTTCAGATCTGGCTTTTCAGTGGGAGCAGGAAGCACTCAAAGCAAATACCAGGGTCGTGCTGATTCGAACCACCATGGTGATGAGCAAGAAGCTTGGCGCACTTGGCAAGCTACTCCCGCTAATCAAACTCGGCGTTGGTGGAGCACTTGGCAGCGGTAAGCAGTGGTGGGCGTGGATCTCGCTGGAAGATCAAGCCAGGGCCATCATTCACCTAATTGAAAATGAAGCTACCCAGGGTGCCTACAACATTACGGCTCCAGAGCCTGCCACCTGCGAGCAAATTATTCACGCACTTGGCAAGGCCCTTCACCGGCCAACATTTTTTAGGGTTCCTAGTTGGCTCATGAAGTTAGTTATTGGTGTTGCAGCTGAGGAGCTACTGCTCTGCTCACAAAAGATGAGTGCTGAGAAATTAATAAAGTCCGGATATAAATTCAACCACCCCACATTACGTGAGGTGGTTGAATACGTAGTTAGCTAAGAACTACTTAGCTGCAGCCTTCTTCGCCTTACGACGACGAGCTGGCTTCTTTGCAGCTGGCTTCTTAGCAGCAACCTTCTTCGCAGCAGTCTTACGCTTTGCTGGCTTCTTGGCGGCTGTCTTCTTAGCAGCTGGCTTCTTTGCAGCAGTCTTCTTAGCAGCTGGCTTGCGCTTCGCTGGCTTCTTTGCTGCGGTCTTCTTTGCTGCTGGCTTCTTAGCAGCTGTCTTCTTGGCAGCAGGCTTCTTAGCAGCAGTCTTCTTAGCAGCTGGCTTGCGCTTCGCTGCCTTCTTTGCGGCAGGCTTCTTAGCCGTGGTTGGCTTCTTAGCAGCTGCTGCGGTTTCCGAAATTACGGTGTCCATATGTTTGTCTCCATTCACCCAGACGAATAAAAGCATAGAACAATGTCAACTAAATTGCTCTACGTCGAGCAAGAATTTCATCAATCTCTTTGCTCGTCATCATTCGTCTAGGCTTCGATATATCGATTACGTCGGCAACCTCCGGAGCTGAGTCAGACTGACTCTTTCTCAACGGATCAGGCAGTTGATTAGGCGTCCATTCCTTGTTATTTCGGGCCTTAGCGACTGCTTTTGTGGCCGAGGAACGCACATTCTGACGTGCCGTATAGATGTTGTGGGCGATATTTGATGCCTCTTTGGCAGCTAATCGACTGACGATTAGTGAGAGCAAAGAGAGCGTGCCCAGGGTAATCGACAAAATCCACGCGCCGAGGTTGACTCCGGCGAGTAGGCCGTTTGTCACGGCTGTAATAAATAGGAGTACAAACAAAATCGAAAAAACTCGCTGGGTCATAACCAGGCGATCAAGTCTTGACTGCGGGGTGCTGATCTCAGCTTCCCGCTCTTTTTTAACCTGCTCCTTGATGTTCTTAGCGGTTGCGATTAATTCGCCACGCTTGGCATAGCCGGGAACGAACACCATCAGCCAGACGATGGCGGCTACAACTAGTAGCACCCCGCCTAGGCCCACAGGATTATTCATGCCTACAAAGTTATTGGGATTTATAGCCAATTTCCGCTATTTGAGTTGCGTGTTTGCTAGGCGATTTAGCATCGTGTCGGAACGTTCTTCACGGGTAATTGCGAAGACAAAATGATCTCTCCACGCTCCATCGATATGAATAAATCTCTCCTTCAAACCCTCTTTCCGAAGTTGAAGCTTCTCCACCACTCGAAGGCTGGCAGCATTTTCA
>JBMLPC010000056.1:0-10164 GCA_049242305.1 Aquiluna sp. | reverse complement strand
CCACCACCGTGTGGGATGCAGAAGGTCTTGTGTAGGTTCAGGTGCGAAACATCGCCACCAAATTCACCGAACTTGGCATAACCAACTACCGCGTTGGTGTTTGCGCCATCGATGTAGACCTGACCACCGGCATCGTGAACCATCTTGCAGATTTCAACTACCGCTTCTTCATAAACACCGTGGGTGGAAGGGTAGGTGATCATAAGTGCAGCGAGGGAGTCTTTGTATTCCGCAATCTTTTGCTTTAGATCCAAAACATCAACGTTTCCGTCATTGTCGCAAGCAACTACAACAACTTCCATGCCGGCAAGAACTGCCGATGCTGCGTTGGTTCCGTGAGCAGAGGAAGGGATCAAGCAAATGTTGCGGTGTTTGTCACCGCGAGAGTGGTGGTAACCGCGAATGGCAAGTAGTCCTGCCAGCTCTCCCTGACTTCCGGCATTTGGCTGCAGTGATACTGCTTCGTAGCCGGTGATGTCACTTAGCCAAGAAGAAAGCTCATCAATTAGTTCCAAATAACCCTGAGTATCTTCAGCTGGAGCAAATGGGTGAAGTGATGAAAACTCTGGCCAGGTAACTGCTTCCATTTCTGTTACTGAGTTCAGCTTCATGGTGCAGGAGCCCAGTGGGATCATTCCGCGGTCAAGTGCGTAGTCAAAGTCAGCCAGCTTCTTGAGGTAGCGAAGCATGGCTGTCTCTGAGTGATAAGTGTTGAAAACTGGGTGGGTTAGGTATTCACTCTTGCGGTGAGATAGCAAGCGATCTTCCGCATCAGATGGCCTTGGCGCCCTTGCACCAAATGCTGCTGCTAGTTCTGCAAGGTGATCCCAGGTCGTCGATTCGTCAATTGAGATACCAAGAGTCTTGGAATCAACCATCAACATTGTTAGGAATTTGTCTCTGGCTGCATCGAAGTACTTTTCTGCATCGATGTTCGTGATGCGAATGGTGTCAAAGAACTTGTCGTTTTGCAGGTGGTAGCCAACTTCGTAGAGAACCTTGGCAAGCGCTGTGGTCTTCTGGTGAATTTCAGATGCTATTGCCTTGAGTCCCTTGGGACCGTGGTAAACGGCATACATTCCAGCCATTACGGCTAGCAATACCTGCGCGGTGCAAATGTTTGAAGTTGCCTTCTCGCGTCTGATGTGCTGCTCTCTGGTTTGCAGAGTTAGGCGGTAGGCAGGAGACCCTTCGGCATCAACCGAAACACCAACCAATCGTCCCGGCATGGTGCGCTCAAGTTTTTCTCTTACTGCAAGGTAACCAGCGTGTGGACCACCAAAGCCCATCGGGACACCAAAGCGCTGGGTGGTTCCGCAAACAATGTCGGCGCCCTTTTCCCCCGGCGGAGTAATTAGAGCCAGTGCCATTAGGTCGGCTGCTGCAATGGCCAGTCCACCAAACTCGTGAACCTTGGCAAATAGGTTTTCAAACTCAATGATTCGTCCCGAGGCGCCGGGGTACTGGATCACAGCACCAAAGCACTCCTCAGCTAGTTGTTCAGGTTTTGCAGCGTCGAAGTATTTGATGGTGACGCCAACCGGCTCCGCTCGGTGCTCAAGCAGCTGCTTGGTTTGTGGGAAGAGGTCGTTGTCGACAAAGAAGACTTTGCTTTCGGTTTCTGCGCTGCGCAGGGCAACCATCATTGCTTCAACCACCGCGGTTGACTCATCCAGCATCGATGCGTTGGCAGTCTTCATTCCGGTTAGGTCAGTAACCATGGTTTGGAAATTGATGATTGCTTCTAGTCGGCCCTGGCTGATTTCTGGCTGGTATGGGGTGTAGGCGGTATACCAGCTTGGGTTTTCCAAAACATTGCGCTTGATGACACCTGGAGTTCTGGTGCCGTAGTAGCCAAGTCCTATAAAGCTCTGAGTGATTCTGTTTTGTGAACCTATTTCTATTAGGCGATTAAGTGCTTCTTCTTCACTGACTGGGTCAGGCAGAGTGGAGCCACCTCTGAATTTGATGGATTCCGGCAGCGCCTTCTCCATCAGTTCGGTTAGGTCTTTGAGGCCCAGATAGGAGAGCATCTCTTTTTGCTCAGCGGCATTAGGACCAATGTGGCGGAAGCGAAACTGATGGTGATCGGCTAGCAATTACTCTCCAACTAAGGCGTCGTACTCGGTAGATGAAAGAAGCTCTGGTAACTGGGTATAACGGATTTTAATGAGCCAACCTTCCCCAAACGGGTCACTATTAATCGCGTCGGGGGCAGAAGTTAGAGAATCGTTGATTTCAACCACTTCACCGTCCATCGGGGCATAGAGCTCACCCACGCTCTTGGTGGATTCGATCTCGCCACAAATCTTCATATAGGTGGTGGAGGAGCCGACCTTCGGCAGGTCCACATAAACAATCTCACCCAGCGCATCGGCTGCGTATTTGGTGATGCCAACGGTGGCAGTGTCACCATCGAGCTTGATCCACTCGTGTTCTTTGGTGTACTGAAGGTTTGTTGGGTTAGCCATTTTGTCTCCTATAGAACGGCAGATTTACAACTTCATAGCCGACCCTGGTCCCCCGGACATCAGCCTCTAACTTGCTACCAGTCTCTAACTCTCCCGAGAGGTAAGCAAATCCGATGGGGTAGCCAAGGGTTGGCGAGAGCACTCCCGAGGTGATTTCCCCGCTAGGGCTATCGCTGCCCGGCAAAAATACTGGGTAGCCAGCTCTGGCAGCTCGCTTTCCTTCGCCAACCAGGCCATAGAGCTTTGGTCCGGAGTGCGGCTTTTCAAGAGCTGCTTTTCCAACAAAGTCAGTTCGATCAAGATTTACCGAGCGCCCTAGGTTGGCAGAAAAAGGTGTTGTTTCAAGAGTTAGTTCGTGCCCATATAGAGGCATACCTGCTTCAAGTCGCAGAGTGTCGCGAGCTGCTAGACCACAGGGAGTCAAGTCTTCGCCGCCAGCCTGAATTAGCTCTTTCCAAAGCTTTACTGCATCTTTTGACTGAACCAAGATTTCAAAGCCATCTTCACCGGTGTAGCCGGTTCTTGCGATCAGTGCTGTCAGGCCTGCTACTTCGGCGCTCGCAATTGAGTAGTACTTCAAGGGAGCAACATCAATGCTGGTAACTTTCTGCAAGATTGCTGCAGACTTTGGTCCCTGCAGAGCAACCAGTGCGGTGTCATCCGAGTTGTCGGTGACTTTCACATTGAAGTTCTTTGCTCGCTCTTGCAGTTCTTTAGCAACAACTGAACGGTTAGCAGCATTGGCAATTACTAGATAATCAACTTCTGCCAGACGATAGATGATGACATCATCGAGTGACTTGCCATCGCTATTGCAAAGAATTGAATACTTGGCTCTGCCCGGAGCAATTTTTGAGACTTCGGTTACGAATGCATAGTCCAAAAACTTCGCTGCGTCGTCGCCTACGACTGAAAATTCGGACATGTGTGAGATGTCAAACAAACCAGCTGAGTTTCTAACTGCGTGGTGCTCGGTTAGATCGGATCCGTAGCGAACCGGCATGTCCCAGCCACCAAAGTCAGTAAAGGTCGCACCGAGGGCTTGGTGCTCGTCATAGAGCGGGGTTCTTAGCACCCCAACACTCTATTGCTATTTAGTGAACAGTCTTTCCCGCAGTTCTTGGTAGCGCTGGGCCGAAAGGGCCACAATCTCAGTGCTCAAAACAGGGGGCTTTCCGCTCTGGTCCCAGTGCTCGCTGAGCCAGTTTCGAACCATCTGCTTGTCAAAGCTCTGGTCTCGAACGCCCTTTTCCCACTGCTGCTTGTCCCAATAGCGAGAGCTATCCGGGGTCAAAACCTCATCACCCAGAGTCAGCTCACCAGTTGCCGGATTGTTGCCAAACTCAAACTTGGTGTCGGCAAGAATCAAGCCGGCTTTCTCGGCCACCCCTGCGGCATATGAATAGATCTTTAGCGAGGCATCGCGCAGCTTCTGGGCAATCTCTGGGCCAACCAGCTCAACTACTTTGTCAAATGTGATGTTCTCATCCTTTTCACCCTGCGGCGCTTTGTAGGCGGGGGTGAAGATCGGCGCGGGTAGCTTGTCGCCAAACTGCAATCCAGCCGGCAGCTTGATTCCGCAAATAGTTTGGGTCTGCTGATATTCCTTCCAGCCAGAACCGGAGATGTAGCCGCGGACCACGCATTCCACCGGATACATCTGCAAATTCTTCACCACCACCGCGCGCTCTGCAATTTCTGCGGGTGGTGAAAGTTCGAGGCTGCGGTGGTTCGGAAAATCAATTTGATCAAACCACCAGTTGGTGATCTTGGTTAGTTCAATTCCCTTTCCAGGAATCTCGGGAGAAAGAATGTGATCAAAAGCACTGATGCGATCGGTTGCAACAATGAGTGCAAGATGCGAATAATTCGCATCGGTTGGAACAAACAACTCTCGGACTTTCCCCGAGTAGATGTGTTTGTAGCCAGGAATTTCCATCAGCTGACCTTGAGAGCAATGTCGTTTCGGAAGTGGCCACCCTCTAAATGGATTCGGCTCATTCCCTCATACGCAAGGGTTCTTGCTTCCTGGAAACTATCTCCGCAACCAACCACAGACAAAACTCTTCCGACAGCGCTTGCCTTGCAAACCTCAACATCATCAATGCTCTCAGCAGATTCGATGCCGGTTACCTCTCTCACTTCTGCGGTGGAAGTCGGATAGCCCTCCGATGCCAGCACTACCGTCACCGCCTTCTTCTTTGAAAACTCAGGTGATAGACCAACCGCTAACTTCCCAGTGGCTGCTCTATATAGAAGGTCTGCCAAATTTGAGGTCAGTCTTCTAAGAACCACTTGTGTTTCAGGATCGCCAAACCTGGCATTGAACTCAATTACTCTCGTTCCACGCTCTGTCACAATTAGTCCGCAATAAAGCAGTCCAACAAATTTGGCATTTCTTCTAGCAAGCTCGCGAATGGTTGGCAGCGCAACTTTTTCTGTTACCTCTTCAACAAAACCTTCTGGTAACCAGGGAACTGGTGAGTAGGCACCCATGCCGCCTGTGTTTGGTCCCTCATCGTTGTCGAAGGCGCGTTTGTAATCCTGCGCGGGGGAGAGTGGAACAACGGTTTCGCCATCCGATAGAAAAAACAAACTGACTTCTTGGCCGGCTAAATACTCTTCAACCAAGATGCCTCCGGCGATGAAGTTCTTGGCATGAGCAAGCGCAGCTGCTTTGTCTTCAGTGACGATTACGCCTTTTCCTGCCGCCAGTCCATCAGCCTTGACAACATAAGGAGCCCCGAGCTGATCGAGGGCGGATTCAACCTCTTCGATGGTTGTGCACTGCCGCGCCATCCCGGTTGGCACATCTGCCACCGCCATTACTTCTTTAGCAAATGCTTTCGAGCCCTCCAGCTGCGCTGCCTTTTGGTTTGGTCCAAACACTGCAATACCCTGCTCGCGAAGAACATCGGCAACACCATTAACCAGTGGACCTTCTGGGCCAATTACGACCAGCTCAGCTCTTTCTTCGAGAGCAATTTTGGTGACGGCAAGTCGATCATTTATATCAACTGCTCGCGTCTCTACCTCTTTGGCAATGCCCTCATTTCCTGGTGCACAAACTATGTCTGTGGCGGGCGTGCCAGTGCGGATGAGGGCTTTTACTATTGCGTGCTCTCTAGCGCCGGAACCAACCACCAGGATTCTCATTGAGGCGAGTTTACCCCCGGGCATAATTACCCTGTGAGTAACAAGAAGATCCCAACCGCCATCGGCGAGGCCGCTCTGGCTAACCCGGAGCAGGATCCTCCAACCGCGGTTCGCTACCTTCTGCAGCTGATTGCTGAGCGCTCACCCGGCCACTCGGTTGAACTAAGAGTCCCGCCCTATGGCGCAATTCAGTGCATGGCTGGACTAAACCACCGAAGGGGAACTCCACCAAATGTTGTGGAGCTTAGTCCGGAAGTATTTCTCTCGATTTGTTTTGGCAAAAGCAGCTGGCAAGAAGAAATGGCTAATGGCAAAGTGCTCGCTAGCGGCGAGCTAGCTAAGGAATTGGCTTTGCTGTTTCCGCTACGCAGCGATTAGTTCTGAATCGCCCAGCTCAATAAATAGTCGCTGGTTTAGCTTGAAGGCAGTTCTAACTTCAGCAACCAACAGCAGCAGTTCATCATCGGTCATCACTAGATCGTCAACCGCTGCGCGGTATCCCTCTTTGAATGGAACCACTGCTTCGATTTGAGCGAAGTGATAGAAGCTGGTCTGCTCTTCGGTTAGACCGTAGTGGCGACGAACCAGTGCACCAATTGCCTGACCGCCAGAGAGATCTCCGAGGTAGCGGGTGTAGTGGTGAGCAAGCAGGCGAACATCTTCAATCCCACCAATTGCTTCAATTCTTGCAACATACTCAGCGGTTGCAGGAAGCATCGGAGTCTCGCTCCAGTTTTCAACACCTAGCTTTTCAAGGTCCGCAACCATTGAGTCAAATCTCTTTAGTTCTGGTGCAAATGGCAGTGGTGCTGCATCTGGCAGCTTCTTCTCCATGGCCTGGTAGACGTAAACCATCTGGTTTAGGTACCGGGTGTAATCGGCAGCGGACAGCTCACCAGCCATCAGGTCCTTGATGAAGGATGCGTTCTCAGCGGTCTTGTGATCTGACATTGAGGACTCTCGCATCAGCTGGGAGATGGTGGTCATGTTGCCCCTTACTAAGGTTTGCCTTACCAGTTCAGACTAGGACAGTTTCAGGGGCCTCGCAACCCCCGAAACTACTGGATAATTAGGGCATGGCCGAAGAAATTGAGATCAGAAGAGCTCCTAAAATCTTGCCCTTCATGCTCACCTTCGCGGGCCTGGGAATGCTGATTGCAGTTGTCTTCCTTTTATTTACCCCGGCTGATGCGCAGCTGCCAGAAAACTTTTTTGGTCTAACCCTGATTGCTTTTGGATCGCTCGGGCTGGGAGTTGGGGCAGTTTTTGCGATTGCCTATGACCTGATCTCTGCTCGCCGCGCCAAGCGCGCACTAGCCAATAGGGTTACAGAGTGAGACGCGGGGATGGACTACTAAATCACGACCTGATGCCGGGCGAAAAAGGCCCGCAAGACCAGTGCGGAGTTTTCGGAGTTTGGGCACCTGGTGAAGAGGTTGCCAAGCTCTCCTTCTTTGGTCTCTATGCACTTCAACACCGCGGTCAAGAATCAGCGGGTATTGCAACCGCTGATGGCGAAAAGATTTTAGTTTTCAAAGACATGGGACTTGTTTCGCAAGTCTTCAACGAAGCAGCGCTCGAGTCGCTGCAGGGTCACATTGCAGTTGGTCACACCCGTTACTCGACCACCGGCTCGTCACATTGGCGCAATGCTCAGCCAACACTCGGCAAAACGGCTTATGGCACTGTTGCCCTTGGTCACAACGGCAACCTCACCAACACCGCCGAGCTGATGGAGCTTTTAGAAAAAAGATATCCAAATCACGAAGGTGATCTTCGCTCGGGTAATACAACCGACACCGCAGTATTGACTGCACTACTGGCAGGAAACGCAGACAGTTCACTGGAAGCAACTGCGCTTGAACTCCTGCCAAAGGTCAAGGGAGCCTACTGCCTGGTCTTCATGGACGAATCAACGCTTTATGCAGCACGCGACCCGCAGGGCGTCAGACCGCTGGTGCTGGGCAGGCTCGAGCGCGGTTGGGTAGTGGCCAGTGAATCGGCAGCGCTGGATATTGTCGGTGCATCATTTGTTCGCGAAATTGAACCGGGCGAGCTAATTGCCATTGATGAAAACGGACTTCGCTCAACCAAATTTGCTCCAACCAAGCGAGCTGGTTGCGTATTTGAATACGTTTATTTAGCAAGACCCGACACCGCCATCAACGGTCAGGTTGTTTATGAGGCGAGAGTTGAGATGGGCAGAACACTGGCGAGAGAATATCCAGTTGATGCTGATCTTGTAATGCCAACTCCGGAGTCTGGAACACCGGCAGCCATTGGCTTTAGCGAGCAAAGCGGCATCCCGTTTGGTCATGGACTGGTTAAGAATGCCTATGTCGGCAGAACCTTCATTCAACCCTCGCAAACCATTCGTCAGCTTGGAATTCGACTCAAGCTAAATCCTCTGCGCGAGGCAATTGCAGGTAAGCGATTGATCGTCGTAGATGACTCGATTGTTCGAGGAAACACTCAACGAGCGTTGGTGAAGATGCTGAAGGAAGCTGGGGCTGCCGAGGTGCACGTTCGAATTTCCTCTCCTCCAATTACCTGGCCATGTTTCTACGGCGTTGACTTCGCATCGCGCGCAGAACTAATTGCGTCGGGACTTGGAGTTGAAGAAGTGCGTCAGTCAATCGGCGCTGATTCCCTTGGCTACCTCTCACGCGAGGGAATGATTGCTGCAACAAAGCAATCAGAGGACACACTCTGCACAGCTTGCTTTAGTGGCCAATACCCAATCGAATTGCCTGCTGCTGATCGACTAGGTAAGAATCTATTGGAGCGAGGCGTTGCTTCCATCAAAGAAGAAGGCCACGTTCACGTCAATGACTGATCCATACGCATCCTCTGGAGTTGACACGGCCGCCGGTGATAGAGCGGTAGAGCTAATGAAGAAAGCGGTGAGTGCAACTCACGGCGATCTTGTTCTAACGGGCGTTGGCGGTTTTGCAGGATTGGTCGATGCTGGGTTTCTAAAAAACTATCGTCACCCAGTTCTCGCAACATCAACCGATGGTGTTGGAACCAAAGTCTTAATCGCGCAAGCAATCGATAAACACGACACCATTGGCCAAGACCTGGTTGGCATGGTGGTTGATGACATTGTGGTTTGTGGGGCGAAGAGTCTTTTCATGACCGATTACATTGCCTGCGGAAAGGTTGAGCCCGGCCGAATAGCTGAGATAGTGGCTGGAATTGCTGGTGCCTGCAAGGCGGTGGATGTTGCCCTAGTTGGTGGTGAAACAGCCGAACACCCCGGTGTCATGAAGGAGCACGAATATGACTTGGCCGGAGCTGCCGTAGGTGTTGTGGAAAAAGATCTTCTGCTTTCCCGGGACAAAGTTGAGGTTGGCGATGTAGTCATCGCGCTCGAATCCTCGGGACTACACGCCAATGGCTACTCGTTAGTGCGCAAAATTGTTGCCGATGCAGGACTTGACTACAAAGCCAAGCTCTCGGATTTCGCAAGACCACTAGGCGAGCAGCTGCTTGAGCCAACCCGTTTGTATTCCAAGTTGGTTGGCGAGCTGCTCAGTGCATTTCCTGGTGAAGTGAGTGCACTAAGTCACATCACTGGTGGCGGAATTGCCGCCAACTTATCTCGCATTTTGCCCGAGACAGTTTCACTGGATGTTGATCGTTCAACCTGGAAACCACAAGCCGTCTTTAGTGTTTTAGCTGATATTGCAAAACACAAACTGACTGATCTTGAGGGAACTTGGAATCTCGGAATTGGATTTGCAATGGTGGTTAGAAAATCTTCTGCCAACGCAATCATTGCCAAATCAAAATCACTTGGCACTCCCGCGTGGCAGGTAGGCGTGATTGAATCAACCGCCTGTGATGACAAGGGATACGTCACCGAAGCTAAGGGCGTGCGCGGTGGTGCGGTTCGACTAGTGGGAAGCTATGCGTAATAAAGCAGCCGTTGTAATTGCAGTAATTGGATTACTTGCAGCATCGGGAGCATTCATGCTGGGCATGGTGACAGGTGCCAATAATGCAACCGTGAGTGTTGTCAGAGATGTTCCGAATGAGCTTTGCTTTCGCGACACAGCACCGGATCAATTCAGCGAGCTGCATGTTGAGACCAAGCTGAAGGCTTGCCAGGTGGTTGGCATGACTAAGCAGGCTGCCATTGATTACCTAGAAGGCAGTGACATAACGGTTCGGATTGCCTTTGAAGACGGTGAATATTTCGCACTGACTGAGGATTACCGAGATAACCGCGTGAACCTCGAAATCCTGGTTGGGATTGTGGTGGGCGCTAGCGCCTGGTAACTACTTGTCGTCGTCTAGTTCGACTACGCGCTCGTCATCACTTGGTGCGTAATCATCTTCTTCAGTGTCGTCAGCCCAGCGGTCAACGTATTCTTCGTTTTCGCTGCCGGCTTTTTGATTGAGCTCAGCTTCCAGCGCTGAGTAGTCCGTGTTTGGACTGAAGTACTTAAGTTCGCGTGCGACTTTAGTGTTCTTTGCTTTTTGACGGCCACGCCCCATGGCGAGCCCCCTTATTCTCTTGCAATCTTGGGCC
>JBMLPC010000055.1:1742-9082 GCA_049242305.1 Aquiluna sp. | reverse complement strand
AAGACCGTAAAGGTTTCTGCAGGAAGCAAGATGAAGGCTTCAGTTAAGTAGTCTTTGACAAACTTCAAACGGCGCCCAAAGCTGGGCGCCGTTTGTGTTTAAGCCCTAGGGTTATTTCATGAATCAAAAAAGCCGAGCCTGGTTCTATGTCACCCTGCAGTTTCTGCTGATTTTTCTGCTGGTTTTATCCCCTCGAATGGAGCAGCCCTACGGGGCTGCCAGTGAGGTAGTTGGAATCATCGGTGTTGGCTTTATTTTGCTCGGCTCCGCACTTCTTCTTTATTCATTCCTAGGCCTTGGTAATTCACTCACCGCAATGCCGATTCCAAAAGAAAACGGCCAACTGGTTACCTCGGGTATTTATTCACGAGTTCGTCACCCGATCTACTTCGCTCTTTTGCTGATGGGCTTTGGTGTGATTTTGGATAGCGGCTACTGGCCACAGATTATTTGTTTCTTACTTCTCTATTCTCTTCTGAGCCTGAAGGCGGATTGGGAGGAGAGCATGCTGCGCGAGAAGTATCCGCAATACAAGGCGTATGCCGAAAAGACACCACGCTTTTTCCCGAGGCTCGGTAGGTGAGTCAGAGGCTAGCTCTTAGCATTCTGCGCAGCATCGCAATCATTTCTTTTGCTGCGCTGGTTGCTATCACTGTTGGCCTATTAGTTGGTGGGGCAACCGAGCCACTAGCCCTGGCAGATCCGGGACCATTTGTTCGCTGGGGTCAGCCGATCGCCAAGCTCATCATGAATCTTTCAATGGCGGTTGCCGTGGGTTCGCTGGTGCTGTCGGCATTTGCCGCTAACCAGGAAGAGCGAAAGACCTTGCAGCCGGTTAGCAGCTGGGCGGCCAGTTTGTGGTTGGCATCCTCCGCCAGCTACTTCATCCTTACCTACCTAAATGTCTCCGGCAGCACCATTTCCTATGGTCCGGTATTCAGCGAGAGTCTGTGGCTCTTTGCCACCGAGATTGAACTGGGCAATCTGCTGGCGATCAATCTGGCCATTGCACTGCTGCTGAGCCTCACCACCATTGCCTTTCAAGGCCAGCGGATGGGGGCGGTCAATGCCGCCATAGCACTGGCTGGTTTGTATCCGCTAGCAGAGTCAGGTCACGCATCTTCCGATGCCGGGCACGCACTGGCAGTGAATTCGATGCTGATGCACCTGGTTGGTGTGACGGTATGGGTTGGTGGGCTGGTTGCACTGTTTGCACTTTTTAGAACAGGTGAGCGAGCAGGGGTATTGGTTTCAAGGTATTCAACTCTTGCGCTAGTTTCCTTTGGACTGGTTGCCAGCTCTGGAATGGTTTCCGGTTTCATTCGGCTTTATCAACCTTCTGACTTGTTTTCTCCCTATGGCCTTTTGCTGATTGGCAAAGCATCGCTGCTGGTAGTACTTGGGCTAATGGGTGTTCGTTATAGAGCAGGGTTGGTTGAAAAGATCAAGCAGCGAGCGAGTGCTTTTTGGTCACTGGTTGCGTTTGAGCTTTTTGTGATGGGATTGGCAATTGGTCTTGGCACGGCGCTCGCGGCAACACCGCTGCCAGAAAATCCAAATGAGTTTGCTCCACTTACACCCGCAGAGATTCTCACCGGTGACCCACTTCCACCGGAGCTCACGCCGATGGGTTGGCTAACTATTTGGGATATTGATCTGCTGTGGCTAGCAGTATCGCTTGGAGCCATTGTCTTTTACTTGTATGGGGTTATCACACTGCGCAGGCGCGGTGATAGCTGGCCGATAGCGAGAACAATTTCTTGGATTTCAGGAATGCTAGTGCTGCTGTATGTGACAAATGGTGCACCGAATGCATATCAGGAGTATTTGTTTAGCATGCACATGGTTGGTCACATGATGCTTTCGATGCTGGTGCCGGTGCTGCTGGTGCCGGGTGCACCAGTCACACTTATTACTCGCGTGCAGCAGGCGAGAAAAGATGGCTCCTGGGGACTAAGGGAGTGGGCGCTCTGGGCAGTTCACACTCCCTATGCCTGGTTCATTTCTCATCCGCTGTTTGCAGCTTTCAACTTTGCAATGTCGCTGGTTTTGTTTTACTACACGCCACTGTTTAGATGGGCAACCGAAGAGCACCTTGGTCACCAGTGGATGATTGTGCACTTTTTGATTACGGGTTATTTGTTTGTGCAGTCGCTAATCGGAATTGATCCGCAGCCTCACAAACCCTCGTTCCCACTCAAGCTGATGCTCTTGATTGGAACAATGGCCTTCCACGCCTTCTTTGGACTGGGTCTTATGAATGAAAAGAGCCTGCTGCTCGCAGACTGGTTTGGCTCAATGGGAAGAACCTGGGGCGATGATCCGCTCACTGATCAGGCGGCAGGTGGGGCTTTTGCGTGGGGCGTCGGTGAAATTCCAACCATCATCATTACTCTGATGGTGGTCTGGCAGTGGTCAAGATCGGATGATCGAGAAAGAAGAAGACTTGATAGAGCCAGCGACAGAACCGGTAACAAGGATCTTTCTGACTACAACGAAATGCTTGCCAAGATCAACAAGGCTCCTGACCAACGATGATTGTTGAACTATCTGCTGAGCAGCAGGCACTCTTTGATTACATCGAACTGACCGATAACCACGTCTTTGTTACAGGTCGCGCCGGAACGGGTAAGTCAACCCTGCTGAGCTATCTAACTGCCAATACCGAAAAGACTTTCGCGGTTTGCGCACCAACCGGGGTTGCTGCATTGAATGTTGGTGGTGTAACCATTCACTCTCTTTTCACTTTTCCACTGGGCATCCTGGGAGAAGTTGACATAGGTCGCCACATGTCAAGACGAACTAGAGAGGTTCTTCGAGCACTGGACATGTTGGTTATTGATGAGATCTCCATGGTCTCAGCAGACATGATGGACGCCATTGACAGGGCAATGCGAATTGCAAGAGGCAAGAAGAAGATGCCTTTTGGTGGCGCGCAGATAGTGATGTTTGGTGATCCATATCAACTGGCACCCGTCGCTCCCCATGATCCACAGGAGCGCAAATACATCGATGACAACTACCAGTCTCTTTGGTTCTTTGATGCCCATGTTTGGCGCGAAGCGGGCATCGAAAGATTCGAACTCTCTCAGATCTTCAGACAGTCAGATGAGCGCTTCAAAGAGATTCTGAATGCTCTTCGTGATGGCACCATCACCAAAGAGATGCTGGATGAACTAAATGAAGCCGGTAACAGAGCTCCTGAGAATGAAGATGTCATTCGACTGGCAACAATCAACGAAAAGGTGAATCAGGTCAATCGCAATCGAATGGCGCTGATCAAAACCAAGCCAAAGCTCTTTCAAGCGGTTTACTCAGAGGGTGCTGAAAAGGCATTTGGCAAAGCACTTCCTGCGGATACTCAACTGGAACTGAAGGTTGGTGCGCAGGTGATGTTTATCAAAAATGACGACAGCAGCATGTTCAAGGACAGTAGCGGAGCTCGCATGCGCAGATGGGTGAACGGGACCATCGGCCACGTTATTGATTTGCCCGCATCCGGGGCTGTAATTGTTGAGGTGGATGGTGAAGAAATTGAAGTTGGCCCCTCCACCTGGGAGAAGATTCGCTATGAAATCGAAGAGGACTTCGATGAGGACACAGGCAAGGTTAGAGAGGTCTTAGTTCCAATCACCCTGGCCGAATTCAAGCAAATCCCGTTGCGACTAGCTTGGGCTGTCACCATCCACAAATCCCAAGGTCAGACCTATGACGAGGTTCAAATTGACATGGGAAGCGGAGCTTTCTCGCCTGGGCAAACCTATGTTGCGCTTTCGAGAGTTAGATCGATGGATGGTCTCTATCTAACAAGACCAATCTCAATGCGCGACGTGATGGTTGATCCGGATGTGGTGCGCTTTATGTCAGGAAAGCCTGCTACTGCCCATCTCGACCAGGAGCCTTTAGCCACCAGTTCAGAGCATCTGCCACCCTTCTAGACCAGTAGCTTTCGTGGTGACCGGTGTAGGGATAAACATTTGCAACTAAGTTTTCTGGCTCCTGATATCCCTTAGCAATCAATTTCTCTTTAGCAAGTGCATGGAATGGCGGATAGTACTGGTCGAGCTCTTTGGTGCCGGTATCAGTCCAAACTCGATGAGTGCCACCTTCTGGCAACATGCCAATAAGTTTTTCAACCATTACCTCTTTACCAAAAGGCCAGTGAGTTGAAAAGCAAATAGCTGTCCCAAAGACATTTGGTCGCTCTGCCATTGCATAAAGTGAAATCAATCCACCCATCGAAGCGCCCATCACCGCTGTGCGGGAAGGGGAGTGCTCAATCCCATATCTTTCAAACGCGAACGGCAAAACCGCATCTGCAATCAGTGACACATAAGTGTCACCAAAACTATCTGTCCCGGTTGTTTTGTATTCCGCTGGGAAGATGTCCCAAAACTCAGGATGCTGATCGGAGATTTTTTGTGGTGATAGTTCTCGAATTCTTGTTTCGTCACTCAAACCCCAAACAGCGATTACTAGTGGAAGTTCTCCGCGAACTTCCTCTCTGAGAGCCGTCAGCACTTCCCAAGTTTTGCCAGTGAAGCTGTCTTTCTCATCAAAGATGTTTCGCCCATCGTGCATGACAACAACCGGTGTCTTTGGGTTCAATGTTGGTGGTGACCATATGTCAACGGTGTGCTTATCAAATTCGAAGCGCTGCAGCGACCCACCAGCCAGTTTGTTTTTCAGAATTTTTCGCTCTCTAAAGAACATAAAGAGCGGAAAGGTAAACGCAGCAGCAGTAATGCCGGAGGCTAAGAAGTAGAGCCAGACGTTTTTCATGCCCAACCTCTTTGCCTCTGCGAGCATGAAGGCAACAGTTGCCAAAATCACAATCAGCAGATCAAGCGACAAGACCCAGTCGACAGCGGAGCCAAACCAGCTGGCCAGATAGTCAGCCTGCTCGAAGACAGCCAGGGCATTGAAGATCCAGGCTGTAATCAGCCCAGAAATAGAGAGAAATAGGTAAATCCAGCTTCTTTGCAGGTGTTTTTTGACCATTCAGGAATTTTTGCACATCTTCTGGTTATCTACTCAAGGTAAATCTCAGTAAGGATCAAATGCGCCGGCTCGGCCAGCTAATCGTCAACCACTCAAAAATCGTCCTATTCGGCTTTGTTGGTCTAATTGCCCTATCAACCATCTGGGGATTTCAGGTCTTCGGCAACCTGCAAGGCGGTGGCTACGACAATCCAAATTCAGATTCCGCTTTAGTGAATGACTTACTGGAGAGTGAATTTGCTGTTGATCCAGCAGAACTTATTGTCTTAGTTGATTTGCCATCAGACGCAGATGAGCTTGATTCACAAATGAAACCAGTTCACCTTGACCTGGTGATGGATCTGACAGATGAAATTGCTGATATCGAAGGAGTTGACTCCGCAGTCAACTACTACATGCTTGGCTCTCCACCACAGCTAAAGAGTGAAGATGGAAAGCTCATCTATCTGCTGGTTGATCTTGATAACTCAATATCGCAGGCACCGATTGTCAAAGAGATTGTTGACACCTACACCGGTGATTACCGGGGTGCGGAAGTTCACGTCTCCGGTTTTGGAGCAGTTACCAAGGCAATCAATGAGCAAATTGAAAGCGACATTATTCGCGCTGAAATAGTTGCGATTCCGATTGTCATCATTCTTCTGCTATTTGTTTTCGGCTCACTGGTAGCCGCAGGACTTCCACTTTTTGTTGGTGGCCTCGCAATACTCGGATCGTTCTTTGTGATTTGGGTTGCTAGCCAGTTCACTGATGTTTCAATCTTTTCCCTCAACCTAATAACCGGTCTTGGTCTTGGTCTTGGAATTGATTACAGCCTTTTGGTAGTAAATAGATTCCGAGAAGAACGAGCGGCCGGAAATGATGTTCGCTCCTCAGTCATCAATACGGTGGCATCGGCTGGTAAGACTGTATTTTTCTCTGGCCTAACCGTTGCTTTGGTTTTGGTATCAATGGCTTTCTTCCCGCAATACTTCCTGCAATCATTTGCACTAGCCGGAGTTTCGGTTGTGACATTAGCTGTGATTGGCGCAGCGATTGCAATCCCAGCGATGCTGAACCTACTTGGCGACAGAGTAAACAAGTTGCGAGTAATCAAGCGAGACCTGACGCCAAAGGACACCGGAGTCTGGGAAAAAATTGCTCGCTTCACCATGCGCAGACCCCTTCCTATCTTGTTCATCAGCGTTCTGTTCCTGTCAGGACTTTTCTCCCTTTCCAGCCAGGTGGTATTTGGTCAAGTTGATGATCGAGTTCTGCCCAAGGACAACCCCGCCCACGTCGCCAGTGATTTGCTGCGAGAGCGGTTTGAAGGAAGAGAATCTTCGCCAATTGAGATTTTGGTGAAGGGCGACGATGCCGCAATTAATGCGTTTATTGATGATGTGCAACAGCAGGACAATATCGTTCGCGTTGCAATAGTCCCGACTGAGGAATCAACCGACTGGGTTCGAATAAATGCCATTACAGATGTTGAGACCCGAAGCCCAGACGGCATGGAAGTAGTAATTGACTTACGTTCGATAGAGAACAACCTGGATGAGGTTTTGGTAGGTGGCGGTGCAGCTTTCTACACCGACTCCCAGCAAGGCATTGAGCAAGCACTTCCAATTGCGGCAATTTGGGTCTTGATTACAACCTTCATAATTTTGTTCCTGTTTACGGGCTCAGTCTTGATACCAATCAAGGCAATACTTTTGAACGTTTTGTCACTGGGAGCAACGCTCGGACTGGTGTCATGGATTTTCCAAAACGGTGAACTGCAGTGGCTACTCGGCGAGTATTCGGTAACCGGAACCATCGACACTTCATCGGTTGTGATGATCGCGCTGGTTGCCTTTGGCCTTTCAATGGACTACGAGCTCTTCCTGCTCAGCCGCATCAAAGAGCAGCACGATGCTGGCTTCAACACCGTGAATTCAGTTGCGCTTGGACTGCAGCGCTCAGGCCGCATCATCACTGCGGCTGCTCTGATTCTGGCGGTCACCTTTGGTGCCTTTGGCTCCAGCGGTGTTTCGATCATGAAGATGCTGGGTCTGGGCATTGCATTTGCCATCCTGCTCGATGCCACAGTTGTCAGGGCACTGCTGGTCCCGGCAATCATGCGCCTGCTCGGTTCAGCCAACTGGTGGGCTCCGAAGTGGCTAAAGCGCATTCACCAAAAAATCGGCCTCAGCCACTGATACCCTTTCCCACATGTTGCTCTCAGATGGGGATATCAGAAAACAACTCGATGCCGGTCGCATCAAGTTAGATCCGCTCAACCTAGATTTGCTGCAGCCAAGCAGCATAGATGTCAGACTGGATCGCTTCTTCAGACTTTTCGATAACCACAAATACCC
>JBMLPC010000055.1:0-1642 GCA_049242305.1 Aquiluna sp. | reverse complement strand
CTGGAGCTATCAAACGTCGCAACCCTGCCAATCAAACTCTGGCCAGGAATGAAGATTGGCCAGCTGTGCTTCTTCCAGCTTTCATCGGCCAGTGAAAACCCATATGGCAGCGAGAAGTATGGCTCAAGATATCAAGGTCAGCGCGGACCAACCGCATCCCGCTCACACCTTCGCTTCCACATCACAGATGTAGGAAACGAACCACTCAATCAGTAATTACTTGTGGATTTGGGCTGACTCTAGCCAGCAGCAGGATGCCCGCCACCAGCACGACCATCAAACCAAGAATTCCCCAAACAGTTGCCTGAGCATTGTTGATTCCCATGGAAAGAGCAATTGAAATTGCACTTGTCCAGAGCAGTGGACTTAGGAAACTAACGGCACGACCGGTAGTCATGTAAAGGCCCATCACTTCACCCTCGCGTCCAGGTGGTGTGAACTTAGCGACAAATGTTCTGGAGGCTGCTTGCGCAGGACCAACAAAGAGTGTCAGTGCAAGACCACCAACCCAGTAGGTAATAGGGCCAAGGTTAGCAAACGCAAACACACCAAAGCCAGCAACCGTTAGACCAAGTAGCGATCCCATGATCACGCGCTTGCCACCGATCTTGTCATCCAGCACACCACCGATAGCTGCACCAATACCAGCCATCACGTTGGCAGCAATACCAAACAGAATCACTTCAGCCAGTTCAAATCCGAATGCGAGTGAACCAAGTGCACCACCAAATGCAAATACACCCGAGAGACCATCACGATAAATAGCACTGGCAATCAAGAACTTCAAAGTTTCAGGTGCCTGCTTATACAAAGACTTCAGCTGTGCCCAAAGCTTGAAGTAGCTTTCGATGATGTTTTCTTTCACGCGGTTTGGTTTCTCTGGAATCTCTGGAACCGCTAGGAATAGCGGAATTGAGAACACGATGAACCAAATAGCAGAGAACAAGAAGACCGAGCGAACATTCAGCGCATTTTCAGTCGGAATACCAAACCAAGGAGTATCGGTCTGAATGAAACCAACCAGTGAAACAAGCAGCAAGACAATTCCACCGATGTAGCCAAGTCCCCAGGCAAAGCCCGAAACCTTTCCAATGTTGGATGGTGTGGTGACCTGTTTGAGCATTGCGTAGTAATTGATAAACGCAATCTCTTGAACAAATCCACCAAACGAGAAGATGATCAAACCAAGCCAGAGCATCTCTGCAGTTGGTTCAATGAAATACAAACTCGCCATCACACCAGCCAGCAGCAGCGTGTTGATTAGCAGCCAGAACTTTCTTCTTCCTGCCTCATCACTTCTTCTGCCAAACACCGGTGCAACAAGCGCCACCGCAATACCGGCGAAGGTGGCAGCAAGACCCAATGCTCGAGAGGTGTCCTCTTCGGGCCCAAAGGCAGCACTGGTTATGTAGATCGGGAAGATAAAGGTGGAGAAGATAGTGGGGAAGGGCTGTTCTGCCCAGTCCCATAGGGCCCAGGCGAATGTTCCGCGGGGCTTTTTTTCAACTGCGCTGTTGGTCATGGCACAAAAGTAGTCCTAATTGCCCTAGAAAGTGCTAACTAGGCGGTAGCCAGTTGGTAAACAGCCAATCTTGAGCCATTCACACTCAACTTTCAGGAATAACCCCTTGACAGCCAGGTT
>JBMLPC010000054.1:0-5435 GCA_049242305.1 Aquiluna sp. | reverse complement strand
GGGGTGAGTCTTGGTCTGACTGGCATGGCTTCTATTCGCTAATCTTTATCAAAGCCTAATTAGGAGAAGCCTTGTCATACGAAGTCGTTATTGAAATTCCTCGCGGTAGCCGCAATAAGTATGAGATTGACCACGAAACCGGCAAGGTCTGGCTGGACCGAGTGCTCTTTACACCTTTTGTATACCCGGTTGACTACGGAGCTTTCGAGGGAACTCTAGGTGGCGATGGCGATCCACTGGATGCCCTGGTGCTGCTGGAATACCCCGTCTTCCCAGGTGTTCACGTCAAGGTTCGCCCGGTCGGCATGCTTTTGATGGAAGACGATGGCGGACAGGACGAAAAGATTTTGTGTGTGCAGGTGAAAGACCCTCGCTACATGCACATCCAAGATCTGCAGGATGTTCCGCAGCAGGTTAAGAATGAGATTGAGCACTTCTTTGAGCGCTATAAGGACCTAGAGCCAGGTAAGTGGGTAAAGCTTGCTGGTTGGCAGAACAAAGCTGCTGCCGAGAAGGTCATTGCCGAAGCTATCGAGAACTACAAAAAATAATGCAAGCGCCAGAGACATCTTCGATCGACACCGGACTAATCAAGCTGCTGGATGACTACTTTGAAGTAATGCACGCGCAAGACCTGAATCTTTTTGACTCTGTCTTTCACAAAGACTGCTGTTTGTATTCCGCGCAAGGTGGCGAGCTGGTTCTCAGACCCTATGCCGTTTACCGCGACCAGGTAGCTAATCGCCAATCACCAAAGGAACTTGGAAACCCAAGAAAAGATCAGATTCTTGAGATTGATCAGATCTCAGATTCCATGGCCTGGGCAAAAGTTCAACTGCAGATGTTTGGTGGAATCATGCAGGACTATTTGAACTTTGTGAAGATTGATGGCAAGTGGTGGATTATTGCCAAGCTCTACGAAAAAGTTGGCGAGTACTAACACTCAACAACATTGACGGCTAGTCCGCCAGTTGAAGTCTCCTTATATTTCAGTGACATATCCATGCCGGTTTGGCGCATGGTTTCAATCACGGTGTCCAGTGAAATCTTGTGTGAGCCATCACCGAGCAGTGCAAGTCGCATCGCGGCAACCGCAGTTCCGGCCGCAATCGCATTTCTTTCAATGCAGGGAAGCTGCACAAATCCGCCAACTGGATCGCATGTCAAACCTAGGTTGTGCTCCATTGCAATCTCGGCAGCATTTTCTATCTGCGCAGCAGTTCCGCCCATCACAGCGGTAATTGCACCAGCCGCCATCGAACAGGCTGAACCAACCTCGCCCTGGCAACCAGCTTCAGCGCCAGAGATAGAAGCGTTCCTCTTATATAGCGAACCGATTGCTGCGGCAGTTGGCAGATAAACCATCGCGATCTGTTCATCGCTGACGTCTCTGAATTCGTGAGCAAAGTAGGCAACGGCGGGAATGATGCCGGCTGCTCCATTGGTTGGTGCGGTTACTACTCGATTGCCAGCAGCATTCTCTTCGTTTACCGCAATGGCAAAGGACTGCAGCCACTCGGCGGTCAAATCTCCGATTTTGTTTTCGCTGGTCATCTTGGAAAGCTGTTCCGCCATAGCTTTGGCTCTTCTTGGCACCTTCAGATAGCCGGGCAAAACACCTTCAGTTGAAAGACCGGCCTTGATGCAGCCCTTCATTGCAAGCCAAATTGCCATCAGTTGTGCTTCAACTCTTTCCCTGCCGTGGATTGCAATGTCGTTGGCTAGCGCTACCTCGGCAATTGAAAGTTTTTCTCGCTCAGCTATCTCAACTAGCTCCAAAGCTGATGAGTATGGATAGGGAACTGCTGGTCTTGCTTTGGCTTCTTGACCATCCTGTTCGATGAAGCCTCCACCAACCGAGAAGTAAATGGATTCGTGAATCTTGATGTCCCCATCAAATGCCTCAAACAACATTCCGTTGGAGTGGCGCTCAAGACGCTCGCGTCCTGCAAAAACTAGGTCTTTTTCTTCAAAAACAGTTTCTTTGTCATAAACGCTCAGCTTTTTTGCCTTGATTGCGTCATCAAACATTGTTTTTACTTGTTCAGGGTTAGCTGTTTCTGGCTCAAAGCCAGCAAGTCCTGCAATGAGTGCATTGGTGGTTCCGTGACCGGCACCGGTTGCACCAAGAGATCCATAGAGCTTGATGCTGATGCGACTAAAGGTTTTGTTTTTTATTTCTGTTGCAAATGCTTTAGCAGCGCGCATCGGACCCACGGTGTGGGAAGAGGATGGTCCAATCCCAATCGTGAATAGGTCTAGTGCGCCTACGTAGTTCATCTTTATGAAAGTGGGCCGACCTAGGGCCGGCCCACTCCTTTCATAACTAACTTACTTTTTTGCGTTTTCCACCGCGTACTGCTCTTCAGGAGACAGAACGAGGTTGTGACGGCCATACAGTGCAAATACCAGCAACATGATCACGTAGACCACAGCGATACCTGCGATAGCAGTTTGGAACGCAGGGTTGATTAGGTATCCAACGAATGAAATACCAGCAATCAATGCAGCCAGCACACCACCAGGAACGCCCCAAGGTGACTTGTATGGGCGGTTCATGTTTGGCAGCTTGCGACGAAGGATTAGGAACGCAATTGCCTGCATCATGTAGGCGAGCATGGCTCCCCAAACAGCGATGTTTAGAACAATTGCACCTGCCACAGCACCGGCACCCTCAGCGTCAACCGCAGTCAGGATCTCGATGGCTAGTAGGGCTAGGAATCCAATCACTCCACCAACCAGCATCGAAACCAGTGGGGCTTTTCTGCTGTTTGTGATGGATAGGAACTTTGGATAGTAACCAGCACGAGACAGTGAGTACATGTTTCTGGCGTAAGCAAACATGATTCCCTGAACAGATGCCAGTAGACCAATCAAGGCAACCAGAGCCAGCAGAGCCGCTAGCTGATCACCAACAATTGCTCGGAAGCCATCAAGCAGTGGCTCACCAGCAACACGGATCTCTTCCGCTCCCAAGATTCCAGTGTTTAGGAATAGCACCAGCAGACCAGAAACAATCAGTGTGGTTCTTGCCCAGAGCGCTGCTCTTGGAATGTCCTTAACTGGGTCGTTTGATTCCTCAGCTGCCAGTGGTAGTTCCTCAATGCCAAGGAAGAACCAAACAGCAAACGGAATTGCAAACAAAATTCCTTCCCAACCAAATGGCAAGAATGCCGTCTGGCCTGGATCAGGGACGATGTTGAAGAGGTTGTCAAAGCTAAATAGACCTGAGAAGGCTGCCATTAGCGAGAAGACCAAAATGATTCCCAGTGAAATGATTGAAACGACAATCGAGAACTGGAAGGAGGTGTGTGATCCCATGCCATTCAAAATGATGAACGCTGCATACAGAATTAGCCACCATACCCAAGCAGGAAGTGAAACTCCCAGCAGTGTTGAGGTAATGCTGTCGGCATAGCTTGCGGAGAAGAACACCACCACAGCAGTCGTTGCTACATACTCAATGGTTTCTGCAAGACCCGTGATGAATCCACCCCAGGGGCCCATGGCTGTTCTTGCGAATGAGTAAGCGCCACCGGTGTGTGGCATGGCTGCTGCCATCTCGCTGATTGAAAACATCAGACCGTAGTACATGATGACCAAGATGCCGAATGCAATCAGCAGACCGCCAAAGCCACCAACGTCTAGTCCGAAGTTCCAACCTGAAAAGTCACCGGAGATAACTGCGGCAACCGCAAGTCCCCAGAGACCAAAAACACCAGCCGCTCGGCGCAGCTGGCGCTTCTCAAAGTAACCGTCTTCAGGTCGTTTATAGGTAACGCCCGAGACCTTCATGTTGTCCGAAGACATTCATATTCCTATCCGCCGCTCCAGAAAGGCGCCTCGAGGATCGAGGTGCTTCCCACGCACGACATTGTGTATGGTTTTGCGATATTGACTTTAGACCTCCAATAGCCCCAAAGACCAACCTTTGGGCAAAAAATTAACCGAGTTTTCTCAGGATTGAAATTGCCCAAAATCCGCCCCAAGAGTAGGTTGGGGTCTAGAAGCCCTCGATAAAGTGGGTTCTAATGGTTGGAAAACCAACCTCAAAGAAGAGGAACGCCTCATGGCCACTACCGGTTACATCAATCTGGAGCAGCTCAAGACCCTTTACTCAAAGGGTGAAATCGACACCGTCATCATGGCCTTCACGGACATGCAGGGTCGACTAATCGGTAAGCGAGTAGCTGCCCGCCACTTTCTAGACAACATCGCCGATCACGGAGCAGAGTGCTGCAACTATCTGCTGGCCGTCGATATCGAGAACAACACCATCCAGGGTTATGAGATCTCGTCCTGGGACACCGGCTATGCCGACATGGCGATGATTCCCGACATGAAGACCATGCGCATGGCGCCGTGGCTTCCTGGCAGCGTGATTGTCACTACCGACCTTCACACCACTTCACACGAAGTAATTCCGCAATCACCAAGATCAATTTTGAAACACCAAGTTGAGCGTCTTGAAAAACTTGGCATGAAGGCATTTGTTGGAACCGAACTTGAGTTCATTGTCTTTGACGACACATTCCGTGATGCCTGGGCCAAAGGTTACAAAGACCTCAAGCCATCAACCGATTACAACGTTGATTACGATCT
The DNA here is from genome assembly GCA_049242305.1 of Aquiluna sp. GTDB lineage: Bacteria > Actinomycetota > Actinomycetes > Actinomycetales > Microbacteriaceae > Aquiluna. The sequence goes on along the minus strand of JBMLPC010000054.1, from coordinate 833 downwards.
ACTCGCATCAACCAGAGTTGAACCAATGCTGCGCGAAATCAGAAACTCGATGGATGCAGCTGGCATGTATTGCGAGGGCGTCAAGGGCGAGTGCAACCTAGGTCAACAGGAAATTGCATTTCTTTATGACGAAGTAGTCACCACCTGCGACAACCACAGCGTCTACAAGTCCGGTGCCAAGATGATTGCCGATAAACACGGCAAGAGCCTCACCTTCATGGCGAAATACAACGAGCGCGAAGGAAACTCTTGTCACATTCACATGTCATTCCGCGGAACCGATGGCTCAGCGGTATTCGCTGACAAGTCAGACCCGCGCGGAATGTCAAAGACCTTCAAGCACTTCCTAGCTGGACAAATTGCTCTGATGCGCGAATTCACTTTGTTCTATGCGCCACAGATCAATTCCTACAAGCGCTACGTGGAGGGAAGCTTTGCTCCAACCGCAGTTGCCTGGGGAATTGATAACCGCACCGTTTCACTGCGTGTTGTGGGTCAGGGTCACGGAATGCGAGTGGAGAACCGCGTGCCCGGTGGCGATGTAAACCAATACCTAGCAACCGCAGCCATGATTGCCGCGGGCATCTACGGCATCGAGAACAAGTTGGAGCTGGAAGAGATCACGACCGGTAACGGCTACGCCTCTAACAAACCTCACGTGCCAGCAACCATGACCGAAGCGGTCGAGCTATTCAAGAACTCAAAGGTTGCCAAGGAGGTCTTTGGCCAAGCGGTAGTTGACCACTACGTCCACTACGCAAACACCGAGATCAAGGCGTTCTCCAGCGCCATCACTGAGTGGGAAAGAGTGCGCGGCTTTGAGCGAACCTAAA
>JBMLPC010000053.1:0-24087 GCA_049242305.1 Aquiluna sp. | reverse complement strand
ACCGTCGACCTGCTCTTTACGAGGGAGCTGCTCTACCGACTGAGCTAAGGTGGCGATAGCGCTTGCGAGTCTACTGGATGTTAGGAATCGCACCCAGTCGCCTAAGGCGAGCTATGGCTGCATCCTCGATTGGGGAGTCAGGCCCGATGATGAATCTTCCGAAAGCCAACAGGTTTGTTACTAGGGGCCTGAGTATCCAAAGCGGCAAGTGGCGCATTCCAATTTTCGCTCTGATCTCAATCGGCAATGATGCTAGAGCTGCCTGAAAAAGCAGAGCGTAAACCGGCTTAGCCGTTTTCGGAAGTGGCGCGTTTTTTATCCATCGAATGACTGAAAGAGCTTTTTCATCGCAATTCAAAACAGCTGAGTACTCTCCCATTGTCCTCAACAGCTCAGCCTCATTGGTCGGCACAGATGTTAGCCCTAAGGGCGCAACTGACTTTCCCCAAAGTTTCACGTATGCATCAGCACCGCCTGGAATAGCGGCTCTGGAGTAAAGCTGATGAGAGCGCAAGAAAGAATCCATAAACGCGATATGCACCCATAGCAATAGATCTGCGTCACTCGCTCGGTAATTTCTTGATTGACCAAACTTGTCAATGTAGTCGCCGCCTACTCTGTCGTGCATGCGATTTACTCGATTGGCCTCTTGACTGACTGCTTCTAGAGAGCCGAAGGTAGTGACGGTCAGCCATCGAATCGTGCCAGAAAGCCTGCCCAATGGATCATCTTCATATCTGGAGTGCTGGGTAACACCACCCAGGGCACCTGGATGCATTGCTTGAAGCAGTAACGCCCTGATGCCACCAACCAATGTTGCAAAGTCTCTGTGCACTACCCAGGGAGCGTCATTTGGAAGAAACAGGCCTGGGTCATCGCCCTTCGCAACTGCTTCTAGCCAGGGAGGGATTCCATCGGGAGCTCCCGATAGCAAACGACGAAATTTGCGGGAAAAGTACTCCTGCACCGCGTTGTTTGCCATTGTCGCCTAACCTTGTATCGAATCAATTAGGAGCAACCATGACTGAGGCTGAACTAATCCAGGAGTTTCAAAGAAATCGTCTGCACATAATTCTTGCCCAGCTGGCGCCAACTGGTCTTTTGGCATTCGCCGCTTTAGCAACTCCCACCATCGCAGGAAGTAATCAGTTTGTTGTGCACGGATTTGCCCTAATCCTGTTAGCTTCTGGAATCTTAGGCGCCTTGGCTGAATACTCAGCAGCTGCGCAAGCCCAGGCCGTCATCGATGACCTGAAGTCGCTCCCAGGGTCCTCTGCTACTCGCAATCGCGTGATTAGTTTTAGACCCTGGTTAGAAGTCGTGAAGTTCGTCACTCCCGCTATTTTTGTTGCCATCTATCTGGCGATTCTGGCAGGACTATACCTCTAGAGGCAGTTCAGGTCGCCGGTGCCTAAATCAGTTCCTTCAAGATAGGCATCGACCAAGGAATTCACGCAGCCATTAGAACCATAAGCTGTGTGACCTTCCCCGCGAAGAGTCAGAAGTTTTCCTCCCAATAATTCGGCCAATGCTTGCGCCTGCTCGTAGGGAGTTGCTGGGTCGCCGGTGGTTCCAATAACCATTGGTTGATTAGCAAGCTCAACGCTGTAGTTGAGTTTTTGCATTCCAATTCCTTCAGGCCACCCCGTGCAAGAAATATCGGGGTAGCTAAAGTAACGACCAAAAACAACGCTGGCTTCCGCAATTTCCGCAGTGAGGTCCTTGCGCGCAGGTTGAGCGACTCTGTCGGCGCAGGAAATTGCGAAGTTAGCTTCGTTGATATTGGTTAGGTAGCCACCGTCAGGATTGCGATCGTTATAGAAATCTGCGAGCAGCATAAAGATGGTGCCATCACCATCAAATGCGCCATCGAAGGCCTGCGAGAGATACTGCCAGGAACCTTGTGAATACAAAGTCACGATCATGCCGGAAATAGAAGCCTGAATTCCAAGCGTTCTCTCTGAGTCAGTTGGCAGAGGAACTGTTTCTCGCGCCTTTAGAAAACTAGCTATTACGCCCATTGCCGAATCGACATCACCGCTGAAAGGACAGGTGGTCTGCGTCAGACAGTCAGCCAAATATGCTCTTAGCGCCTTGTCGAAGCCTTTTACCTGGCCAAGCAACTGAGTACCGGAATCAGCATTTGGATCAACTGCTCCGTCTAATACAAATTTGCCCACGCGATCTGGAAACAAGGCGGCATACGTTGCACCCAGCTCAGTGCCATAACTAAATCCCAAGAAGTTGAGTTGCTCTTGACCAAACAAAATACGAATCAGTTCCATGTCTCGAGCAGTTTGCTGAGTATTGAAATAAGCCGTTGGCGGTCCTGATTGCTGGCAGCTCTGGGCGAAGCGCTGGACTAATTCTTTTGAGAACTCTAGGTCTTCGTCTGAGCCATAAGGAAATGGTGACTGCCCGTAGAGAACTTCATCTTTCAGGTCCACATCAGTGCACTCAACAGCTGTTGATTCCCCAACTCCACGGGGATCAAAGGCTAGTACTTGGTAATTTTCCCTAAGCCAACTTGTGCCCAAAGTGTCATAGCCGTCTCTTAGCCATTTGGTGGAGGCAGAGCCAGGTCCACCTGGATTTACCAAAATCGGCGGGAGGTTCTCAGTTCCGGTTTTTCGCATCAGCTGAATCTGAACGAATTCACCAGTATCGTCCGTCCAATCCAGTGGTGCAAGAATCTCCGCGCACTCAAAGCCGTCATTGCAATCTGTCCAGCTCAGCTGCTGTTCCTCAACGGCTCCGGTTGGTTTTGGAGCAGGCGTCAGCCCTTCAATTGCTGTGCAGCCGGTGAGGGCGAGGGTTGAAACCAACAGTAAGGCTCTAAGCCGCAACGGAACTCCTGACAATTAACTTGGTGCAAAGTGACTCGAGCACAACCAAGTCTCGCACGTTTGCCTCAAGTCTGGATCGAGCTGTTGAAATGGCTTCGAGAACTCTGATGGAATTCTCAGCCGTTGTGGCACTAGCCCTAAGTTCAATCTCCTCAGCCAGCTCTTGATTGATTAGCGGAGAGTTTGCGCCAAGTTGAAGACTGAGAATGTCTCGGAAAAGGCTTTCCATGTCGGTAAAGATCCGATCGATGCCATCACGCAGGGCCCTGGTGTTGCGTCTCTTTTGGTTCTCTTCTAACTGACGAAATTCGCTGCGTAGATTGGGTGGAATTTTCTCATCTTCAATTCCATAGGCTGCTAGCAGCTTGGTGCGCTCCTGCTGGTTCTTTTCCTCGCTGCTGGATTCCGCGTCCTTTTTAGCAAAAGCAAGCAGCCGCTCAGCCGTTGCCATCGCACCCGAGAGATTCTTGATTCCCACCAGCTCACGCAAGGTGTCCATCCTTCGCTTCCTCGCATCAGCACTCATCGCTAACCTTCTAGCCATTCCGACGTGCTGTTGGGCTTGACGAGCGCTGGAAAGAGCCAGCTCTTCCTTTACGCCATCGCGCTGTATTAGCAGCTGGGCAACTTCTTCAATTGAAGGAAGTCTTAAAACAACATTTCTTGTGCGGGAACGAATGGTTGGCAACATGTCAGCCGCAGATGGAGCACAGAGAATCCAGACGGTTTTTGGCTGCGGTTCCTCTAGCGCCTTGAGCAAAACGTTGGATGTGCGCTCAGTCATTCGGTCAGCGTCTTCAATGATCACTATCCGGTACTCACCCAAGGTCGAGCCCAGAGCAGCAAACTGAACCAGCTGTCTAACTTCTTCAATCGAAATTATGACTTTATCCGTAACCAGCATTCGAACATCCGGATGCGAATCAGCCGCAATGAGTTTGCAACTGGTACAGACGCCGCAACCATTTTCTTCACACTGCAGCGCAGCAGCAAATGCCCTTGCCAGAGTAGATCTGCCCGATCCAGCAGGGCCGGTGAACAACCAGGAGTGCTGAAAGCCAGAGTTTTTATCTTCAACGACTCGGCTTAGCTGCTCAATTGCTTCAGGCTGCCCAAGCAGCTCCTGCCAGACTTTCACTTTGCTAACAGGGCACTAACCCTGCCAACTACTTGCTGGTGAATGTGCTCTGGTGACTCGCTTGCATCAACGACCAAGAATCTTGCTTCCTTGGCCATCTTCAAATATTCGTTTCTAGCTCTTTCAAAGAACTCAACCTGTTCGCTCTCCAGCCGGTCTGGTTCAGTTCCCTTATTGCCGCGCCTTTTCATGGCCTCGTCTGCTGGTAGATCTAGCAAGACTGTGAGGTCTGGCAGCAGGTTGTCGATTGCCCAAAGAGAAATGTTTCTAACCTCATCCACATTCAACTCCCGCGCTGCGCCTTGATAGGCGACGGATGAGTCAAAGTAGCGGTCAGAGAGAACTACCATGCCCGCTTCAAGAGCAGGCCTAATCTTCGTTGCAACATGGTGGGCGCGGTCCGCTGCATATAGAAGTGCCTCGGATCTGGCTGAAACATCACCTTTGCGATGCAGTAGCAGATGCCTAATCTCCTGGCCTAGCTCAGTGCCGCCAGGCTCAAGGGTTCGGAGGACTTTTTTACCCAAATCAACCAAATAGCGCTCAAGCAAATCCAGTTGGGTGGACTTGCCAACCCCATCGATTCCCTCAAAGGTAATAAACATCAGCGCTTTTTCTTCTTGGCGGTTTTCGGTGCTTCGCCTGGCTCCACTCCTAGCTTCTCACGCCGAATGGCAAGCAGTTCGAAGGCTCGGTCTGGTGAAAGCTCTTCGATGGTCTCTTCTTTCGGAATGGTCGCGTTGATCACGCCGTCAGAGACATAGGGTCCGAACTGACCGGTCTTGGCAACAACCTTCAGTTGTGATGCTGGGTCCTCGCCAAACTCCTTCAGCGGAGTTGCGGCAGTTCTTCGACCACGCGTCTTTGGTTGCTTATAGATCTCAATTGCTTCATCAAGGGTTATTTCCAAAATCTGCTCTTCGCGCTCAAGCGAACGGGAGTCGGCTCCGCGCTTTAGATATGGACCAAACTTTCCGTTTTGTGCCGTGATTACTACTTGAGTTTCTGGATCAATACCAACCTCACGAGGAAGTGCAAGCAGCTTCAAGGCTTCTTCGTAGGTAACAGTTTCAGGTGACATTGATTTGAACAGGCTGGCGGTCTTTGGTTTCTCGGCACCCTCATCGGCAATTGCAACGTATGGGCCGTAGCGACCATTCTTCACAACAATGTCAAACCCGGTGTCTGGGTCTGGGCCAAGCACTCGATCTTTAATTTCTGGAGCGTTAGCGAGCTCAACTGCTTTTTCAGTTGTTAGCTGATCAGGCGTTAGGCCGATAGGAATATTTACAATTCTTCGCTCTTCGCCGCTTCCAATTTCCAGATACGGACCGTACTTGCCGGTGCGAAGAGTAATTCCCTCACCCAAATCAAAGCTATTGATCGCTCTTGGATCAGAATCAGAAAGTGATTCCACAGTTGCCCTAAGGCCATCAGAGCCAAAGTAGAAGTCTTTGAGCCAACTGGTTCGATCGAGCTCTCCCAGCGCAATCCGGTCCAGATCTTCTTCCATCTTGGCGGTGAACTCGTAGTCCACTAGGTGATCAAAGTTTTCCTCCAGGAACCTAGTAATTGTGAAGGCAATCCATTCGGGGACCAAGGCACTTCCCTGCTTCACCACATAGCCCTTGCCAATAATCGTTGAAATGATGGAGGCATAGGTGGAGGGTCGACCAATGCCCTTTTCTTCGAGGGCTTTCACCAGCGAAGCTTCGGTGTAACGAGCGGGCGGCTGAGTCTGGTGGCTCTTGGCGGTGGACTCCTTTATATCAACGCCGGCGCCCTCGCTCAGGCTTGGCAGCTTGCCAGAGTCCTCATCTTCTTCGTCCTTGGTCTCGTCATAGACGGCCATGAATCCCTTGTAGTTGACAACTGTTCCACTGGCTGTGAACTCAAGCAGTCCGGCATTCGCCTTCACCTCAAGCTTGGCGGTGGTGGTCGATAGCTTGGCATCTGCCATCTGAGAAGCAAGCGTTCTGCGCCAGATTAGGTCATATAAAGCGTGTGATTTTCCAAGCAGCACCGAAGCTAGCTCTGTTGGAGTTTGGAAAACATCACCAGCAGGACGAATTGCCTCGTGTGCTTCTTGAGCATTCTTAGATTTAGCTGCGTAAACTCTCGGCTCATCAGCGACCAGTTCTTTTCCAAACAGTTCGGTTGCTTGTTTACGCGCAGCCGTGATTGCTTGCTGTGAAAGATTTGGAGAGTCGGTTCTCATGTAGGTGATGTAGCCGCCCTGGTAAAGCTGCTGCGCTATATCCATTGTCATCTTTGCACTCAGGCCTAGTTTTCTAGAAGCTTCCTGCTGCAGAGTTGAAGTCGTGAATGGGGCGTAGGGCTTTCTCGAGTTTGGCTTTGATTCAACCGAAACAACTTTCAAAGTTTTTCCGTTGACATCAGCGGCAATCTTCTCGGCAGCTTCGGTATCCAAAACGACAACGTCAGCGGTGAGCTTACCTTTCTCGTCAAAGCTCTTGGATACTGCGATTCGCTTTGAGTCAATTGACAGAAGCTTTGCGTCAAAGTTGATGGAATCAAATTCACACGTAGCAACAACCGATGAATAGTTGGCGGCAACAAAAGCCATTCGCTCGCGCTCGCGCTCAACAATCATTCGCATGGCGGGAGACTGCACGCGGCCAGCGGAAAGACCGCGGTTTATCTTGCGCCACAAAACCGGAGAAATCTCATAACCCACCAGGCGGTCAAGAACACGTCTGGTCTCTTGAGCCTGAATCAGGTTTTCATCCAGCTCGCGGGTGTTCTCTTTGGCCTCGGCAATCGCCTTAGCGGTGATCTCATTGAAGACCATTCGACGAACCGGAACCTTGGGCTTGAGCACCTGCAGCAGGTGCCAGGCAATTGCCTCACCCTCGCGGTCCTCATCGGTTGCCAGGTAGAGCTCATCGCAGGTTTTGAGGGCTTGCTTGAGCTCGGTAACGGTTTTGTTCTTGCCGGCTGAAATTACATAAAAAGGTGTGAAGTCATTTTCGATGTCGATGGAGAACTTAGCGAGCGATGGGCTGGCCTTCTTTTGCTCGGTCGGAATCTCTTTGGCCTCCGCCAGATCGCGGATGTGGCCGACCGAAGCCATGACCGAAAAGTCATCGCCCAAGTATTTGGCTATTGTCTTGGCCTTGGCAGGCGACTCGACAATCACCAGTTTCTTGCCCAAGTGGTTACCCCTAGTCCTTCTGGGCCGCCTCCGCCTTAGCACTAAGAGGTAACCCTAAGTAATTCTTACCAGCGCTTACGCTGACAACCCCACCGACAATACGGCAGGAATCTAGGTTTGCGCCATTCACCCGCGCAATTTCGGCCGCATTTGGGCATGGATAGCCAGCAATTATGCCTATCCGACTATCCGATCCGACCAGGGCCGCAAGGTCCGCAACCATCTGAATGCGGGCCTGCTGCCTTGCGATATCCAGCGCCAGCCCGCAGGCCAGGGCGAGAAAAGAAATGATTCCGGCAAACAAAATCAAGATTGTTGCGGCCGAACCACGCTCTAACCCACGCTCATCGCGCAATATTCACTCTCCAAAATAAGCAAAGTTGATTTCAAAACCAAGCACTCATAGCGGCCCTTGCTATAGGTGAACATCTCATAGCCAGCTGGGGCTGAAACAGATTGACCAAGCGAGTGCAGTCTCGAAAGCTGCATGGCAGTGAGTTCAAGTTTGATGGCTGAAAGCGCCAGCGGAAAAAGTCCAAGTAGCAAAGTCACCGCCAAGATCAGAGCTGGTGTTACCAGCATGAACTCAGCGGTGACTGCTCCTTTATCGCTACGAAATGCCAAGAGCTCTCGCCACCAGACCAAATAGCAACTGTCTGACTTCTTCGCTTCGCATAATCAACAGCATTAGACCTGCGAAGGCAACGCCAGCCAAAGTTGCAATTGCATACTCTGCCGTTATGGCACCTCGTTCGCTTTTTAGTGTTTGCATTTTTCTCCTTTCTTAGTTGGTTAGCCCGACCAGGGTTGGCGGGATTGTGAAAAGCATGAAGGCTGGCAAAGTGGTGAGGCCAAGCGGTATTAGTAATCGAACCGAAAGCACACGTGCAGCTGCAATTTTTTCTGAGAGTTGGGCTTGCAAACCATTTTCAATTTCACTACTAACCAACTTGCTCAAAGCAGCGCCGGTTCGATTAGTTAGTGAAACAAGCCTGGCAACCTTTGGGCTGGTCAAAAGATCCGGAAATCGATTCGCTATTTGGCCGGTTGTGAGTCCGCAGGCAATTGCTATTGCAAACTTCTGCAGATCAGCGACATCGAAATTCTCGTTGAGAGTCAGCAGTAGTCGCCTGCTAATTCTGTGGCCCAAGTAGAGCAGAGCTGACCCGAGCAAAATGGCAACTATTACCACCGGGTTCGTTAGTGAATCTAGGCTGCTAATCCCGGTTAGGAAAGTTAGCGCCAGCGTTAATACCGGAAGCCACAGCAGCAGCCGCTTGGTTGCCTTTGGCATGGCCATGGCCTGGGCTAGTTCAGCCTTCGCTTTTGAGGCGCTTTCCTGTTGGGTGGCAAGGGATATAAGAAGTGTCTTGAGCGGAGCTCCCAGCTCAATAGCTAGCTCAACATCAGCGGGTAGCTCTCTAGCGTTCAGCTCGCTCAGCGAAGTTTTGAGGTCAACCCCGGCGTCCAGTAGCGAAGAAAGCGATCGATAGTCCATCAGATTCTCACTAGCTTTAGCTCGTCATTTCGCAAACTCGCAGTGGCGATGGCAGCTACTTTTTGTTTTGGTGAGCGCTCGAGCTGAACAAATAAATCAATCGAGCTTGCCAGGTGGTGGGTCAGTTCCTTTGAAAAGCCAGCGAGCAGTCCGAGAATGCTCAAGCGCTGTGGGATTTGCTCAAGCGAGGTGGCGTGCAGAGTAGTCAGCGAACCAGGATGGCCATTACTTACCGCCTGCAGAAAAGCAACCAGTTCATCTTTTCTAACTTCTCCGACGACCACTCGATCTGGTCGCATGCGAAGTGACTGCACCACCAGCTGGCTTAGCGTTATCTCTCCAACTCCTTCTTGGTTATTTTCTCGAGCAGTCAGTGCGATGGCGGGGAAATCCAGAAACAGCTCTGGTACCTGTTCAATCGTTATGATGCGCTCTTTCAGATTTGCAAGCAGTGCTCGAAGCAGAGTTGTCTTGCCACTCGAGGTAGGACCGCACAGCACTATGGTCTTTTTATTTGCTACGGCAGACTGCAAGAATGTGGCTTGCTCTTCACTAAGCATGTTGTTTTCAATAAGTGATTCAACTGATGAAAATTTAGCTGAGTGAACTCGAACGCTCAGACTTGGTTGACTGCAAACCCCATGCGGCAACATCATGTGTAATCGGGTTGAACCAATTGAGAGATCAAGCATGGGAGAAGCGATGTCAAGGCGAGCGCCGGCATCAAATGCCAATTGCCGAAGTGAGCGCTCCAAGCTTTCCGAAGATGCAAGTGGTGACTTAACTGGCTGCAACCCAAAGCCGCAGTCAACTAGACACTGATCGCCAAACAGCAAAATGTCTTTGACGCCACTGATTTTGGTTAGCGGTAACAACCAATCTGGAATGCTCATGGGCAGAGCTTGCCGAAGACGAAAATGGATCGGCGGAGAGAATAGAAACCGGTGGAAAAAGAAGGGGCGGTAGCTTTGGGGGAAAGCTACCGCCGACTACCGGGGTCAAAATGGGGGGATGTCCCCCGGCAGAAACTGACCTAAATCAGCGACTACAGAATAAGCAGATTTCGGTCGATATTGTTCCCCATTTGGGGGACTTTCAAGAATTCCCAGTCTTTTAAATGCTTGATTTTCTGGCAAGATTGGGGCCAGTAAGGACAAAGATGTCAAAGCCAGAAATTGAGAACCTGCTCTCGGAGAACCGCCGATTCCCCCCATCGGAGGCGTTTACCGCCTCGGCCATTGCCCAGCCTGGCATCTATGAAGAAGCAGCCGACTGGGAGAACTTCTGGGCCAAGCAGGCTCGATCTCTGCACTGGCACAAACCCTTCACCAAGACCCTTGATTTCTCAGATGCCCCGTTCGCCAGGTGGTTTGAAGATGGCGAACTAAATGTCAGCTACAACTGCCTAGATCGCCATGTTGAGGCAGGTTGGGGAAAGCGAATTGCTCTCTTCTTTGAGGGTGAGCCTGGTGATAGTAAGACCTACACCTATCTAGATCTACTCACCGAGGTGAAGAAGGCGGCGAACCTGCTGACCAAGCTTGGAATTAAAGCAGGTGACAGAGTTGCCATTTATATGCCGCTGATTCCCGAGGCAATCATTGCGATGCAGGCGGTGGTGAGAATTGGCGCTGTCCACTCGGTTGTGTTTGGTGGTTTTTCGGCAGACTCGCTAGCAGCTCGCATACAGGATGCTGGAGCAAAGCTGGTTATTACAGCTGATGGTGGCTATCGCAAAGGAAAAGCATCAGCACTAAAGCCCGCGGTTGATGATGCGCTAGCTGGTGACAAATGCCCATCGGTTGAGAAAGTTTTGGTGGTCAAGCGCTGCGGCAATGAAATTGCTTGGGATGCAAACCGCGATCTTTGGTGGGAAGAAGAGATGGCGCTGGTTGACAAAGAGCACGTGGCTCAGGGATTCAACGCCGAGCACCCGCTGTTTATTCTCTACACCTCGGGCACCACTGGAAAACCCAAGGGAATCTTGCACACCACCGGTGGATATCTGACGCAAGCCTCCTTCACCCATAAAAATGTTTTTGACCTTCACGAAGCGCAGGATGTTTACTGGTGCACAGCAGACGTTGGCTGGATCACCGGCCACTCCTATGTGGCCTATGGGCCACTTGCCAATGGTGCGACGCAGGTGATTTATGAGGGAACTCCTGACACTCCGGACTGGGGAAGATGGTGGGACATCATCCAGAAGTACCACGTCAACATCTTCTATACCGCTCCAACTGCCATCAGATCTTTCATGAAGCTTGGCAGCAAGGTGGTTAGCCACTACGACCTGACATCGCTGCGACTACTTGGATCAGTTGGCGAACCAATCAATCCAGAAGCTTGGATTTGGTATCGCGATGTCATCGGCTCTGGCAAGACGCCAATCGTTGACACCTGGTGGCAAACCGAAACTGGCGCAATCATGATCTCTCCACTACCCGGTATCACCGCCACCAAACCAGGCAGTGCCATGAAGCCACTTCCCGGCATCAATGCCAGCGTGGTTGACGATGACGGCAAGGAAGTTGGTAATGGCCACGGCGGCTATCTAACAATCAACCAGCCCTGGCCTTCGATGCTGCGCGGAATCTGGGGAGACCCGGAGCGATTCAAGGAAACTTACTGGTCGCGCTTCCCCGGTCGCTACTTCGCTGGCGATGGGGCAAAGCTCGATGATGATGGTGACCTTTGGTTGCTGGGACGTGTGGATGATGTGATGAACGTATCCGGCCATCGCCTCTCCACCACCGAGATTGAATCGGCGCTGGTTGCCCACCCCTTCGTAGCAGAAGCTGCGGTGGTTGGTGCGAACGATGAAACAACAGGTCAAGCCGTTGTCGCATTCGTAATTCTGAGAAGAAGCCAGCTCGATCACACCGGCACCGAAGCGGATGTCAGTAAAGAATTGCGCGAGCATGTTGCGAAGTTGATCGGCCCCATTGCCAAACCAAGAACCATCTTTGTTGTGAGTGAGCTTCCCAAGACGCGCTCCGGCAAGATCATGCGCAGACTGCTCAGAGACGTTGCCGAAGACAGACCAATTGGTGATGTCACAACTCTTGCCGACACCACGGTCATGGAAACCATCAAGACCCGCATCGGGGCCGGAGCTGACGACTAGTTGCTAGCAATTCGACCAGCTAATTCGGCAGACCAAGAATCCGTTCTTGCACTGCTTCGCATCTACTGTGATGAGGCCAATACCCCACTTTCCGATCAGCATCTGTTAGCAGGACTCGTTCCCCTGCTTGCGGAAAATCAACACGGTGTTGTTTTGGTGGCTGAAGAAGAGAAAATAATCGGCTATTCAATCTTGACTTGGGGATGGGGAATTGAGTCGGGTGGGATGGAAGCGCTGGTGGACGAAATGTTAATTCACCCAAGTAGACGCAGCGAAGGAATTGGCGAAATGCTGCTGCAGGCAACTCTCGAGCGAGCAAAGCAAGCGGGAGTAAAGGTGGTTTTCCTTGAAACAGAGAAAGACAATCCGCGCTCGCGCAAGCTCTATAGCAAAGTAGGTTTCGAAGAAGAATCTTCTATTTGGATGAGCTACCGGTTCTAGGCAAACTCAACTATCAACTCAACTTCGACAGGTGCATCAAGCGGCAGCACCGCAACACCAACTGCGCTTCGAGCATGGATTCCTTTATCACCAAAGATTTGCTCAAGTAGCTCACTGGCACCATTAACTACCGCTGGCTGCTGCGAAAAGTCTGGAGCCGATGCGACAAAGCCAACGACCTTGACAATCTTTTTTACGCGATCAAGATCACCAAGCACACTCTTCACTGCAGCGACCGCATTCAAAGCGCAGATTCTTGCAATTTCTCTTGCCTGCTCAGCGCTTAGATCTTTTCCAACTTTGCCGGTGGCAGCGAGCTTTCCCTCAACCAGCGGAATTTGACCAGCAGTGAAAACTAAGTTGCCTGACATCACTGCCGGAACATATGCTCCGGCTGGCGTGGCGACCTGCGGCAAGACGATGCCTAGATCGCTGATTCTCTGATTGGCGCTCACTCGGCCACTCGCTTAAAGAAGGCGATCAAGCCGCCCTGCGGGCCGGTGATTACCTGGACCAGTTCCCAGCCCTGTTTGCCCCAGGTATTGAGGATTTCGGTTTCTTTATGCAGAAGTAGGGGCGTAGTTACGTATTCCCACTTGGTCATTCTCAGCTCCGTATCAGATTTGGCAAGGTAACCTAGAGTCTATGTCGAGCAAGCCATCCTCCTCGACGCTCGGAACCCTTCTAAAGTTCGGGTTTCTGAGCGCTATCGCTGGCCTACTGTCGGTGGCGTTATTTGCCCCGGCCGTTGCAGTAGCGGGCGTTGCCGCTACCACCGGAGTGGCTGCCTTTGAAGGACTTCCCGACTACATCAAGCCCATTAATGCCTCTCAGGCTTCCAATGTCTATGCCCTAAGAAATGGTGAGCCAGAGCTCATTGCCACCTTCTACCACGAAAACCGAGTGGAGATCCCATTCGAAGAGATGTCCCCTGCATTGGTTGACGCGGTGGTGGCAGTAGAGGATCCGCGCTTCTACCAGCACCCTGGCGTTGACGTCATTTCTCTGATTCGTGCAGGACTGACCAATATCGCCTCCTTTGGTGAGGGGCCAGGTGCTTCCACCATCACCATGCAATACGTCAGAAGCTCACTGGTTGAAGCGGCCAACCTCTCCGGTGATGCAGAAGCTATCGCTGCAGCAACCGAGGTAACAATTCCTCGTAAGCTTCGCGAAATCAGACTTGCCATTGCCTTGGAAGGCCAAGCCACCAAAAAAGAAATTCTGGCCGGCTATCTAAATCTTGTTTTCCTAGGTGGCCAAATCAATGGCGTTGAAACTGCTAGCCAGTACTACTTCGGGATTCCGGCAAGTGAACTGAATGTACCGCAGGCTGCTTATCTGGCAGGAATGTTGAAATCGCCAAACGATTACAAACCAGATGAGGCAGAAAACTTAGACAGAGGTCTGGGAAGACGCAACTACGTAATCCAAAGAATGGCGGATGAGGGTTATCTAACCCAAGAGGAAGCCAACAAATACAAAGAGTCACCGATTCAAACCAACATCACTCCAGTGGAAGCTGGCTGCGAGCTGAATCAAACCACCGCTTTCTTCTGCGACTACACAGTCTGGACAGTGAGAAACTCGCCAGAATTTGGTCAAACGGCTGAAGACAGAGAAATGTTGCTGCGTCGCGGTGGACTGGATATTTACACAACGCTTGATTTGGACATCCAGCAAACAGCCTGGGATGCCACCATGAAGACTTTGCCTGCCGATAACGAGTGGGCTTTTGGAACGGCGTCAGTTTCAGTTGAGGTTGGAACTGGCCGCGTCATCGCAATGGCGCAAAACCGCTACTTCAACCAATCACCTGAGCCTCCGGTTGGCGCAACATCTGTCAACTACAACACCGACAAGCCGTTTGGTGGATCAAGTGGTTTCCAGCCCGGTTCGACCTACAAGCTCTTCACTCTCGCGGAGTGGCTCAAGCAGGGCTACTCACTCGGCGATCACGTTGATGGAAGAGTTGAAACTGGCGAAGATGTTGATCTAGATGGTCAGCCAGACAAAATTAAGATTTGGAACGTCGCTCAAGACTTCAGCGCTAGCTGTGGTGGCGTGGTTGGCCTGTGGGAAGTAAAGAACTCCGGAACTGACCAGGATGCAACCATTGACGACATCTCAGTTTCCAGAGCAGTTATCACCTCCCAGAACACCGCTTTTGCTGCAATGGCATCAAAACTGGATTTGTGTGGAATCCGCGATACCGCACAGGCATTCGGTGTTCACCGAGCCGACGGCACAGAGCTGCTCTATTTCCCATCCACCATTTTGGGAACAAATGAAATTGCACCACTAACTATGGCCGCCGCCTATGCTGCGGTTTCCAACAGAGGTGTCTACTGCTCACCGGTTTCCATCGACAAGGTAATCCTGCGCCGCGATGGCAGTGAACTAAACGTTCCAAAGACTCAGTGTTCACAAGCTGTCTCTGAAGAAGTTGCGCTTGCGATGGTGCAGGCGCTCAAGCCTGTAGTAACTGGCGGAACAGGTGCTCGTTCTAACCCTGGAGGTCCAGTACCACTGGCTGGTAAGACCGGTACCACTGACAACCGAATCCACACTTGGATGATCGGATTCTCCTCCGAGGTTGCCACCGCAACCTGGGTAGGAAACGTATCCGGCCAGGTCAAGCAGGGTGGAAAGCGTGTAAACGGCAACGAAGTCACAATTATTCGTCACGAAATCTGGCGCCAGATCATGCGCGCAGTCAATGAGAAGTACGGCGGCACCAACTGGCCAGCACCTGATGCAAAATACCTGTCTGCTCCCTCAATCGCCATTCCAACAGTCGCAGGTTTGGACACTGAATCTGCCAAGGTTCAGCTATTGAGTGCGGGATTGAGTGGCGCAGTGATGGTGCAGCAAGTTGCATCTCCATTCCCAGCAGGCACCGTTGCATACACAACACCGGCTGCTGGGCAAGCTGTGCCAAGAGGATCTCTAGTAAAGGTATTCGTTTCAGCAGGTGGCCGACTAACCGTTCCTGACGTTCGGGGATTGACCATCGAGCAAGCAAACTCACTTCTGCAACAGGTTGGTTTGTTCGGGACGCTTCCGCAACCAAGCCAGAGCCAGTTCCAAAACAAGTGTGATCCAAACTTGCCAAAGGATTCTGTCTACTCAACGCAGCCTGCACCGGGTGAAGCGGTACAACCCGCCTCTGCCGTTATCGTCATCCCGAATAAATGTGGATAGCAACTAACGCAGGGCCATTCCTGCTTAGAGAGCAAACAGTAACTGGAACAGGTTTAAACCTAAGAGTTCTGCACATCTCTGACATTCACTTTGCGCCAAGTCACAAAGCCAAAGCAAAGTTCCTTAGGGAATTAGCCCAACTAAAGCCAGACCTAGTTGTCAACACCGGCGACAATTTGGGACACTCGCAAGCAATCAACCCGCTTCTGAGGGCTCTTGAGCCACTGCTCGAATACCCTGGTGTCTTTGTCAATGGCAGCAACGACTACTCCTCGCCCAAGCTCACTAATCCACTCAGATATCTAGCTGGTCCTTCCAAGGTTGAAAACAGAGAACGCGACCTGGACACCCCAAGAATGATTCGGGAATTTGAGAATGCTGGTTGGCTGAACCTGAATAACCACACTGGCAAACTCTCAATCAAGGATCAGCTAATTGACTTTGTTGGCGTTGACGATCCCCATTTGGGTCTAGATGAGACCCCGCAGATGAAGTCGGATAATTTGATTGCGGTAGCTCACGCTCCATACCTCAGAGTTCTAGATAACTTTTCTGACCTAGGAGCCAGGCTGATTTTTTCCGGTCATACTCACGGTGGGCAGATCTGTTTGCCGGGCGGCAGAGCACTGATTACAAATTGTGATTTACCAACTGCTCAAGCCCAGGGAGTTAGCAAGCATAAAGACAGCTGGCTGCACGTTTCAGGAGGACTGGGTGCCAACATTTACACACCGGTAAGGCTTTGGTGCCCACCATCTGCAACGCTTCTAACGATTAGTTAGGCAAGTTCCTTAGCAACTAACTCTGCAATTTCGTAGGTGTTGAGCGCGGCTCCCTTGCGGAGATTGTCCCCAACCACAAACAAATCAAGAGTCTTTGGAAAATCAATTGATTGACGAAGCCTGCCAACATAGGTCGGATCTTGTCCCGCCACAAACGCAGGAGTTGGGAAGACGCCCTTTTCTGGTTCGTCCATAACAACGACCGTTGGCTGCTTCTCAAGCTCGGCCTTGGCATCAGCTACTGCAATGTCGTTCGCAAATGTTGCGTGGACAGCCAGGGAGTGGCTTACCTGCACCGGCACACGAACACACGTTGCCGCCACCTTTAGATCCTTGATTCCCAAAATCTTTCGTGACTCGTTTCGAACCTTGAGCTCCTCAGAAGTGTGGCCACCCTCTTTGACCGATCCGGCCAGTGGAATCACATTTAGTGCAATTGGTGTTGGCCATAGGGAGTCGCCAGCGTTCAGTCCCTGCGCACTTAGGGTCTTGGCTACCGAATCAGATTCCAAGCCGGCTTCTGAATTAGTGGCAACCGCTGCAGTTTCTTTCTTTAGCTGCTCAATACCAGATGCACCGGCACCAGAAACAGCCTGATAGCTAGCAACTACAAGCTCAGTTAGCTGCCACTTTCGGTGCAGTGCACCTAGCGCGGCCATCATGGTCAAAGTGGTGCAGTTTGGATTAGCAATGATTCCCTTAGGTCTGCTCTTGGCCATTTCAGGGTTTACTTCAGGCACGACCAGTGGAACCTCTGGGTCCATACGGAAGGCTGCGGAGTTATCAACAACGACAACGCCCTTGGCGGCTGCGATTGGTCCCCACTCGGCAGAAACCTCATCCGGCACATCAAACATCGCAATGTCAATGCCATCAAAAGCCTCTGGTGAAAGTGCAACTACGGTTACCTCTTTGCCGTGGACGAATAGCTTCTTACCGGCAGAGCGAGCAGAGGCAATCAGACGAATCTCGCCCCAAATGTTTTCTCGGTTATTGATGATGTCAATCATCACTGTGCCAACAGCGCCCGTTGCGCCAACCAGTGCGAGATTCGGCTTCATTTTTAGCGCCCCGTTCCGGCATAGATAACTGCTGTTTCAGCAGCATCCAGCTCAAACGCGGTGTGGACAATGCGGGTTGCTTCCTTGAGCTGGTCAGCTCTGGTGATCACAGAGATTCTGATTTCAGAGGTTGAAATCATCTCAATGTTGATGCCTGCCTTGGCTAGTGCACCAAACAGCTTGGCGCTAACACCGGAAGAGGTCTTCATGCCTGCTCCAACAATGGAAAGCTTGCCAATCTCATCGTCATAGGTAATTGACTGAAAACCAATAGCGCCCTGCTGGCTCTTTAGAGCGTCCACGGCCTTGTGACGGTCGCTGTGAGGGAGGGTAAATGAAATATCGCTGAGGTGATTTTCAGTGGTTGAAACGTTCTGCACGATCATGTCGATGTTCGCACCCGCCTCGGCAACCGCCTGGAAAATCTCTGCAGCCTTACCTGGTCGGTCAGGAACACCAATCACGGTGATCTTGGACTGAGTGCTGTCAGCTGCAACTCCGGAGACTACTGGCTCTTCCATTTCTTCTCCCTCTTTGGTGGTGTAAACAAGCGTGCCTGGGTCAGCACTAAAAGTTGATCGAACGCGAAGCGGAACTCGATGTCTGCGAGCAAATTCAACAGCGCGAATATAAAGAATCTTGGCGCCAGATGAGGAAAGCTCAAGCATCGAGTCCAGATCAATCTGAGCAAGTTTTCTCGCTCTCGGAACGATTCTTGGGTCTGCGGTGTAAACACCGTCGACATCTGAATAAATCTCACAAATATCTGCTTTTAGTGCGGCAGCGAGTGCAACAGCGGTTGTATCAGATCCGCCTCGACCCAATGTCGTGGTATCGCCATTTTCAAAACTGAATCCCTGGAATCCAGCGACAACCACGATGTTGCCAGCATTCAAAGCATCCTGAATACGCTTTGGGTCAATCTTCCAAATTCTTGCGCTGCCGTGCTCGGAGTCCGTTGAGATACCGGCTTGAAAGCCAGTGAAGGACATTGCCTTCAGTCCCTGATCTTTGATCGCCATGGCAAGCAGTGCCATCGAGATGCGCTCACCAGCCGTTAGGAGAATGTCCATCTCGCGGTTGCCTTCGATGTCGGTGGTGACAGAGCTGGCAAGATCAATAAGTTCGTCGGTGGTGTCGCCCATTGCCGAAACAACCACCACAACCTGGTTCCCCTGAGCTTGAGTTGCGATTACGCGCGCAGCAACATGCTTGATCTTCTCGGCATCAGAAACCGAGGATCCACCATATTTCTGAACAACTAACGCCAACTAAAGACTCCTAAGGGGATTGGAACGGGCGACGGCGCCTTAGGGAAGAAGTCTAGTTGACCCTTCTTCGGCCCTCAAAGGCGCGGCCCAAAGTCATATCGTCCGCATATTCCAAATCGCCACCCACCGGCAAACCAGAGGCCAGCTTGGTGACAGTGATTTCAAGTGGCGAGAGCATTCGGATTAGATAGGTGGCTGTGGCCTCCCCCTCCAGATTGGGGTTGGTGGCAATGATGACCTCTCGAATTGATGGGTCAGCCAGACGCTTCATCAGCTGCTTGATGCGCAGCTGATCAGGTCCAATTCCAGCGATTGGCGAGATTGCTCCTCCGAGCACGTGATACAGCCCGCGAAATTCCCGAGTTCTTTCAATCGCTGCAATGTCCTTGGAGTCTTCAACTACGCAAACCAATCCCTGATCGCGCTTTTGATCTGCACAGATAAAGCACTTTTCACTCTCGGAAACGTTTCCGCAAACATCACAGAAGCGAACCTTCTCTTTGACCTCCTGCAATACTTCAGCAAGCTTCATTGCTACATCGGTTTCAGCTTCAATCAGATAGAAAGCAATACGTTGAGCGCTCTTGGGTCCAACCCCAGGCAGTCGACCAAGCTCATCAATCAGTTGCTGAAGCGCACCCTCATACATTATTTCTCGCCCTTGATTGGCTTCGCTCCCAATACCTCGCGAAGAATAAACTCGCCCGTCTTGGGATCCGATGTCGCAATCGGTTCGGTCTTTAGCTCTTCATGTTCCTCTTCATCAGAAAATTCATCCTGATTTGACTCGATCACCGGAGCATTAGCAACCTTGGATGGAGCATCCGCAACCTTGGCGCGGTATTTGACGTTGACACCGCTCATGTCCCGAATCACACTTCGCAAAACCTCGGACGCTCCACCAGCGTTACGGAAAGCTTCAACATCTTTTTGAGACTGGAATAAAAGCGTCAATACTTCATCTTTGTAATCAATTACTTTTGAGGTGAAGGCAACCGCCCAGGCAGATCTGGATTGCTTAGCAAGCGTGTCCAAAATGATTTGCCAATTAGCTTTGAAAAATGCTGCACTGACCTCAGCTGGTGCTGATTTGACGGCTGGCTTTTCACTCACTTTTTTAGTTTCGGCAGCTTTAGTGGTGGCAGCTGGTTTTGTTACCTGAACTACCGGTTCAGTTTGAACAGGAGTTTTAACTTGCACGGCCGGAGCCAACACTCTTGCGCATAGCAGTTCTAATTGAAGTCTTGGATTGGAAGCAGCTGATGTGTCGGCAAGTGCCTTAGCAGTTGCCTCGGCAGTTTGCGTCAGAGATCCCAGCCCAAAGCGCGCTGCCTGAATAGTTAGCTGTTCAAATTGCTCCGGTCCAATACCGCGCAGAATAGCTTTAGCATCCTGACCCAGTGAGTGAACCAACATTAGATCGCGAATGCGCTCTAGTAGATCTTCCAAGAAACGCCTGGCGTCTTGACCGGATTGAATAATTTTGTCGACCGCTGTGAAGGCCTTGGCGGCATCCAGTTCAGCAAACGCCTCGACGACATCAGCCATCAGGTTGTCATGCGTGAAGCCAAGTAGATTGATGGATCTCTCATAGGCAATCTTCTTGGAATCGCTACCGGCAATCAGCTGATCCAGCAGGGAGAGTGCATCTCTGACTGATCCGCCAGAGGCTCGAACAACCATTGGCAATACTCCATCGTCTGCTGAGTAACCCTCAGATTTCAAAACGGAATCCAAATAGCTCAAAAGTTCGGCTGGTGGAACCAATCGGAATGGATAGTGATGAGTTCTAGAACGGATGGTTCCGATGACCTTCTCTGGTTCGGTAGTAGCAAAAATAAACTTCACGTGGGCAGGCGGCTCTTCAACAATCTTTAGTAGTGCATTGAAGCCCTGGGTGGTGACCATGTGAGCCTCGTCCAGAATGAAGATCTTGTAGCGATCTCTGGCCGGGGCGAAAACAGCTCGTTCTCTGAGGTCTCTGGCATCATCAACGCCGTTGTGAGAAGCAGCATCGATTTCAACAACATCAAGCGATCCCGGACCACCCTTTGCCAGCTCAACACAGCTCGGGCACTTTCCACACGGAGTATCGGTTGGACCCTCAGCACAGTTCAAACACCTGGCAAGAATTCGAGCGGAAGTTGTTTTTCCGCAACCCCTTGGACCGGAGAAAAGATAGGCGTGATGCACGCGATCTGACTTGAGAGCTGCGCGAAGTGGATCTGTGACCTGTGTTTGCCCAATTAGGTCGGCGAAGTTATCTGGCCGATATCTGCGGTAGAGGGCGGTGGTCACTAGGCAAGGATAATCAACTACTAGCCCATTTTGACCAGGCAGGCCAAAACCGCTCTCCTAGTCGTCATCCCTACCTTCGCCGTAGACAACGTCTGTGCTGGGCAGGGTTGAGGTACCCTCCAGCGTCCCAATTGCCATGGCTGAAAGCACTTTGGCTGGAACGCCAGTAAAACCGTGTTGACCAGTAAACGCACTAGTCGCATCGTTTCCGCACAAAGCGGTGATATTTGCAGCTCCGCCAGGGTGATCTTGTGCATAACTTGAAAGGTCATAAACAGTGGTTTCAATAACAGTCCAGCAGTCGCTTGGTGCGTTGTGCTTCACTATCTCACTCGATGGAATCATTAGACCTTGCGCTGCTTCGATGGAGCTTGAATTTTCTCCGCTTGGCATTGAGTCATTCTGCTCTTGACCAGTTGGGACTCGCCCTCCCCAGACAGCCTCTGCACCAGAGTGGCCGACAACAAAAGTCATAGCGATTGAAGCAACAGAAAGTGAAATGGCAACCACGCCAAGTAATTGGCTAATTATCTTTTTCCAGTTCTGTCGCAAACTTAGCCAGAGCGCGGCGGCCGCAGCGGCAGTTACCGATGCCAGCGGCATCAGCATTTCCCCATACTCCGAGTGGGGCTGCGGCTCATACAAGACTTCCGAGAGTGATTCACCAGATTGCTGGGCTACGAATACAAGAGGGAGTGTAAGGATTACCGCGACAACAGATAAGGTCAGGTATTTGTCTCTGAGTTTTTTGACGGAGATAACGGCAATTAGTGCAAGTAAAGCGACTGGGAACAGCGCTACAGCGAAGTGAACAGCAAGTGGGTGAAGTGGTAATTCACCAATATTTAGAAAAAAATCTTTCATTGACCTCAGCCTAGCTATCGCTCAATCAACAGCAATGCATTCCCAGCCAATTAGAAGATTGCATTTCATTAGGTATGCCTTACCTAATAAAAACTTTTGAAAATGATTTCAATTAAAAAGGGACCCCTCGCGCACCCGCCAGAGCTCAGTTACCCTTGCTACCTTTCGGTCCTGGGGGGTTTAGCCAAGGTGACGCCACGCGAGGAGTCGCAATGATTCTAAGTCCGAATTAGTTTTGTGGGAAACCCAGGTTGATACCGCCATGCGATGGATCTAGCCAGCGCGAGGTAATCACCTTGGTTTGAGTGAAGAAGCGGAAGCCCTCTTCACCGTGAGCACGGGAGTCACCAAACAGCGAGTGCTTCCAGCCACCAAATGAGAAGTAGGAAACCGGCACTGGAATAGGAACATTAATACCAATCATTCCAACCTCAACCTCGTGCTGGAATCTTCTCGCCGCACCACCGTCGTTGGTGAAGATGGCGGTGCCATTTCCAAATGGCGAGGAGTTTATAAGCTGCAGTCCTTCTTCGTAGCTTTTCACCCGAACAACCGAAAGCACTGGTCCAAAGATTTCATCCTGATAAACCTTGGAGGAAGTGGGCACTCTGTCAATCAACGTTGGTCCTAACCAATAGCCCCTGGCATCACCATCTGGATTTACATCTCGTCCATCAACAACAACCTTTGCCCCGTCCTGCTTAGCAATGTCGATGTAGCTAGCTACCTTGTCGCGGTGTTGCTTGGTTACAAGCGGTCCCATGTCGCAGGATCTTCTGCCATCGCCAACCTTGATGGTTGCCATTCTTTCTTTGATTTTCGCAATCAGTGGATCGGCAACCGGCTCAACAGCCACCACTACCGAGATTGCCATGCAGCGCTCACCGGCTGAACCAAAACCAGCATTGACAGCGGAGTCAGCAACCAAATCCAAATCTGCATCAGGAAGCACCAGCATGTGGTTCTTGGCTCCCCCCAGTGCTTGTACGCGCTTGCCGCTCTTGGCAGATGTTTCGTATATGTATTGTGCGATTGGGGTTGAGCCAACAAACGAAATTGACTTCACCAGCGGGTGGTTCAGCAGTCCATCAACGGCAACCTTGTCACCGTGAACGACGTTGAAGACGCCGTCTGGCAGTCCTGCTTCTTTCAGGAGCGCTGCCGTCCACATCGCACTCGTTGGATCTTTTTCACTTGGCTTCACAACCACCGTGTTACCAGCTGCAATTGCAACCGGGAAGAACCACATCGGAACCATGGCTGGAAAGTTAAATGGGCTGATGATTCCAACCACACCCAGTGGCTGCTTCATGGAATAAACATCAATCGAAGTGGAAGCATTCTCTGAATACTCGCCCTTTAGAAGGTGTGGCAGGCCGCAGGCAAAATCCACTACCTCGAGTCCTCGAGCAATTTCACCAAGCGCATCAGAAATTACCTTGCCGTGCTCGGTGGTAATAATTTCAGCAAGTTCACCCTTGCGCTGATCAAGCAGCTCACGGAACCTAAACATGATGGAAGCGCGCTTGGCCAAGGAGGTGTCTTTCCAGGCCGGAAAGGCGGCTTGTGCTGCACTCACTGCGGCATCTATATCGCTCTCATCAGCAAAGACAACCTCTGCAATTTGTTCACCAAGGGCCGGGTTATAAACCTCACCGCGGCGAGCGCCGCTGCCCTTAGTCTCAGAACCATTGATCCAGTGGGAAATTAACTTCATCGTCCACCTCTTCCTAGAAAAGACTACTCTTAGCCGGTAAGGCAAAAAGGGCTCCAAGATGCAAGAAATCACCTCTCTGATAAAGCGCCACCCCGCCAACCAGGCCAAGGTCCTCTCCGAGCTCCGAGCGCTCATCAAAAAACTGGTTCCTGGCGCCACCGAGAAGATCTTCTATCAAATGCCCTCTTTTGAACTAAGCGGGGTAATCCTGCTCAGTTATGAAGGTTTCAAGGAACACAGCAGCATCTTTCCTGGACCAGAAGTAATCAAAGTCCTGGGAGAAGATCTAGCCAAATACAAGACCTCTAAAGGTGCTATCCAGTTTGATAAAGACAAACTGCCACCTGCCTCACTGATCAAAAAGATTGTTCAAACCAGAATCAAACTAATCAATGCCAGCTATCCCAAGAGCTCGGGAGAGTTCCTGGAGTTCTATGACAATGGCTATCTCAAGGCAAAGGGCAGATACCGCGAAGGCGAAATGCATGGCTACTGGGAGTTCTATAGAAAAGATGGCTCAATCATGCGCAGTGGCAAACTCAGCCATGGTGAGCCAGTTGGTGAGTGGAAAACCCATATAAGAAGTTAGTTTTGGTCAATCACTGATTGGCAACTAAACTGCTCGAGGAGAATTCGCCTAGTGGCCTATGGCGCACGCTTGGAAA
>JBMLPC010000052.1:0-72245 GCA_049242305.1 Aquiluna sp. | reverse complement strand
GTGCGAAGATGATTCCAGAAGAAGGAGCAGCGATGCCATCAGCTCAAGAGCTACTTACCGAAGCCAGCCAATATGCGAAAACTTTGACCGAGATTCGCAGAGACCTGCATCAAATACCAGAATTCGCCCTGAATCTGCCAAAAACTCAGGCTCGAATTCTTGCGTCAATTGAAGGTCTGGGCGAGATTACTTTAGGTAAGAGTCTGAGCTCAATTGTGCTTCGAATCAAAGGTGCGAACCCTGGTCCAACCGTTTTGCTTCGAGCTGACATGGATGCTTTGAAGGTTGTTGAAGAAACCGGATTACCTTATGCGTCAACAAACGGTTTCATGCACGCCTGCGGCCACGATCTCCATATGGCAGCAGGCATTGGAGCAGCTCACCTGCTTGCCACTCACAAAGACAAACTAAATGGTGAGGTTTTGATTTGGTTCCAACCCGGTGAGGAGGGTCACCACGGAGCCGATGTAATGATTGAAGAAGGCATGCTTGATCTGACCGGTTCAAGACCAATCGCTGCATACGGTCTGCACGTCTTTACATCAATGCCCAAGGGCTTAATTGCCTGCAAGAGCGGTCCTCTGATGGCGAGCGCCGGCGATCTAAACGTGACTTTCCACGGCGCCGGTGGCCACGGATCCATGCCCTGGCTCAGCAAAGACCCCGTAACTCCGATGGTCGAATCAATTGCAGCCCTACAAAACTTGTTGAATAAGCAATTTGATCAGTTCGACCCGGTGATTATGAATGTCGGTTGGATTCGAGCGGGAGACGATGCGACCACCAATGTGATTGCCGATTCGGCCAGCTTCGGAGCGACGGTGAGAACCTTCTCGGAAGAAAACACCAAGAAATTGCATGAGCTCGCCCCCAAACTAATCCACAGCATTGCCGAGGGGTTCTCCACCAAGGCCGATGTCAGCTTCGGCAGGGCCACCAAGGTTCTAATGAACAATGCTCGCGCGGTTGAGCGAGTCGAACAGGTCGCCAAGCAGCTGGTTGGCGAGGCCGGCTACATGCCAATGCAGAAACCAATCGCAGGCGGTGAAGACTTCGCCTCAATCGTGGCCGAGGTGCCCGGCGCCTTCGTGTTTGTTGGGGCCTGCCCGCCCGAGATTGACTTCCAGAGCGCACCGACCAACCACTCTGCCAAGGCTCAGTTTGATGACTCGGTTCTGCCGCTCTGTGCCGCACTATTGGCCTCGCTGGCCTTTAGCCACCTGGGCTAAAGTTACGGTCTATTACTTACCTACTTGCCTAGAGAAAGCAGCTGGGCGATAGTTTGCTAACACTTATCAAACACGAAGGGTAGTCATGTCTGATTCAACTAACTGGGGCTTTGAGACGCTGCAGATTCACGCTGGTGCAACCAGCGATCCAGCCACCAATGCACGAGCGGTACCTATTTATAAGACAACCGCATACACATTCAATTCAGCCGAGCATGCTCGCAATCTGTTTGGACTAGCGGAGTTTGGAAACATCTACAGCCGAATCATGAACCCTACCCAGGATGTGGCTGAGAAGAGAATTGCTGCCCTAGAGGGCGGAACCGCAGCACTGCTTCTTTCGAG
Organism: Aquiluna sp.; assembly: GCA_049242305.1. Classification (GTDB taxonomy): domain Bacteria; phylum Actinomycetota; class Actinomycetes; order Actinomycetales; family Microbacteriaceae; genus Aquiluna. The sequence goes on along the minus strand of JBMLPC010000052.1, from coordinate 70,671 downwards.
TGGCCAGTCAGCCACCACTTTCGCAATTTTGAACATTGCACAAGCTGGCGACCACGTGGTTTCCTCATCCACTCTTTACGGTGGCACCTACAACCTCTTCAAGTACACGCTGCCTAAGTTGGGCGTTGAGGTCACCTTCGTTGAGAACCAAGATGACGAGGAAGAGTGGCAAAGAGCAGTTCGCCCAAACACCAAACTCTTCTTTGGTGAGACCATCGGAAACCCAAGGGCTTCGATCTTGGACATCCGAAAGGTTGCCAACGTGGCTCACAAGAACGGCGTTCCGCTGATCGTCGACAACACTGTTGCTAGCCCATATCTAATTCAGCCGCTGAAGCACGGAGCCGACATCGTCGTGCACTCAGCCACCAAGTTCCTCGGTGGTCATGGCACGGTGGTTGCCGGTGTGATTGTGGATGGCGGAAAGTTTGAGTGGTCGAAGTCAGACAAATTCCCAGGTCTAACTCAGCCGGACCCTAGCTACCACGGTGTTGTTTACACCCAGGCTCTTGGAGACGGCATTGCCTACATCATCAAGGCACGAGTTCAGTTGCTTCGCGACATTGGTGCTGCAATCTCCGCTGACTCAGCGTTTTCGTTAATTCAAGGAATTGAAACTCTAAGCCTGCGCATTGAGCGTCACGTTGAGAACGCGAACAAGGTTGCGCAGTGGCTCGAGGCACACCCTCAGGTAAGTAAGGTGAACTACGCAGGTCTTGCCAGCTCCCCCTACCACCAAGCCCAGAAGACCTATGCACCAAAGGGTGCAGGAGCAGTCCTGTCTTTTGAAATTGTTGGCGGAGTTGAAGCTGGAATTAAGTTTGTGGATGCCCTGGAGCTGCACAGCCACGTGGCAAACATTGGTGATGTTAGATCACTGGTTATCCACCCGGCTTCCACCACCCACTCTCAGCTCAGCGAAGCTGACCAGCTAACGACCGGTGTAACGCCGGGATTAGTTCGTCTATCGGTTGGGCTTGAGACCTACGACGACATCATCGCCGATTTGCAGAAGGGTTTTGCCGCCGCAAAGTAAATGGACTTTCAGATATCTGAAGACTCTGCTCCCTCGGAATTCATTTCCGAGGAGCAGCGTCGTCAGTTAGTCGGAAGACCTCCCGCTACCGGTGCTTGGTTAGCTGGCGATCCGATTGGCAACAGAAAGTTTTCAGAACCTTTTTCAATAACTCTTGAATCGGGCAAGCAAATCCAATCTGCAAAGCTTGCCTATGAAAGTTGGGGTGAGCTGACCGCCAAAAAAGACAATGCGGTTTTGGTTCTGCATGCGCTAACCGGTGACAGCCACACAATTGGAAATTCAGGTGAAGGACACCCAACCGCGGGTTGGTGGAACGGGGTAATTGGTCCCGATCTATACATAGATACCAATCGCTTCTTTGTGATAACCCCAAATGTTTTAGGTGGCTGTCAGGGCTCAACCGGGCCCAGTTCGCTCGATCCAAAGGGACGCGAATGGGGGGCTAACTTTCCGCAGCTGACAATTCGCGATCAAGCTCAGGCATTTGCAATTCTGATGCAGCAACTGGGCATTGAAAAGTATGTCGTGATTGGCGGCTCAATGGCTGGCATGCATGCGCTGGAGTTAGCTATTGAATACCCTGAGCGCATCACGCGGCTAGGGATATTGGCCGCACCTCCTTACTCCACTGCAGATCAGATTGCACTAAACACTGTTCAACTTGAGGCCATCAGGTCAGATGAAAACTTTGCGGGTGGTTGGTATTACGACGCCAAGCCTGGTTTTGGTCCGCATCGAGGCTTAGCTTTGGCCAGACGAATGGCGCTTTTGAACTATCGATCGCCGCAAGAACTAAATGAGCGCTTTGGAAGAACTTGGCAATCCCAGGTCAGTCCAATTACCGAACAAGGAAAATATGCGGTTGAAAGCTATCTAGATTTTCACGGCAACAAGTTTGTTCGCAGATTCGATGCCAACAGCTATATCAGCTTGGTAAGCGCTATGAACTCTCACGATGTGGGCCGAGGCAGGGAGTCTGTTGTCTCGGCACTGCATCAAATAAAGTGCCCAACTTTAGTGTTGGGTATTGAGAATGACCGCTTGTTCCCGCTCAGCGGTCAGCAGCTGATTGCCGATTCAATTAGTGGTCCACTCATCGGTGGACAGCTGCAAGTTATTCAGAGTGAGTTTGGTCACGACGGGTTCTTAATCGAGACTCAGGCGGTTGGCTCTCGGCTGCAGCAACTGCTGCTCTAGAGTTGAGGGCGTGAGTCTTCTTCGTTCTAAAATTGCAGTTTCCTTCTTCTTTTTATCCGGTGGCAGCGCGTTAGCCCTCTGGGCCGTTCACATTCCGTTAATTCAAGTGGTCACCAACGTTGACTACACCCTTTTGGGGGCTCTGCTGATGCTCAGCGGGGTTGGCGGCTTTATCGCAATGCAGCTGTTTGGTTATCTGGTCGATCACGTTGGTGCCAAAACAGCAACCCGAATTGGTGGCGTTGCAGTTGGTCTTTCACTACTGGGCCCAGCCTTTGCTTTCAATCCATTTGTTTTGGGAGTAGCGATTCTCTTACTTGGCTTTGGTATTGCGGGTGTCGACGTGGCAATGAATGCAGCAGCACTGCAGGTTGAAAAAGAGAATTCACGGCCAATCTTTACTTTCTTCCATCTGTTCTGGTCAGTCGGTGGATTACTCGGTGCAGCGCTTGGATTCGCAACCATCTCTGCCGGATTTCAGCAAGCTCAAACCCTTCCGATTGTTGGCTTGACGCTCGCTGTAGTTGGTTTCTTCATGGCCAGCTGGCTGCTTCCTAACAAACCAAATGTCACCAGTGATCGTGCGACTGACAAGCAGAATTCAAAACAAAACCGCAGGGTCCTGGGCTTTGTAATCCTGGCTGGTCTGATGAGCGCATCGGGAGCAATCATCGAAGGGGTGGCCCACGACTGGTCGGCCCTTTATCTGCGTGACATCCAGTTAGTTGGAGCAGGAATTGCAGCCTGGGGGCTAGCAGCATTCAACATTGGAATGATTACCGGACGAATCTTTATTGATCGAATTGTCGAGCGCAAAGGTCGAGGGTTTGTCATTGTTTGGGGCTCACTATCCGCTGCAGTTGCGATTGGCCTGCAGGCATTTGCTCCGAATCTGACTTTCTCGCTGATTTGCTGGTTCCTACTCGGATTGGGAATTTCTGGCGTTGTTCCACAGCTCTTTGCGGCTGGAGGTGAAATTGGGGAGGCTTCTCACTCTGGCAGAAATATGGCTCGAGTAGTAGGCATCACCTACATCGGTGGTCTTGCCGGTCCTTCTGTAATTGGACTTCTAACTCTGGCGATCCCGCTTAATTTCGCAATTGGCTGGGGAGCACTGCTTGGATTGTTTATTGTTTTAGCTTGGCCACGACTGCAGAAAATGGATAGATGAGCAAACTATTTAGCCCGATCAAAATTCGATCGGTTGAAGTCAAGAACCGTTTATGGGTATCGCCAATGTGCATGTATTCATGCGAAAACAAAGACGGTGTGGTTGGCGATTGGCACCTTGTCCACTTAGGTGCCAGGGCAATTGGCGGTGCTGGGCTGGTAATGGTGGAGGCAAGTGGAGTAAATCCGGAAGGCCGCATCACTCCATGGTGTGCAGGGATTTGGAATGACGAGCAAGTTGTTGCTTGGAAACGGATCACCGATTTCATAAGGCAGACCGGTGCGGTTAGTGCCATGCAGCTAGCGCATGCAGGGCGTAAAGCATCTGTTTATAGAAGTTGGTCCGGCAGTGGTTCAGTTCCAATCAGCGATGGCGGCTGGCAGACCTACTCCTCTACCGACGAAGCCTTCACTGGTTATGAAGCGCCTAGAAAACTCAGCACCGAAGAGGTCACTGGCTTGGTGAAGGATTTTCAGCTATCCGCTCGCAGAGCGATTGAAGCTGGCTTTGATGTTATTGAGATTCACGCCGCGCACGGCTATCTAATCCACCAGTTCCTCTCCCCAATTTCAAACAAGCGAGATGACAAATACGGTGGCAGCCTAGAAAACCGGGCACGTTTGCTGCTGGAGATTGTTGAAGCAGTCCGCCAAGAAATTGGCGAAGATGTTCCTCTCCTAATTAGGTTTAGCGCAACCGACTACGTCGAGGGCGGTTGGGATCAGGAGCAGACCAATCAGGTGGCAAAGTGGGCATTCGAAAAAGGTGCTGACATGTTTGATTTGTCCTCCGGTGGTCTAATCACCGGTGTAAAGATTCCATCAGGCCCGGGCTATCAAGTTGAATTCAGTAAATCCGCCCATGCTGCAACTAACGCACCGGTATCTGCAGTTGGTCAAATTACCGATGCGCAGCAAGCGGAACAGATTGTGGCTTCGGGAGAAGTCGATGTAGTGATGATGGCAAGGCAGCTATTGCGAGATCCCTATTTCCCGCTTCGCGCAGCGCACGAACTGGGTGTCGAGGTTGCCTGGCCTAGTCAATATGAAAGAGGAGTTTGGCCTAGCGCCTAGTGGCGTCTTCAATCTCCCCAACCAAGACTTCGATGATGTCTTCCAAGAACAAGCAGCCGGTAATTGTTCCATCGGCTGAAAAAGTTCGAGCGATGTGTGCGCCGTATTTTCTCATTTGAGCAAGGGCATCTTCGAGTTCGGCACTTTCCGAAACTGAAATTAGTGTTCGCATTCGCTTGGACTGCAAAGGCCTCGTGAACTTTTCGGAATCTTCAATTAGCGCATCTTTGATGTGCCAGTAGCCGATCAAGTCTCCAGCTTCGCTTCTGACCGGGTAGCGACTAAAGCCATGCTCAGCTACCGCATCCTGCAGCTGTTGTGGAGTGGCGTCTGCAGTCAAAGTAATCAACTGATTGATTGGATGCTTGATGTCCCCCACCACTTTTTCGGTGAATTCAAATGCGTTGGTGATGGTTGCCGATGCATCGGCCAGGGTTCCGCTGCGCTGAGACTCTTCAACGATGTCTTCCACCTGGTCCAGCGTGAAGGCAGAATTGGCCTCGTCTCGAGGCTGGAATCTAAAGAGTCGAAGAATCATGTTGGAAATTTGATTGAGTACCCAAACCAACGGCTTCACCACTTGCGCAACTCCGTAAAGCATTGGGCCGAGAATTAGCGCCGAAGATGTGGGCAAAGAAATTGCAACGTTTTTCGGAACCATTTCACCGAGCACGACGTGCAGGTAGGTAACCATAATCAGCGCAACCACAAAGCTTGCCACCGAAGCAGCGGCATAATCCAACCCAATCGCAGTGAACGGCCCCTCCAGAACATACTTAATTGACGGCTCGGCAATCACCAAAATCAAGAGCGATGAAACTGTGATTCCAAGCTGAGCAGTGGCCAGCATTAGAGAAACGTTTTCCATAGCTTTCAAGGTGATCTTGGCCGCTGGATTCCCCTTATCTGCCAGTGGTTCTATCTGTGCGCGTCTAGCCGATATAACCGCAAACTCAGAGCCAACAAAAAAGGCATTAGAGATAAGAAGAACAACTAGCCAGGCAAAACCGGAGAGGTCACTCGACATCTTCGCCCCCTGGTTGATACTTGATGCGATCTACACGTCTGCCGTCCATGCGAATGACCTTCAACTGGCCGGTTGGTAATTCGACAACATCGCCATCTTGTGGAATCTTGCCAAGCTCGCTCATTACAAAACCGGCGATGGTGTCATAGTCCTCGTCGTCTGCAATGTTTAGGCCAATTTCCCTAAGCTCACTTGGCCTGGCAAGTCCACTGAAAGAGGCGGAGCCGTCTGAGTATTGAACAATATGTGCCTTGGTTCGATCGTGTTCATCCGCCAGCTCACCGATTAGCTCTTCAACTGCGTCTTCCAGTGTGGCAATACCGGCGGTGCCACCGTATTCGTCAACGACAACTCCGAACTGCAATCCGCGGCCGCGCAGAGTTAGAATCAGTCGATCCAGTGGCATGGTTTCTGGAACTCGAATCGGTTCAACCATGATGGCTGAAATAGGAACCTGCGAGCGCCGTTCTAGCGGGATAGCAACTGCATTCTTAACGTGCGCTACACCAACAATGTCATCCGAGTCTTCACCCAGAACAGGGAAACGAGAATGACCGCTCTCTCTGGCTAGCGCAACAAGATCAGCCGCGGTCTGCTCTCGCTCAAGCGTCTGCATTTGCGGTCTAGGGGTCATAATGTCACTTGCCAACAAGGAAGTCATAGAAAGTGTTTTTTCCAGCAGTTTCGCGGTGTCGCTTTCCAAAGTTCCCAAATTGGCCGATCGTCGAACCAGCGAGGTTAGCTCCTCAGCGGTTCTGGCAACGGATAGTTCTTCCTTGGGCTCGATTCCAAATCTGCGAAGAATCCAATTTCCGTTTTCATTGAGAAAAACAATCAGCCACTTAAATATGAATGTGAAGCCAAGTTGAAATGGTGCAACGGCTTTTAGGACTTTCTTCGGTGAGCTCAGCGCCATGTTCTTTGGAACCAGTTCACCCAATAAAAATGAAACTACGGTGGCAATTGTCATCGCCAGTACAACCGCCAAAACCGAAACACCCTCTTCGCTGAGGCCAAAGCCAACCAGGGATGGGGCCAATAATCTTGAAAGTGCCGGCTCCGCCACGAAACCGGTAAGCAAAACTGTCAGGGTAATGCCAAGCTGGGCGGCTGAGAGCTGGGTAGCTGTTGTCTTGACGGCTTTGATTGAGCGCTCTAGGCCCCGTTCACCAGAATCCCGCTTTGACTCCAGGTCAACCCGGTCAACGTTGATGATGGCGAACTCGCTGGCTACGAAGAGTCCCGTGCCTGCGACAAGCAGGGCCCCAAACAGGAGTATGAGGTAATCGCTCAAGCAATCACCCTAGGAAAGCGTTTATCGTGCTCCATTTCAGAAAACACTATAGCCGCTCAATTGGTTAGACTTTAGGGCGTCCGCAGGCAAGTAAATAAGGGGAAAGATTGTCCTCCAATCCCGGCAATACCCAGGCTGATTTCGGTGCAAATGAATGGCTAGTAGCCGAAATGTATGCCCAGTGGTTAGAAAACCCAGATTCAATTGACAAATCTTGGATTCCCATCTTGGAGCGCTATTCCCAAACCCAAACCGGTCAAGTGCCTGCTTCGCCAGCAGTTTCCCAAACGCCCGCTACTCAAACTTCTTCTGCGCAGCCCATAACCGAGGCAATCACGATGCCAATTGCTAAGGCAACCGATACCGGCTCCTTTACCGCGCCAGTTCCGGCAGATCTTCCGGCTACCGGATCAATGCCGGTTGTTAGCCAGGAAGAAGAGGCTCAACCCGAGGTAAACATTCTGCGCGGCATGGCCAAGACCCTCGCTTCCAACATGGATGCCTCGCTGAGTGTCCCAACTGCAACCAGTGTTCGCCAACTGCCCGCCAAGGTCTTGATTGACAATCGAATTGTTGTTAACTCTCATCTCAAGCGCACCCGCGGTGGCAAGGTTTCCTTCACACACCTGATTGGTTATGCGGTGGTGCAGGCGCTCAAGGAATTTCCAAGTCAAAATGTTTACTACGACGAGGTTGACGCAAAGCCTGCCGCAATCACTCCACCGCATGTGAATCTTGGTTTGGCAATTGACATCCCCAAACCAGATGGCACCAGAGCGCTTTTAGTTCCAAACATCAAAAAAGCACAAAAACTTAACTTTGCAGAGTTCCTAGCTGCCTATGACGATCTGGTTGCAAGAGCTCGCGACAACAAGCTAGCGGCAGATGATTTTGCTGGTACCACGATTTCACTAACCAACCCTGGTGGAATCGGAACAGTTCACTCTGTACCAAGACTCACTAAGGGACAGGGCTGCATTGTTGGCGTTGGAGCACTGGAATACCCAGCTCAATTCAAAGGAATGAGCGAAGATCAGCTTGCCGAGCAGGGCATTGGCAAGGTGCTAACTCTCACCTCCACCTACGACCACCGCGTAATCCAGGGAGCTGGCAGCGGAGAGTTTCTAAAGATTGTGGAAGAGCTGCTGCTTGGTGAGCGTGACTTCTACGTGAAGATTTTTGCCGATATGCGCATTCCCTACACCCCAGTGGTTTGGGTAAACGACTTCCACTGGGATCTGGCAGACCAATCGGGTAAAAACACCAGAATTCAGGAATACATCAGTGCTTTCCGTGAGCGCGGTCACCTGATTGCAGATATCGATCCGCTCGAATACGTGCAGCGCTGGCATCCAGATCTGGACATCCGAAACTACGGCCTATCGCTCTGGGACCTTGATCGCACCTTTAAGACGGGCGGCTTTGGCGGCAGAGTCAAGGCAAAATTCCGCAACATGCTTGGGATTTTGCGCGACACCTACTGCCGCACAGTTGGTATCGAATACATGCACATCGCGGATCCAACTGAGCGCAAGTGGTTCCAGGACACCCTAGAGCAGCCCTATCGCAAGCCTTCCAAAGAAGAACAGTTCAGAATTCTTGCCAAGCTAAACGAGGCAGAAGCTTTCGAAACGTTCCTGCAAACCAAATTCGTAGGTCAAAAGCGCTTCTCACTCGAAGGCAGTGAATCGCTGATTCCGGCTTTGGATCAGATTTTGCAGGCAGCAGCTGATGCCAAGTTAGAAGAAGTTGCCATTGCCATGGCGCACCGTGGTCGCCTAAACGTTCTAACCAACATTGCCGGCAAGACATACGGCCAGGTCTTTAGAGAGTTTGAAGGTAACACTGATGCTAAGGGTGTTCAGGGCAGTGGTGATGTGAAGTATCACCTTGGAACTCACGGAACCTTCACTTCAGCTCACGGAACTTCCGTAAAGGTGTACCTGGCCGCAAACCCCTCACACCTTGAAGCGGTTAACCCGGTTCTCGAGGGAATCGTGCGAGCTAAGCAGGACCGACTTGGCAACCCAGAAAACTATCCAGTGCTGCCGGTTCTCATTCACGGTGATGCTGCATTTGCAGGTCAAGGTGTTGTCCCTGAGACCATGCAGTTCAGCCAATTGGAGGGTTACAAAGTTGGTGGAACCATTCACGTGATCGTGAATAACCAGGTTGGCTTCACAACCTTGCCAAAAGATGCCAGGACTTCCACCTACGCCACTGACTTCGCCAAGGGCATTCAAGCTCCGATTTTCCATGTCAACGGAGATGATCCAGAAGCTGTTGTCAGGGTTGCTCAGATTGCCTTCGACTACCGTCAGAAGTTCAACAAGGACGTAGTGATGGACATCATCAGCTATCGTCGCCGTGGCCACAACGAAGGTGATGATCCTTCGATGACGCAGCCGATGATGTATAACCTGATTGAAGCTAAGCGCAGTGTCCGCACTCTTTATATGGATAACCTGATCGGCCGTGGAGACATCACGCAGGAAGAATTCGACCAGGCAAACGCCAGCTTCCAATCAACCTTGGAGAATGCGTTCGTCGAGGTGCACGAAGCAATGAGCCAGCCTGTTGCACTACCGGAGCGACCAGTTGGTATTGGAACGACCGCCAGCGAAAAGCAGGAACTTGCCAAACCAACTGCCATCAGCAAGGAACTGGTTGAAGCCATCGGTAATGCTCACGCTAACTTACCTACCGGCTTCACCGTCCACCCCAAGCTGGCGCAGCTTCTTCAAAAGCGAGTAGAAATGAGCCGCGAGGGCGGAATCGACTGGGGCTTCGGCGAGCTGCTGGCATTTGGATCGCTTTTGGTCGAGGGAACTAAGGTTCGTCTGGCAGGCCAAGATGCAAGACGTGGAACTTTCGTGCAGCGTCACGCAACCTTCTTTGACCGAGAAACTGGTGCCGAGTGGATGCCGCTGAGCTTCATCACAGAGCAGCAGGCGCAGCTGCAGGTTTACAACTCACTGCTGAGTGAATATGCGGCTATGGGATTCGAATATGGTTACTCGGTTGAAGAGCCCAGCGCTCTGACGCTGTGGGAAGCACAGTTTGGTGATTTTGCCAATGGTGCCCAAACCATCATCGATGAATTCATTTCATCAGGTGATCAGAAGTGGGGTCAGCAGTCATCGCTGGTACTGCTTCTCCCCCACGGCTATGAAGGCCAAGGGCCAGATCACTCATCGGCCAGAATCGAACGGTTCCTGCAGCTTTGTGCTGAGAACAACATGACAGTTGCTCAGCCCTCTACTCCAGCCAGCCACTTCCACCTGCTGCGCAGACAGGCCTATGCGACTCCGCGCAGACCTCTGGTGATCTTCACTCCTAAATCGATGTTGCGACTAAAGGCGGCTTCAAGTGATGTTAGCGACTTCACCACCGGCACCTTCCAGCCGCTCATTTCTGATCAGCAGGGACTTGCGCCACAAACTGTGAAGAAGGTTTTGTTCTGCTCCGGAAAGATTTACTGGGAGCTACTGGCAGAAAGCCAAAAGCGTGGCAGTGGCGACACCGCAATCATTCGTATCGAGCAGCTCTACCCAACGCCAGTTGAAGAAATGAAGCAAGCTATTGCTCAGTATCCGCAAACTGAACTGCGTTGGGTGCAGGACGAACCAGCAAACCAGGGTCCTTGGACTTACATGGGACTGTTCATGTCAAAGTATGGAATCAACTTCAAGGTTGTTTCCAGACCTGCCTCGGCATCTCCCGCCACCGGCTCCAGCAAGCGTCACGCTGCTGAGCAGGCCGATGTCATTGCCAGGGCGTTTGCTGACTAATGCGCAATCTTCGAGTAGTAGTTCTCGGTGACGAGCTACTAACCGGCGCAGGTGACCCGAAGGGTCTGGGCTGGCTGGGAAGAGTGCAAGCGCGAATACCGCAAGGTGATGACGTCGCTGTTTTTCCACTTGCCAAAATTGGCGAGACAACTGCTCAGCTTCTTGATCGCTGGCAAGCAGAAGCACTACCGAGATTCAGTAAAGAAACTGAAAACTATTTGGTGCTAGCGCTTTCATCGCAGGACATCCTGGCCCAAACCACCATCTCACGATCGCGCCTCAACTTAGCCTCGCTGCTGGATGATGCAATTAGAGAGGGCGTGAGTGTGTTTGTGGTGGGGCCAACTCCTACGGGCGTTGCGGAATATGACGCTGAGGTGAGCGAACTAAACGCCGGCTTTGCAGATGTGGTCAAGCGCAGACAGTTGAAATATGTTGACTGCTTTAGTCCGCTGAAGGAACACGAGGGCTGGTTGGCAGAAGTTTCAAATCATCCGCGCCGACTACCTGGTCAGGTTGGTTATGGCTTAATGGCTTGGCTGGTTCTAAATAAGGGTTGGTTTGAGTGGCTAGGAATGACTGAGCCTCAGTCGTGATCCTGAATCTCTCGCAGGCGCTGCTTTACTCGCTCCGCTAGCTCATCGGTAGGAGCCTCATCGCAGGAGCGCTGGATGACCTGGTTGAAGACAACCTCAATGTCATAGTGCTTCTCGCAAGACTCGCAATTGGCGATGTGGGAGGTAATACCCGCCAAATCGGCCTCCTGCAGCTCAGAATGCAGGAATTCATGGACGTTGCGCTTTACTTCCTCGCAGTCAACCTGCTTCATTCCTGCACCTCCTCGGTCTTATAGCCTTCTTGCTCTGCGTATTCATGCAACAAAGTTCTAAGCATTTTCTTCCCGCGGTGGAGCCTGGACATCACCGTTCCTACCGGGGTATCCATAACTTCGGCTATTTCGGCGTAGGGCAGGCCCTCCACTACGGCATAGTAGACAACCATTCGGAACTCCTCGGGCAGCTGATCCATGGCATTTCTTATGACCGTGGCTGGCATATTGTCGAGAGCGACCGCCTCCGCCGAGCGGGTCGTGACCGAGGTCAAAGACTCCCCGCCTCCGATTTGCCAATCCTCCAGCTCATCCAAAGCAGTCTTGGCCTGATCCTTGCTGCGCTTGTTATAGAGATTGATGTGGGTGTTGGTCATGATTCTGAATAGCCAAGCCTTGAGATTGGTTCCCTGCTCAAACTTGTCCCAGGCTGCATATGCCTTGGCAAAGGTTTCCTGGACAAGGTCTTCAGCATCTGATGGGTTTCTGGTCCAGCGCAGTGCAGCACCAAATAGCTGTGGCATTAGCGGCAAAGCCTGCTCTTCAAAGCTCTTCAGCTTCACCGATTTATCTTTCATTAAAAGCAGTCTATGGGCAGCGGCATAAAACTGAAACTTCGCAAGTTGAGCGGGTATCTTGGTTAGGTGTCGATAGCCAGCTGGTCAGCCCCACAAGCAAGGGGCTTCAAGGCCAGCATTCGCCTACCCGGATCAAAGTCGCTGACAAATCGAGAACTTGTCCTATCAGCGCTAGCGGACAAGCCTTCAACCTTGTTGGATCCGCTTTATTCACGCGACAGTCAGCTGATGATCGAAGCCTTGAAATCGCTGGGCACAACTTTTGAGAAAAGTGCGAATCGGCTGATCGTCACACCAGGAAAATTGGTTGGGCCAGCCAAGATTGATTGCGGTTTAGCTGGCACCGTAATGCGCTTCATTCCGCCACTGGCTGCGCTGGCCAGTGGGGAGATTACCTTTGATGGAGATGCTCAGGCTCGTCGCAGACCAATGGCAACCACCATCGATTCACTGCGCAAATTGGGTGTGAGCGTCAGCGCCGAGGGTGATGGTTTACCTTTTTCTATTTCGTCTTCTGGAAACGTGCAAGGCGGTGAGCTCTCGATTGATGCCTCGGCATCTTCCCAGTTTGTTTCGGGACTACTGCTCGCCGGCGCTCGCTATGAAAAGGGATTACTGATTCACCACAGCGGCGAGAGTGTTCCATCGCTTCCCCATATAGATATGACTCTGGTTTGTCTTGCTCAGCGCGGTGTAAGTGCGAAAAGCGCTGGGGAGAGCAGCTGGCGGGTTGAGCCTGGTGCGATAGCAGGAATTGAAATCGAGATTGAACCTGATCTTTCGAACGCAGGTCCCTTCTTGGCAGCTGCCCTGGTCACCGATTCACAGGTGAATATCCCCTGGCCCGAGAACACCACCCAAGTAGGAGATCAATTCCGAAAGCTGCTGAGCGAAATGGGCGCCGAGGTTGAGTACAAAAACAAGCAACTGAGTGTGCGCGGTACCGGAAAGATTTTAGGAATTCAGGCAGATCTTTCAGAAGCGGGCGAGCTGGTGCCAACCATTGCCGCTATCGCAGCCCTAGCTTCAACCCCATCTGAGCTGACTGGAATTTCTCATCTGCGCGGGCATGAGACCGATCGCCTGGCGGCGCTGGTTGCTGAAATTAATGGAATTGGCGGAAGAGCAATCGAGCTTGCAGATGGAATCAAAATTGAACCGAGCAAGCTAACCGGTGGGCTGTGGAAGACCTATGAGGATCACCGCATGGCAACCGCTGGAGCAATTATTGGGCTAAGAGTTGCAGGCATTGAAATTCAAGATATTTCTGTCACCAGCAAGACCATGCCTAACTTTTCTCAGCTTTGGCAAGAAATGCTGGAGAGCAATTGAACTGGCGGGATTTAGACGAAGACGATGTCCGCGTAAGGCCAAACCCCAGGGGCTCCCGACCTAGAACCAAGATTCGTCCAAGTTTTGAAAATGCCAAACGCGGCATGGTGTTGGAAGTTCACCTCGCGCGCTACCGAGTCCTAACCGAAGATGGCATTGAAGTTCTAGCAACCCTGGCCAAGGAGCTTCGATCCGATGGCTGCGTGACCTGCGATCAAGTAATGCTCGACGGCGATGTCAGTGGTACTACGGGTTCGCTTGCGCGAATTGTTCAGATCGAACCAAGATCCAGTGAGCTCACGAGAGTGGCAGAGGATGGCACTGAGCAGAGAATTGTCGCTAATGCAGACCAGCTGGTAATCGTGATGGCGGCTGCCAACCCAGAACCCAGGCCTCGCTTGGTGGATCGATTCTTGGTCGCAAGTTACCTGCAGAAACTATCGCCAATCCTTGTTATTACCAAATGTGATTTAGCCGATCCAACTGATTTCATAGAAAAGTTTTCCGGCACCAATCTGCAAATCATCAAGACCTCAAAGTCAGCTCCAAATCTCTCTGAATTGAAAAAGCTCATCGCTGGAAAAAAGAGTGTGTTTGTTGGTCACTCAGGTGTTGGAAAGTCCACCCTCATTAACCAGCTGGCGCCCGATAGCGGCAGGGCTACTGGTGAAGTGAATGTTGCAACCGGCAAGGGAAAGCACACCTCCTCTTCGGCAGTTGCCCTGAGGGTTGATAACGGATGGATTATTGACACTCCGGGGGTTAGGACATTTGGTATTTCAGGAGCAACTACCGAGCAGATACTTGCAAGCTTTTCGGACTTGAGTGAGGTGGCAAAAGACTGCCCGCGGGATTGCTCTCATCTCGCTGGTTCGCCAGATTGCGAATTAGATGCAGCTGTTGAGTCCACTCAACTAAAAGCCGAAAGGCTTGCTTCTTTCAGGCGATTGGTTGATTCGATTTCATCGGTAGATTGGCAGTAATGAGGGACCTGGAGTTAGCACTAGCGTTGGCCGATGCGGCTGATGAGATTTCGTTGGCTCGCTTTAAAGCGCTTGATCTCAAGATTGAGACCAAGCCTGACAGAACCCCGGTAACAGATGCCGATCGTTCCGTTGAGAGCAGAATAAGAGACCTGATTGAGCAGTTGGCACCGAGCGATTATGTAATTGGTGAAGAATTCGAAAACACAGGCTCTGGTGACCGGGCTTGGATCATTGATCCGATCGATGGAACCGCCAACTTTCTGCGAGGTTTGCCGATTTGGGCAACCCTGATTGCGCTTCGCACCGGATCTGAGCTAACCACCTCGGTGGTTTCTGCTCCCGCACTTGGTAGAAGATGGTGGGCCAGCAAGGGCGAGGGAGCCTTCACCAAAGACGTCGATGGCAGCATTCGAAAAATTCAAGTGTCCTCTGTTAGCCAGCTAGCAGACAGCTATGTTTCATATAACTCAATTCAGCAGTGGCAGCGAATTGGTAAAGAGAAAAACATTGAGGCTCTTTCTGAACAGGTGTGGCGAATTAGAGCATTTGGAGATTTCCTTAGCTACATGTACGTGGCTGAGGGCGCTATTGATGCGGCAAGTGAGCCGGACCTCAAGATTTATGACATCGCAGCCCTGGTTCCTATTGTTGAGGAGGCGGGAGGAAGATTCACTGACCTTTCAGGTGAGCTTACCGCTGAGAGTTCCAACGTACTTGCCAGCAATGGTCTAATCCACGAGGCGATTCGTGCTGCGCTCAACTAGTAGTCGCTGGTTAGCTTTCTTTGCAATTGCACTCCTGGCACTTAACCTTCGAACCGCGGTTAGTTCCATCTCGCCAGTAGTCGGTTTTATCCAACAAGACTTTTCTTTGCCCGTCATCGCAATTGGCCTGTTGGGACTGGCAGCTCCGTTGGCATTTGCATTTGCATCCACCGTATCCACCAGACCAGCCAGGCGGTTCGGGCTGGAGCTCACGCTACTGCTGGTGGTGGTTGTCATCATTGCTGGGAATCTCGTACGAGCAATTGCATTTGATCCGGGGTCTTTGTTTGCGGGATCGCTACTGAGCCTGTTTGGAATGGGAATTGGCAATGTCTTATTGCCAGTGGTGGTCAGAAGATATTTTCCTAACAGAATTGGTTTGATTTCTTCCTTTTATATAACGCTAACCGCCATCTCAGCCACACTTGGATCCCTGGTCGCGGTGCCGGTGGCAGAAGCGGTTGGATGGCGTTTCTCGCTTGGTCAGTGGGCAATTTTTGCAGCGCTGGCTCTACTGCCAATCATTCCCCTACTTAGAAACAATCAACCGGCCGAGGCTGGTGATGCAGTGCCCGCAAAGATTGCAGCTTGGAAATCCCCCACCGCCATTGCAATCAGCGGTGTTCAGGGGATGACGGCAATCTTCGGCTATGTATCTTTCGCTTGGCTGCCGCTGCTGCTTATTGAACATAACTTTGTGAGCCAGTTAGCAGCCGGCAATCTGCTGGCATTGTTTGCGATTATGGGATTGCCTACTTCGCTACTGGTTCCGATAATTGCGGCAAAATACCCAAGTGCTCAAGCGGCAATCGTTTTCTTTTCAGCAACTGCAGGCTCGCTGGGAGCACTTGGAATCATGTTTATCGAATCAAACTTGTGGTTGTGGGTAGTTCTACTGGGGCTGGGTCCAACCATGTTCCCGCTTGCGCTCACGCTCTATAACCTTCGCAGCAAAGATCAGCAGACAGTTTTGGCCGTCAGTTCGTTTGGGCAAGGAATTAGTTATTCACTGGCAACCATTGCGGTTTTACTCGTTGGAATCTTGCGAGAACTAACTGGTGGTTGGGAAGCTGCGCTGTGGCTGCTGTTTGCAGTTGCGGTAACTAGCTCGCTCGCGGGATTGCAGCTGGCTAAAAAGAAATTTGTTGAAGACGAAATTACTGGCTGATATCAATTCCAACTGAACTGCAGCGAGAATTAATTGACGCGGTTAGCTCGTCCACCTTCTGCTGTGCTCCCTGCGCAGTCTGACTTTCTGCCAGAGCAGCTGTGAGGCCTCTTAGGTCATCGGCTAGGCCACTGGAAAGAACCGAATCAATTTGATTACCAATGAGTTTGTCGATCTGTGTAATCACACCGCTATCAACCAGGCCTGACTGATAGGCATCAGAAAGACCAGCCAGAGTCGAGGAGAGTGCGGTGCAGGCAGCGGCATCGGCCGCTGTAGCTGCCACATCCTCCAAACTGCAAGCACTCAGGGGTAGTACAGTAAGGGCGACAATGGGTAGGGCGGCAAGTCGATTCATGCTCCAAATCCTAGGAACTAAGCCTGAGAATGGCCTTAGAGGTAATACAAAGTCAGATTGGAAGAAAATCCGCCCTTCCCAGTTACACTTCCTTGGGTCTTTGAAACTGGAGCAAATTTGCGCGTCTATAACAACATCACCGAGGTTTTTGGTAATACCCCGCTGGTTCGTCTAAATCGAATTATGGACGGGGCAAAGGCGGAGGTTTACGCCAAGCTCGAGTTTTATAACCCTTCCAGTTCAGTCAAGGATCGCCTCGGTATCGCAATGATCAATGAGGCTGAAAAAACAGGTGAGCTAAAACCTGGCGGAACAATCATTGAGGCAACCTCTGGTAACACCGGTATCTCACTTGCCATGATTGGGGCTGCCCGAGGCTACCGAACCATCATCGTGATGCCCGACTCAATGAGCCTCGAAAGAAAAATCTTGATTCGTGCTTATGGCGCAGAACTGGTATTGACTCCGGCAGCTGAGGGCATGAAGGGTTCGGTTGCCAAAGCCGAAGAACTGGGTAGAAATATTGAAGGCTCGATATTAGTTCGACAGTTTGAAAATCCTGCTGGTCCAAAAATTCACCGGGAGACAACGGCAGAAGAAATTTGGCGTGATACGGATGGCAAGGTTGACGTATTTATTGCTGGCAGTGGAACTGGCGGAACAATTACCGGTACCAGCCTCCGACTGAAAGAGCTAAAGCCTTCCTTGAAGAGCTACGTAGTACAACCTGCAGCATCACCCCTGCTAACCGGCGGTGAGGCAGCTGGTCACCCACTGGCTGGAATCGGTCCAAACTTTATTCCTGCCGTTCTGGACACCAGCAGCTATGACGAAGTGATTAGCGCACCGAATCAGGTTGCTTTTGAGTTTGCAAGGCGCGCTTCAGCTGAAGAAGGAATCTTGGCAGGAATCTCATCTGGTGCAGCGCTCTGGGCTGCTCGTGAAGTGGCAAGTCGAAAAGAACACGAAGGACAAATCATCGTGGTGATAGTTCCGTCCTTCGGCGAGCGCTACGTATCATCTTCGCTCTATCGCGATTTGCAAGAGGAATACCAACAAAAGTGATTCGTGAAGACATTAGAGCGGGGCTAGAGAGAGACCCGTCCGTCAAGACGGGATTTGAACTTTTCTTCACATCCCCCGGTCTGCACGCTGTCTGGGTATATCGCATAGCCCATGTTTTGTGGAAGTGGAAGCGAAGAATTCTTGCGCGCATGCTGTCCAATTACGCCAAGTTTTTCTCTGGCATTGAAATTCATCCCGGTGCGACTATTGGCCGCAGACTGGTGATTGATCACGGCGTAGGAGTGGTAATCGGAGAAACCGCTGAGATTGGCGATGACGTGTTGATCTATCACGGTGTCACGCTGGGCGGCAAAACGCTGGACCCGGTTAAGCGTCACCCAACCGTTGGTAATCGAGTGATTTTGGGAGCTGGTTCCAAACTAATTGGCAACATAGTGATTGGTGACGACTGCCGAGTTGGTGCCAATGCGGTGGTAACCAAGAACATGCCTGCTGGCACTGTAGCGGTTGGCGTTAATGCCAAACTGATCCGCAGCATTGCCGAAGATCACTACGCGATTTAGTCCGACTAGAGGAAAAAATAATTTTTGACTTAGCCAGCTAGCGGGCCTAGGTAGTATCGGTCGAGCGTGGAAGAAGGTCTTGCCTCTCCACCGTGCTGAGAATTGAACTGATCTGTACCATCAGTTCCGCAAAGTGATCTAATCGCCCCAGAGCCTCCTGGGTGCTGCCGAATCCATTCGGTTAGGTCATAAACTCCGCCGTCAATTACCACCCAGCACTCTGCTTGAGTGTTGCGCTTGGCAACTTCAGCCAAGGTGTAGCCGACTGCGGTCTGAGTAGGCGATGGGCTCTGCGTTGGTGAGGCTGTGGCCGTCGCGGTTGGTGATGGGCTGGCAGTGTTGGAAGATTCCTCTGACTCCATTGGGTCCATCGATTCCGCTTCCATTGGGTCAGTGGTTTCGGATTCCATCGGATCCATAGTTTGAGATGGCTCTGCCGAGCTGGACTGAGTTTGCTCCGTCACTGATTCGCTCGGGGCAACCTGAGCGCAGCCCGTGAGGGAAACAAGCAAAATCAGAGGCAGGAAAAGTCGCATGTTTAGAAAAACCAAGCGGTGCCGAAATAATTCCCTAGGGCTTGCCCACTTCAGATTCCCGATCGCCGCCACCAGCTAGCACAAGGCCAACGGTAATGAGCGGGATTCCAATTAGTAGACCAATGGTGATTGGTTCGCTAAGAAAAACAATTCCCAAAAACAGCGCTACAGCGGTGTTGACGTAGGTAATGAGGGAGGATTTGGCTGGGCCAATCTCCTTAATGAGCATAAAGAACAGCACGAATGCTGCAGCAGAACAAATCAGTCCCAACACCAAAATCGCAATCAAGCTCTGAGTGCTGGCCTGGGCAAATTCAGCACCGAGATTGGGAACGGCAAATGGTGCATACACGACAGAAACCATCAGCATGCTCAAGCCAATCATTGACGCCGAAGAAACATCTTTCAGCTTTAGGTTTGCCACTATGGGAGCAACTGCATAGCCCAAAGATGCCAGAATCACAAAGAGAACATAGAGCGGGTCTATCGCACCAGTGAAGGAGTCAACTCCGACTAGCGCTGCCACCCCCAAGAACCCAATCAACATTCCAAGTAGTGGCCTTGGCTGAAGTGCTTTACGGTCTTTCAGGAAAATAGCCAAGATTGCCACCACAAAAAATGGAACAGTGGCCACAAACAAACCGGAAAGTCCTGATGGAATGTGCTTGCCAGCCTCGGTAATCAGCCACCAAGGAATAACCATCTCGGTTATCGCAAATACCAATACATAGGGCCAGGCCTTGAGTGCTTTCGACAGCCCTCCAGCGTAAATGGCATAGGGAATCAAGACCAGTGCGCCAAGAAAAACTCTAAGAAAAACGATTGAGGGAGTTGAGAAACTATCCAGGGCCAAAACAATGAAGAAGTATGGCAATCCCCAGAAAAAGCCTGTTAGAGAGAACAGTATTAAGCCTTTTTGGGTCACCGACCAAGTGTAATGATCTTTCGGGGTCTATCTATCTTTTGGCTCAGTTGTTAGGGAAAACAATGAAAATTATCGAGTCGCAAAGAAATACAGGGCCATGGAAAAGGTTGAATAGGGGCATGACAATTACACAAAAACCTGCAGAAACTAGCGTCCCCCTTTCAAATTTAATCAAAAATCGCTGGTCTCCTAGGCTCTTCGATAAAAATCACTCAATGAGTACGGAAGAAATTAAGTCGCTGGGTGAAGCTTTTAGGTGGGCTCCTAGCTCCAGTAATCAACAACCTTGGCACGTTGTGTTTCTAACGAGAGACGGCGAATTGTTTAGGAACATTGCAAGCACGGGACTCACTGGCTTTAATCAAGCCTGGGCACCACATGCATCCGTCCTGGCTGTAGTGCTGGCAAGAAAGCTGGAAAAGGGGAAAGCTCGCAATCAGGCCGCGACCTATTTTGATGTTGGTCTGGCCTCCATGCAGATGGTGTTAGAGGCTGAGTCAATGGGATTGCGATCGCATTTCATGGGAGGAATTTTGCATGATCAAATTTCGACAATCCTTGGGGCTGATGATTTTTGGGTAACTTGTGTGGTTGCAATTGGAAAGCAGGCCAGCATCGAAGGTGCCTCACCCGAAATGGTTGAGCGCGAGGTGGCAGTTAGGTCGCGCTTTCTTCCCGAACACGCATACTCAATTAATGAACGAATTAGTTGAACAAACGTGAGCCTTAAATTTGATCAAGCTCTGTCCCCCGTACTAGATCTAATTTGGGAGAAACAGGAAAGGGGTCGAATCCCGATTGTCTTGATTGATGGTCGAGCAGGTGCTGGAAAGAGCCTCTTCGCGCAACAGCTATCCGATGCCTACTTCAAGATTGACAATCAGGCTGCCCGCGTGGTTGCCATGGACGATCTCTATCCTGGCTGGGAAGGCTTGGCTAGCGGATCTGCGTATTTATACTCAAACATTCTGAAACCGTTGACCCAAGGCAAAACCAGCACTTGGCAAGTTTGGAACTGGAATGAAAATAAGCGCGGCGCGGATGATCCAGTTAATGGCCATAGAGAATTCTCGGGCGGAACAGCACTCATTGTGGAGGGGTGTGGCTCGATAAGCCGACTAAGTAGCGAGCTTGCAGATCTAACTCTCTGGGTGGAGGCAGATCTAATGGTGCGAAAGACCAGATTCCACGAGCGCGATAGCGGAAAGTTTGATGGTTACTTTGCCACCTGGTCTGCTCAAGAGGATGAATTTTATGAAAGAGAAAAGTCTCGTGAGTTGGCTCAGCTGATTATTGAGAATTAACTTTTCTGTTTTCAAGCCAGGTTCTAACACCCGCAATCACGCTGAGCGTGATGACCGCAATCGCAATTGCATAGACAGTGCCGCGAACCCAAGGAATTGAATAGGTAAAGAATCCGGCCAAAGTCAAACCGCAACCCCAGAGCAGGGCACCCACCAAGTTGGCGCTAAAGAACTTGTAGTAGTTCATTTTGCTGATTCCAGCGAGCGCCGGAATGATCACTCTCGCCCAAGGGATAAAGCGTGCTACCACGATCGACCACCAGCCGTAGCGAAGATAGAAAATCTCCGACTTAGCAATGGCATTTTTCAGCCACTTACCTTGGCGCTTATCGAGGTAAGGCCTTCCAAAGTGTCGACCCAGTGTGTAACCAACCTGGTCCCCTAGCCATGCGGCAATCCCGACTCCAATCACCATCACCACGATATTGATGGAGTCTTGGTGAGCTGCTGCCACCAGGCCAGCGGCAAATACCAAGGAATCACCTGTGATAAATGGAATGAAGGCCCCGACGAATAGGCCAGTCCCAGCAAAGACCAAGCCAAAAACCACTGCATAAAAAAGCAGTGGTCCGATTTGGTCGAACCAGCCAACTATGTCTTGAGTAATCGACAGGCGAATGGAGGTTGAAAACACGCCTCAATTCTAACCCATAGGTTAGGTGTACCTAACCACTTCACACATTGAAGCGGAACTCGACCACATCACCGTCTTGCATGATGTAGTCCTTTCCTTCCATGCGAACCTTGCCCTGGGCCTTGGCTTCTGCCATTGAACCGGCAGCGGCCAGATCGCTGAAGGAAACAATTTCAGCTTTGATAAAGCCTTTTTCAAAATCTGTGTGAATCACACCGGCTGCTTGTGGCGCCTTCCAGCCTTTTCGAATGGTCCAGGCCCTGGCTTCCTTGGGTCCAGCTGTTAGATATGTCTGCAGACCAAGAGTTGCAAATCCGATTCGCGCCAGCTGGTCAAGTCCGCTTTCGGATTGTCCTAGTGATGCCAGTAATTCGGCAGCATCTTCTTTGGAAAGGTCAATCAGTTCGCTCTCGACTTTGGCATCTAAAAATACGGCTTCAGCAGGCTTTACCAGCTCGGCTAATGTTTTCCTTTTTTCTTCGCTACTAAGGATTGATTCATCAACATTGAAAACAAAAAGCATTGGCTTGGCAGTAAGTAGCCCCAGGTCTTTGATTGGTGTGATGTCCAGCTTGCTGAGGGAAAGCGGGGTGCCAGCATTGAGGATCTCTCTTGCGCTATCTATTGTTTCCAGCACCTGCGGTTCTGCTTTTTTACCCTTAACTTCTTTCTCGACTCTGGGGCGAGTTTTTTCTAAGGTTTGCAGGTCAGCCAAGATCAACTCGGTGTTGATTGTTTCAATATCACTCTTGGCATCAACTCGGCCCTCGACATGGACAACGTCTGAATCAATAAAACCGCGCACCACCTGGGCGATGGCGTCCGCTTCACGGATGTTGGCCAGGAACTGATTCCCCAGGCCCTCCCCCTCGGATGCTCCCTTGACGATGCCGGCAATGTCAACGAAGGACACGGGTGCGGCAATGATTTTCTCAGATGAAAAGATTTCGGCTAGCCGATCTAGTCTGGCATCAGGCAGATTGACCACACCAATATTGGGTTCGATGGTTGCGAATGGATAGTTTGCAGCTAACACCGAGTTCTTGGTGAGTGCATTAAAGAGGGTGGACTTACCTACGTTAGGTAATCCGACGATTCCGATGGTTAGTGCCACCGGGGAAGTCTACTTCCCCCATAATTGCCCTGTGGCATTGGACTTTGTAGCTATCGATTTTGAGACCGCTAATTCATCCCCAGCATCGCCCTGTGCGGTTGGGCTGGTGCGAGTGCTGGAGGGAAAAATCCAAGAAAGCCTGTCGATGCTGTTCCAGCCGCCACTTGGCTATGACTGGTTTCACCCCGGCAACATCGCCATTCACGGCATCAAACCGGAGGATGTGGCTGATGCGCCTGGCTTTGCCGATGCCCTGCCGGAGCTACTGCTATTCACCCAGGGGCTACCACTGATTGCCCATAACGCCAGCTTTGATATGGGAGTCTTGCGGGAAGCCAGTGCTGCGGTTGAGTTTGATCTACCAAATCTCAGCTACGCCTGCAGCCTGAAGATGGCTAGAAAGACCTATGAGCTTGAAAGCTACCGACTCAACGCAGTTGCCTATGCCATTGGCCATGAGGAATTTGATCACCACGATGCTTTGGCCGATGCTGATGCCTGCGCACGGATAGTTATTCACATGGCCAATCGCCATGATGCCGAGGACCTGGCGGGCCTGCTGGAGAAGACCTCCCAGCGTTTGCTTCCGCTTGTTGTCGGATAGCACTGGGATACTTCGAGTATGGAAACCGTAGTTTGGCTCAGCCTCAATGCCCTGGTGTTTGGGCTCATTATTGGTGCGCTGATTGGCTATCGCGTTGCCAAGCGCAAGGGTGGCGGAACTGAAGCAGCGAAGATTGCTGCCCTGCTGGCAACCGAAGCGGAGCTGCGTGCCCAGTTGAAGCGAGCGGATGAAAAATCCAAAGAACATGCGCTACAGCAGGAGCAGGAAAACAAGGTTTTATTAGAGCTCGCTCCGGTAAAGCAGCAGCTCGAACAAATGCAGTCAACTGTGCAGAGGCTGGAAAAAGAGCGACTCGAGCAGTTCAGCACCATCTCCGAGCAGCTAAAGAGCGCAATTGAAATTGATGAAAATCTTCGAAAGCAAACTCAAGCCCTCTCGCAGGCGCTGACTTCGAATTCGCTGCGCGGAGTTTGGGGTGAAACTCAGCTGCGCAAATTGGTGGAGCTGGCCGGACTGATCAAGCACGCTGATTTTTCGGAGCAGGCCACTATCAACACAGCTGACAAGAGCGGCCGCGCCGACATGATCATTAATTTGCCGGGAGGTAAGACGCTGGCGATTGATTCGAAGGTTCCCTTTGATAAATATCAGGAGGCTTCGGCCATCAGTGAGTTGGCGCTAGCCGAAGAGCAGGAGCGCAGAAAGCGACTGCTGACAGAGCACGTCAAAGCAGTCAAGGGCCACATTGATGAGCTGGCAAATCGCGCTTACTGGGAAGGGCTCGATAGCTCGCCTGATTTTGTAATTTGTTTTGTTCCCACCGAATCTCTGCTCTCGTCAGCCCTGGAGCTGGAGCCGAGTCTGATGGAGTATGCCTTTAGAAAGAATGTCGCGCTGGCCTCACCGGTGTCACTGTTTTCGGTTCTAAAGACCATCAACTACATCTGGCGACAAAATGCAGACGAGAATCAGGTTCGCTCCATGATCAAACTAGGCCGGGAGCTTTATGAGCGAGTTGGCAAGGTGGCGGAGCTGGCTTCCGACCTGGGTAGCAAAATCACCTCAACCGTAAAGAGCTATAACAGCTTTGTTTCTTCGCTGGAATCACGAATGCTGGTCACCGCCCGCAAGCTAAACGACTTAGACGAAAACCAACTGGGAGTTGAGACCATTGAGGCGCCTAAGCAGATTGAAAGCTCCCCCAGTGCCCTGACCGCCAAGGAGTTGGCCGAGGAGAAATAGGGGCGGCTTGGCTATAGTTAGACAGGCGCCTACAACGGTGTGAGTGTCTTTTCATTATTCACATCCAAGGAGTCTCATGGCCGAGCGGAAATCCCCGGTAGTAACCCTGACCCCCTCCCCGACGCTGGACCGCACCTATTTTGTTAAGGACCTGGTCGAAGGTGGCGTCAACCGCGCTGAGCGCGTAGGTGAAGAGTTGGCTGGCAAGGGAATCAACGTCTCCCGTGGACTTCAGCTGGTGAACATGGCAGCACCGGGCGTAATCCCAATTGGTAATGCCGATCCAGGTGTGCTCAAGCGCACCGGCTCTAGTTTTCTCATTCCACTTTGGGTCGATGGCACACTTCGTGTTTCAACCACCGTTGTCGAATATGACGGCCCCACCACCAAGATTAATGAACACCCGAGACCGCTATATGAGCGCGATTGGAAATCCGTAATTGATCTGACCGAGCGCACTGTAAAAGACTACGAAGCGAAGTGGCTGGTGATTGCGGGTGCTCACCCGGAAATTGTTGAAACTGGCAAGGTGATTGACCTGCAGCCGCTGTTTGATCGGATGGAAGCGCTAGGGGTAAGAGTAATTCTCGATACCTCTGGACCAGCCCTGCGCTACTGGGCACAAAAAGGTAGCGCCACCATCATGAAACCAAATTCACATGAGCTTTCGGAATGTGTCAATAAGGACCTCAACACCATTGGTGATGTTATTGATGCTGCTCGCGAACTAAATGACTGGGGTGTCAACTGTGTGATGGCGTCTCTGGGGGTTGACGGAATTGTTGCAGTTACCAAGACTCACGCCATTCATGCCTATACAAAACCAGTCAAGGTCATCAACACGGTTGGCGCAGGAGATTCCACCATCGCAGGATTTTTGGCGGCAGTCGCAAACGAGGAATCAGATCCAAATGCCTATGGCGTTGGCTTTGATGTCGCCAAGGGTATTGCCTCCGCTGTTCAGTGGGGTGCTGCAAAGGTTCAACAGCCGACCAGTGGTCTGCAATCCATTGAGAACCTGGTGGAGGCTACAGTTGAACTAATTCCAGATCGTGCTCGCCTGCTGGGCGAACCGGCAAAGGCTAAGGGGTAAAAATGCCAGTCGTATCTTCCGCTGAATACCAAGAGATGCTCAATCGAGCCAAGACTGGGTCGTTTGCCTACCCCGCCATCAATGTTTCTTCATCACAAACTCTCAATGCGGCACTGGCTGGACTTCAAGCGGCCGGTAGCGATGGAATACTGCAGGTTTCAACCGGTGGCGCCGACTACTGGAGCGGCCCCACTATCAAGAACCGAGTAAGTGGTGCTCTGGGATTTGCAGCTCTCGCTCGCGAGGTTGCCAAGAACTACTCAATCAAAGTTGCTCTCCACACAGATCACTGCGCGGAAGACCAGCTGGCTGGTTTTGTAAGGCCGCTGTTGGACCTGTCTACCCAGCAGGTAAAAGCGGGTGGTCAACCGATCTTCAATTCACATATGTGGGATGGCTCGGCAGTGCCTCTGGACAAGAACCTAGAAATTGCCAAGGAACTGCTTAGCAAGACCAGCGATATTGGCGTTGTTTTAGAAATCGAAGTTGGAGTGGTTGGTGGCGAGGAAGACGGTGTCTCCGGCGGTATGGGCGAAAACCTTTACACCACTGTTGAGGACGGTCTGAAGACAGCTGAAGCTCTTGGGCTAGGAGAAAATGGCCGCTACCTAGCAGCTCTCACATTCGGAAACGTTCACGGAGTTTACAAGCCTGGCAACGTCAAGCTTCGTCCTGAACTTTTGGCTGACATTCAGCAAGCGGTTGGTAAAAAGTATGGAAAAGACAAGCCGTTTGACCTGGTCTTCCACGGTGGCTCTGGTTCAACCTCGGAAGAAATTGCGCTGGCTGTAAAGAATGGTGTCATCAAGATGAACATTGACACTGACACTCAGTACGCATTCACCCGTCCAATTGTTGATCACATGTTTAAAAACTACGACGGTGTGCTGCGAATTGACGGTGAGGTCGGAGACAAGAAGACCTATGATCCACGCAACTGGGGCAAGTTAGCGGAAGCCGGAATGGCCAAGCGAATTGTTGAGGCTGCCACCCAGCTCGGTTCTGCGGGCAAATCCAGCTGGTAGTTAGTGACCAGCGGCCTTTAGGTCTCTTCTTAGTTCCTTCGGCAAAGAGAACTGAATGTCCTCTTCCGCAGTGGTGATTGTTTCGACTGAGCCATAGCCGCGATCAGCTAGGTATTTCAAAACATCATCCACCAGTTCTTCTGGAACCGATGCTCCGGAAGTCACGCCGACAGTCTCAACTCCAGCAAACCACTTCTCGTCAATCTCTGATGCAAAGTCAACACGGTAAGCAGCTTTCGCTCCAGCATCGAGTGCGACTTCCACCAATCGAACTGTGTTTGAGCTGTTGGCAGATCCAACCACAATCACCAAGTCAGACATTGCGCCAACTTTCTTGATGGCAACCTGTCGGTTCTGAGTTGCGTAGCAAATGTCATCGCTCGGTGGGTTTTGCATCAGCGGGAATCGCTTTCGAAGCTTTGTAACGGTTTCCATGGTCTCGTCAACCGAAAGAGTGGTCTGCGATAACCAAATGACTTTTTCTGGATCTTTCACTTGAGCAGATTCGATATCTTTATCGCCATCTATCAGTTTTACTGCGTGTGGCGCCTCACCAGCGGTTCCCTCGACTTCTTCGTGACCCTCGTGACCAACCAGAAGAATTTCGTAACCTTCGTTGGCAAATCTGATTACTTCGCGGTGAACTTTGGTAACCAGTGGGCAGGTGGCATCGATTGTTCTCTGATTTCTTGCCTGGGCTGCCTCAATCACACTTGGGGCAACACCGTGGGCGGAAAACACCATCACGCAACCCTCAGGTGCTTCGTCGACTTCATCGACAAAGATGGCTCCCCTGGCTTCCAGTGACTGCACCACGTGCTTGTTGTGGACGATTTGTTTGCGGACATAGACCGGGGCTCCATAGTGGTCCAGCGCCTTCTCGACCGCAATCACGGCACGGTCAACTCCCGCGCAATAGCCTCTGGGGGCGGCTAGCAGGACCCTTTTCTGGGTTTCTTTGTCTGCCCTAGCGTTAGGGTTAATAGCAGTCACCGTCCAATTCTACGAACCGCTTAGGGAGCCAGCCGTGCAGGAAAAAGCGGATCTAGAGTCTCAATCGAAAGTCTCCAGTGAACATTCCCCTTGGCGGGTCTCTCAGCTGTCTAAGAGCCTAAAGGACTGGATTGAAAAACTGGGCCGAGTCTGGGTCGAGGGAGAACTTCAGCAAATTCAACTGCGTGGAACCAACCTTTTTGGCTCACTGCGCGACCTGGATCTGGAAAATTCGATAGAAATACATGCCTTCGATGCCAGTGACGACGATATTGAGGCTGGGCTAAAGCAAGGCGATCGAGTGGTTGCACTGGTGCAACCTGCATTCTGGGCAAAAAATGGCAAACTCACGATGCGCGTGCTGAAGATGCACAAGGTCGGTCTCGGTGAACTGCTCGAGCGAATTGAAAAACTGCGCCAACAGCTAATCAAGGAAGGGCTTGCTGATCCAGCTCGAAAAAAGCCCTTGCCATTTTTGCCAAACAAAATTGGTCTCATAACTGGTGCCAACTCGGATGCTGAAAAAGATGTTTTGCAAAACGCCAGAAATCGCTGGCCCGAAGTTCAATTTGAAGTGATCCACACACTTGTCCAAGGAGACCGTGCCGCCGCTGAAATTGTAATGGCGATGCAGCAACTGGATGCAATGAGCGAGGTAGATGTAATCATCATCGCGCGCGGTGGTGGAAGTTTTCAAGATCTGCTTCCGTTTAGCGACGAGCGACTGGTTCGGGCCGCTTCTGAGCTAACTAAACCACTGGTCAGCGCAATCGGACATGAGAATGATCAGCCACTGTTAGACCTTGTTGCCGATCTGCGTGCCTCCACTCCTACCGATGCCGCGAAACGAGTAGTGCCGGATGTGGTCGAGGAAAGAAAAAACATCAAGACCGCTCTTGATCGAATCACTTTCCGCATTAGTTCTTACCTGGAAACTCAGCAGCAGCTCATCAAAGCAATTGTTTCGCGACCGGTGCTTGCCAGTCCGTTTGGTTTTGTTGATGCCCAAACCGAACAGCTGACCATCCTTACCAAGCGCCTAACAGAGATTTTGGACTGGCGATTGACTAAGGCTAAGAGTGAGCTGGGCCAGCTGGTCAGCAGCGTGCGAGCTCTTTCTCCTAAATTGACCCTCGAGCGCGGATATGCGTTGGTCACTGATGAGGCCGGGGCAATCTTGCGAGAGGTCAAGCAGGGAGAAGACTTTAAAATTCAGCTCTCAAAACAGGAAATAATGGCTACTGCCAAGTCGGTTAGGAAAAAGTGATGGCTAAAGACATTTCAAAAATGAGCTATGAGGAAGCGCGTGATGAGCTGCAAGAGGTAGTTGCTCAGCTCGAACAGCAAAATGTCACTTTGGATGCCTCCATGGCACTATGGGAAAGAGGCGAAGCGCTAGCCAAAGTGTGTGAAGAGTGGCTCAGTGGCGCTCGTAAAAAGCTCTCCGATGCCCAGGGTAAAAAAGCCAGCAAGTGAGTAGCGCGTCCGAACGCAGAGCCAAACAAACGGTTCGCAATCTAGTCTTCTCGATGCTGGCAACTCTGGGGGTTGTTGCGCTAATTGTCTTGGGCGTTCCAAGGGATGATTCAAGTTTGATTCAAAAAATCGACTACCTCAGTGTCGCAAGTGAAGCAGAGTCGTCTTTGGCAAAAGATGTGTTGGCTCCAACTATTCCTCCAACCTGGTGGTCTAATGCTGCCCGCATTGAAAAGCAGCTTGGACTAGATGTTTGGTATGTGGGTTTTGTAACCGAGAGCTCTCAATTCATTGCACTAAGCCAAGCCTTTGATTCAAATCCTTCTTGGGAGGCGGACGTTCTGGCTGGAAACGCCATGACCAGCACCAGGGAGATTGCTGGACTGACTTGGGAAATTTATCCGACCAGAACTCCAGCTGATCCCCCCAGCACCAAAGAATTGGCCATGCTCTATCGAGGAGAATCCTGGACAGTTGTAATCTATGGAACAGCGGCTGAGACAGACTTTGCAATTCTGGCTGAAGCAATTGCGATGCAGTTAGGAAATTAGGTGAGCAGACCCACCACCGCGCAGCAGGCCTGGGATTTGCTGTCTGCTGGCAACAAAAACTTCGTGGCCGGAACTCCTGCCCATCCGAGGCAGGATGCGGAGCTAAGAGTTGAACTGGCAGATCAACAGGCTCCTTTTGCAGCGCTGTTTGGTTGTTCCGACTCTCGCCTGAGCGCTGAGATGATTTTTGATGTTGGCCTAGGTGATTTATTCGTTGTTCGCAATGCGGGTCAGGTAATTGCTGAGACAATCCTTGGTTCGTTGGAGTTTGCGGTGGAGGTTCTAAAAGTTCCTTTGATCTTGGTGCTTGGCCATGATGAGTGTGGGGCGGTGAAGGCCTCGCTAGATTCGCAGCAGGGCAAGCTCAATACCGAGGGAGAATTCATCAAGAACTTGGTGGCCAGAATAGGACCCACCATCGAGAGATCATTAGCGGCCGGGGAAAGCAGCCTGGACGAGCTGACCCACAACCACATCGAGGACACCATTGACGAGCTGGTTGAGCGGTCAAGCCTCATCCGCTCCTACATTGAATCTGGCAGACTGGCAGTGGTCGGTGCCGAGTATCGACTGGCCGAGGGAAATGTTTCGCTGATTTCAGCTCTCGGGCCGCTTCGAAAGGACAGGTAATGGAATACCGCATTGAACGCGACACTATGGGAGAAGTAAAAGTCCCGAAGGATGCGCTCTATCGGGCTCAGACTCAGCGCGCGGTCGAGAACTTCCCAATTAGTGGTACTCCCCTCGAGCAGGAACACCTGATTGCACTTGCCAGAATTAAGAAGGCGGCAGCCCAGGCCAATGCCAAGCTCGGAATCCTCTCAAATGAAATTGCAGATGCCATTTCCGCGGCTGCTGATGAAGTGATTGCTGGAAAGCACTTTGCGGAATTCCCAGTTGATGTTTTCCAGACTGGCTCGGGAACTTCTTCAAACATGAACATGAACGAAGTCCTGGCGACTATTGCCAGTGTCCGACTTGGTAAGGATGTTCATCCAAATGATCACGTCAATGCCAGTCAGTCGTCAAACGACGTCTTCCCCACCAGCGTCCACGTTGCGGTTACCAGTGCGCTGGTGAAGGATTTGATTCCAGCTTTGGACTATCTAGCTTCTTCGCTCGAAGAGAAAGCAAAAGCTTGGAAAGAGGCAGTAAAGCCTGGTCGCACGCACCTGATGGATGCCACTCCTGTCACTTTTGGTCAAGAATTTGCCGGTTACGCAGCGCAAATCCGCTACGGAATCGAGAGAGTCAATTCCACCATTGCAAGGGTTGCTGAGGTGCCGCAGGGCGGAACAGCAACTGGAACTGGAATCAACACACCAAAAGGTTTTCCTCAGGAAGTTATTCAACGACTGGCCAAGGACACTGGATTGCCTATCACGGAGGCCCGCGATCACTTTGAAGCGCAGGGGGCTAGAGATGCTTTGGTTGAAGTCTCTGGAGCACTCAAAGTTATTGCTGTCAGCTTGACCAAGATTAATAACGACATTCGCTGGATGGGTTCTGGACCAAACACCGGGCTGGCTGAGATTCACATTCCTGATTTGCAGCCTGGCAGTTCAATCATGCCTGGCAAAGTGAATCCAGTTGTTCCGGAAGCTGTCCTGATGGTTTGTGCGAGGGTGATTGGAAATGATGCAACGGTGACCTGGGCTGGTGCCTCGGGCAACTTCGAACTCAATGTTGCAATCCCCGTTATGGGAAATGCCCTGCTGGAATCCATTCGCCTTTTGACCAACTCCATGCGCGTTCTGGCGGACAAGACAGTTAAGGGTCTAGAAATTAACCAAGAGCGTGCGAAGGCTCTGGCGGAGTCCTCGCCTTCAATTGTCACCCCACTTAATCGATTCATCGGCTATGAAGCTGCTGCGAAGATCGCAAAGTACTCGGTTGAAAAAGGAATCACAGTCAAGGAAGCAACGGTTGCACTTGGATTTGTGGATGGTGAAAAGCTAACCATGGAGCAGCTAGACAAGGCGCTAGCTGTTCTGCCTATGACCAAGCCGCCACAGTAACCTCGATGGCGCTTGGCGCAACTGCAACAAAGAATCCCAACAACAAATACGGCCCCAGGGCAATCGAGCTCTGCCAGCTCAACCGCCTCCCAAACAGAAAAATTGCGCTAATTAGTGTCGCTGCCAGGAGAGCAACTGCCATAGAAATAAGTGGCAAGAGTGGTGAGAGATAGCCAGCGAAGGCGTTTAAGGAAATTAGCAGCTTGATGTCTCCCATGCCAATCGCTGCCCTAGCCGCTAAGAACCAGCCGATCAAAAAGGTTGCCAGGGCTGCAACGAGGGCAAAGATAAGCGCCTGCCAGTCACCGCTTACTACCGACGCAGCAGCCAACGAGGTGATTGTTAGCAGGGCCGCAGAGAGAGTCAACTTGTTTGGCAATCGATGTTCCCGAATGTCAGTAATTGCGAGCGGGATTGAAATAGCAATTAGATAGCCGAGTGGGATCAAGAGAAAGACTGGCTGCACCTGGCCAAATTAGCCCGCTGGCAGAAATGCTGGGGTTAGTTATCCCCAGCTAATCCAGCAGGTCAGTGACTAGTGCCGCAATATCACTTCGCTCGCTGCGGGTCAGAGTGATGTGTCCAAAGAGCGCTTGCCCCTTCAGGGTTTCAACCACGGATGCCACACCATCGTGTCTGCCAACCCGCAGATTGTCGCGCTGGGCAACGTCATGTGTAAGAATCACGCGAGACTTTTGACCGATTCTGGAAAGCATCGTTAAAAGAACATTTCTCTCCAGTGACTGAGCCTCGTCGACAATAACAAAGCTGTCATGCAAAGAACGACCTCTGATGTGGGTCAGTGGCAGGATCTCCAAAATATTTCGGTTTACTACTTCGTCAATCACTTCTTTTGAAACAAGTGCACCAAGGGTGTCGAATACAGCCTGGGCCCAGGGGTTCATTTTCTCCCCTTCGGTCCCAGGCAAATAGCCAAGCTCTTGACCGCCCACCGCATAAAGAGGTCGGAAGACCATGATGCGTTTGTGTTGCCTGCGCTCCAAAACTGATTCCAAGCCAGCGCAAAGTGCAAGCGCACTCTTGCCGGTTCCAGCTCGGCCACCGAGGGATAGGATTCCGATTTCTGGGTCTAACAGCATGTCGATTGCTAGTCGCTGCTCTGCGCTGCGGCCATGCACGCCGAATACTTCTCTGTCTCCCCTGACTAGCTTGACCGTTCCGTGCTGGCTAACGCGACCCAGGGCACTGCCTCGCTCGGAGTGAATTATTAGTCCGGTATTGGTTGGAAGATTCTTTGCATCTGGATGAGAGATCTCCTCGGAGTCATAGAGGTTGGCCATTTCAGTTGCCGACAGGTGAAGGTCGCTTACGCCACTCCATTCATCGGTTGCCAGCTCGTGCAGGTACTCTTCTGCCCTCAGTCCAATCGCGGATGCCTTGACACGCATGGGTAGGTCTTTTGAAACGACTGTTACGTCAAAACCCTCGTTGTTTAGGTTGGCAGCCACCGCCAAGATTCGTGAGTCGTTATCGCCCAGCTGGAAGCCGGCAGGAAGAATCGAAGGATCTATGTGATTTAGTTCAACCCGCAGAGTTCCGCCGTCGCCAACTTCAACTGGGAAGTCCAGACGCTCGTGCTTTTGCCGCAGGTCATCCAAGAATCTGAGTGCTTTTCTTGCAAAGTAGCCAATTTCTAAGTCGTTTCGCTTCTTTTCAAGCTCATTGATAACAACAATTGGGATTACTACTTCATGCTCTGCGAAGCGAAATAGAGCTTTCGGATCCGAGAGGAGGACTGAAGTGTCCAAAACGAAGGTTCTAACCGAGGTTTCAGGCTTCTTTGCTGAAGTGGGCTTGCTCACCTCCTGGGCCGCAGTCTTTTTTGCTGATGACTTGGACTTTGGAGAGCTTGCCACTTGTGCTCCTGCCTGTTGAGCTTTCGCTCAATCTACGCCTGAGCTTTAAGGTTGGTCAGAATAAACACGCCGAATCTTTTCAGGATTCACCGAGCGGTCATCTGCTCCAAATCTTGGGGCATCCCAGCTTTTCTGGCTTAAACTCTCGGGGTGAGCGAATCCAACTTTCCCCTGTCGGAACTAGCCCCTGCCCCTCAGGAGACCAAGCCAACTTGGCGTGGCTGGATTCACACCGGGGTGCTTCCATTCGTAGTGATTGGGGGCATAGTCTTACTGGTCTTTGCCGAGGGATGGTTAGCGAAGACAGCCGCGGCAATCTACTTTGGAAGCTCCGTGTTGCTGTTTGGAAATTCAGCCCTCTATCACCGCTTCAATTGGCGACCCATGATCAAGATGATTCTTAAGCGCATCGATCATGCGAACATTTTTCTATTGATTGCCGGCACTTATACTCCGATGGCTTTTTCCGCCTTGGAAAGAGATAAAGGAATAATGCTGCTTGTCACAGTTTGGACAGTGGGTTTGATTGGAATTTTCTTTAGGGTTTTTTGGATCAATGCACCACGTTGGTTGTATGTGCCAATTTATTTAGCTATGGGTTGGTTGGCAGTTTTCTATGTCGTTGACCTGTGGCAAGCAAACTGGCTCATGATGTTGCTAATAGCTATTGGTGGTCTTTTCTACACGCTGGGTGCAATTTTCTATGGTGCAAAATGGCCAAAAAAGGATGCGAAGCACTTTGGTTACCACGAGTATTTCCATGCGCTAACTGTTGCGGCGTTCTTTTGCCACTGGACAGCCGCGCTAATTATTAGCATCGACCCGATTGCGGGTTCTATCGCTGGGGTTTAGTTGGTGGTTCTGGCCGATTCGGCTTTTCGCCACCAAAGCTAGCCAAATCTTCTTGCGCTAATTTTTCTCGAATTTCTGAGCGGTATTTAGTGTTGCGAATTCGTCGATTCATGTCAAAGAACAAAAAGACCGCCCCCACCGCCACGGCAAAGGTGATGATGAAACCGATGGTGCCTGGTGAGTTATAGGTGTCATCCGCCACCGGGGTTGGCATAGTTGCCAATAATCCAAAACTGAGCAGAAAGTTCACCTCACCAGTATTCCACCTATGCCTTAGCCTTATGGGGTGACCGAGCAAAAAGATGATCTCCTCGCCAAGCGATATGGCAAGAAATCTGCCAACCCACGGCTTTTTCGACTGTTTGCCTATCTAGGCATTGGAGCTCTGACCATTGGAACGGTGCTGCTTGGGCTGGCTAATTGGAGCCCCATCCAGTCCACCACTGTTGGTTTTCGAGTTATTAGTCCTTGGCAAACCGAGGTGGATTTTGAGATTCAGATGCCGCCAGGGGAAGTGGCGGATTGCACACTAGAAGCCCTCAACAACTCCTTTGCGGTGGTAGGTCACGTAGAGCGCAGTTTTGGGCCTTTTGAGCAGCTAATTACAACCCACACAGTAAGTATCAACACCTATGAGGAGGCCGTAACAGGCCTGGTTGACAACTGTTCGCTGCGATAGACTCTTCTTGGCTCGCTAAGCGAGCTTTTTCAATTCCCGAAAGCGAAAGATGTCCGACAGTATTCTTTTGACTCAAGATGCCTATGACAGGCTCAAGAGCGAGCTGGAGCAGCTCATTTTGGTTGAGCGCCATGAGATTGCTAAGCGCATCCAGGAAGCCCGCGAAGAGGGCGATCTGAAGGAAAACGGCGGCTACCACGCAGCAAAAGAAGAGCAAGGGAAGCTAGAGGCTCGAATCAACCGCTTGGAAGAAATGCTCGCCAATGCCACGGTTGGGGAAGCCGACGCTAGCGATGGGATTGTAAAACAGGGGTTGTTGGTGGTTTGTGACATCAACGGCAAGCCGAATGAGTTTTTTCTTGGCTCTCATGAGATTTTTGAGGGAACCAAGTACGAGCAAGAGATCGAAGACGGTGATTTTTCCGTCTACAGCCCTGACTCCCCGATCGGCCAGGCAATTGAGGGCAAAAAGGTGGGCGACAAGGTTTCATACTCTGCCCCAAATGGCAAAGAAATCTCAGTTGAAATCAAGCAGGTCAAAAACTTTAAGTTTTAGTCGCTCAGCAGCTTAGGGTTAAGGCCTGCCTGCTTGAGCGCCTCGAGGACTTCATCACGGTGCTCCTTGCCTCTCGTCTCAACACTCAAATCCAACTCAACTTCGCTAATTTGAAGACCATTGCCGTGACGAGTGTGCAATACCTCTACAACGTTTGCATGCGCATCTGCAACCGCTTGAGCGGTTCTTACTAATTGGCCAGGTCGATCCGGCAACATGACTGCAATGTTGGTGTAGCGATCTGACGCTGCTAGACCGTGTCTAATTACCCTCTGAAGTAGAAGTGGATCGATGTTTCCGCCCGATAGAACAATCGCCGTCTTGCCTTTGAGCTTTAACTTCTTTGCCAAAACAGCAGCCACGCCTACGGCGCCTCCTGCCTCAACCACTAACTTGCTGCGTTCCAGTACCCCAAGCATTCCCTTGGCAATTTCGTCTTCGCTAACAGTGACTACTTTGTCCACGTGTTTTGCAATGATGTCAAATGGCACTTTGCCAGGCTTGGCAACCGCGATTCCATCAGCGATGGTCGGCTGAGTTTTCACCTCAACTGGTTTACCAGCTCTTAGAGATGCTGGGTATGCGGCGGCAAGCTCCGCTTGCACGGCATAAACCTTTACTTTTCTTCCGAGCTCTTGAGCCTTTAGCTTCGCCGCCAAGGCGACACCGGCAGTCAAGCCGCCACCGCCAAGACAGACAACAATGTTGTCAACATCAGGCAGCTGATCAAATATCTCTAAGGCAACGGTGCCCTGGCCACGAACGATGTCTAGGTGGTCAAATGGTGGTACATAAACAGCTCCGCTTTTTTGAGCAAAATCCTTGGCGGCAGCATTGGTTTCATCGAAAATGGCTCCGGTCAAGACGACGTTTGCACCATAACCGATTGTTGCTTGATACTTTGGTAAAGAGGCACCGACTGGCATAAAGATTGTTGCCTTTATTCCTAGCTGCTGAGCTGCCAGGGCAACGCCTTGAGCGTGATTTCCTGCGGAGGCTGCCACTACACCGCGCTTTTGTTCTTCCTTAGTCAGCTGAGAGAGCAGATTGTAGGCTCCTCGCACTTTGTAAGCTCCGGTGCGCTGAAGATTCTCACACTTATAAAAAACTGGTTGGCCAGTAACCTCGGTTAGCCAATGACTCTCAATCAGAGGAGTCTTAGTAACAACAGACTGCACCCTCTTTGCTGCGTCTTGAAACTCCTGAAGCGATGGGAACTTTTGCTGAGCCATGGCAAACCTTCAATCAGAGAATGAGAGAAAGTCTAGCGATTAGAAGCCGCGAGAGATTTCGGCCAGGCGCTTAATTCTGTCTGGAATAGGTGGGTGGGTTGAAAATACCCGCTCAACCATGCCTGGCTTCAGAGGATCGTTGATGTACATGTGGGCCATGGCGCTGTTGGCACGGCGCATTGGTCGACCGTATTCCCCAAGTTTCTTAAGGGCACTGGCCAATCCCTGCGGATATCTGGTCATCTCAGCGCCAGTGGCATCCGCAAGGTATTCACGCTGTCTTGAGACGGCTGCCGAAACCAGCGGGCCAATCAACCAGGCGATAATCCATCCCACGACTCCTACTAGAACCAAAATCATTCCCAACTGGCCGCTGTCTCGATTTCTTGAAGACGAACCA
This sequence comes from Aquiluna sp., assembly GCA_049242305.1. GTDB lineage: Bacteria > Actinomycetota > Actinomycetes > Actinomycetales > Microbacteriaceae > Aquiluna. The sequence continues at coordinate 33,403 of JBMLPC010000052.1, read as the reverse complement.
AACCAGGCCATGCGAATAGCCAAGTCCGCCAGAATTCCAATCGCCGAGACAAGGCCAAACACAAGTGTTGATACCCGTATGTCAAAGTTCTTTACGTGACCGAGCTCATGCGCCATGACACCCTGCAGCTCATTGTCGTCCATAATTTCAAGCAGTCCAGTGGTAGCAGCCACAACAGCATTTTTAGGATTTCTACCAGTAGCAAACGCATTTGGTGCTGGATCGTTGATGATGTAAACCTTGGGCATTGGTAGTCCCTCGGTGATGGCTAGATTCTCAACTATGTTCCAAAGGCGTGGATTGTCCTGCTTTTGTATTTCATGAGCTCCGCTCATGGAAAGAGCAAGTTTAGATGCCGCGTAATACTGAAAGACTGTGTAGCCGAGAACAAACAGCACAATAAAAATTGCACTTGAGCCATTGCCACTTGCCTGACCCCACCAAACCGCCAGGGCAGTTAGAAGACCGACAAACAGTCCGATGATTATGACTGTGTTGCGTTTATTGGCGGCTATCGCTCGATACATTCTTAGAACTTGACCTGCGGTGGCTCTTGAATCGCAGCTGGGTTTTCTACCTCGAAGAATTCACGGTTAGTAAAACCAAGGTTGCGAGCAAACACGTTGTTCGGGAACTGCTGAATCTTGGTGTTTAGTTCAGCAACTCCTCCGTTGTAGAACCGACGCGAAGCCATAATTTTGTCTTCGGTGTCGGTTAGTTCGCGCTGCAGTTCAAGGAAGTTAGTTGAGGCAACGAGTTGTGGATAGGCCTCAGAAACTGCAAACAGGCTCTTTAGCGCTCCCTGCAACATCCCCTCAGCTTCAGCCGCTTGAGCTGGGTGAGCAAGTGCATCCGGTGAAACGGTGGCTGCTCGGGCACGAGTGACGCTGTCAAATACCTCGCGCTCATGCGAGGCGTAGCCGCGCACGGTCTCGATTAGGTTTGGTATCAAGTCAGCACGGCGCTTGAGTTGAACAGTGATGTCACTCCATGCCTCATCAACACGAACCTTCAATGCGACAAGCGCGTTATAGGTGACCCATAGGTAAATGCCGACTAGCGCGGCTAGACCTAGGAGGATTAGAAAGACTTCCATTTGGCTCCTTAGAAAGCTGTCACCAGACTATGCGAACTGGCTGTGCCTTTGCTGAAGATGGTGCCCCGAGTGGGACTCGAACCCACACTGTGACGATTTTAAGTCGTCTGCCTCTGCCATTGGGCTATCGGGGCAATAAAAAAGGCCCAGCTGACCTGGGCCCAATCTAACTGGTTATTTACCAGGTTTGGTGGCCCAGGTCTCGAAGAATAATCGAGGGGTCTTGGTTGCCTCAATAGCAACTAAATCCCTACCCAGAATCGCATTCCAAACCCAACCAGAAATTACTCGGATCTTACGCTCCCAAGTCGGCATGGCCAATCCGTGGTAACCACGGTGAGCCAGCCACGGAAGAAAACCAATCATTCCAAACTTGCCAACTTTGATTGCGCCAATACCAATACCGAGACCAGCTACCGCACCAATAGTCTTCCAGCGGTATTCGCGAATCTCTTCACCGCGCAAACTAGCGACAATGTTTTTTGCCAGCAGTTTGGCCTGTCTGACTGCGTGCTGAGCATTTGGTACACAGTAGCCACCAACGCCACCGCCTGAAAGGTCCGGCACAGCCGCAACGTCGCCAGCCGTCCAAGCATTCTTTACTGGCTTATCGCCCTCAACGATTTGCAGCTTGGCATTTGCGTTCAGCCTAAATCTTGCGTCTAGAGGAAAATCACAATTCTTGGCAACTGGAGCGGCTGCGACTCCGGCGGTCCAAATAATCAAATCTGATTCAAAAACTTCTCCGGTTGACAGCTTTACTTTGCCGTCTTTTGCTGAAACAACCTGAGTGTTTAGGTGAACATATGCAGCTCGTTTTTCCAGGTTCTCAATAACCTGCAAGGCAGTCTTTTCAGACACCTCCGGCATGATCCGACCCATAGCCTCGATGAGGTGGAAATTGACCTCATCAAAAGAAATCTCTGTATAGTAGCGAAGAAGGGCAGTTGCCGCGCTTCGAAGTTCGGCAAATGCTTCAATGCCAGCAAAACCGCCACCAACCACAATCAATGTAAGTAGACGCTTACGAAGTGGGTTTGATTTTGGTAGCGCTGCGGCTCGATTGAAATTGGCAAAGAGCCTGTTTCTAACCTCTATCGCCTCCTCAATCGTCTTCATACCGATTGCGTTTTCGGCAATTCCTTCGATTGGAAATGTTCTGGTGACTGCTCCCGCTGTCATAACAATTAGGTCGTAGGAGAGGGTTACGGTTTTTCCGCCTTCAACCTCAATGGTGGCTTTTTTGCTCTTGTGAACAACCTGTGTCATGCGTCCACTAACAAGATTGGTCTTTCTCAGGTGCTGGCGGTGTGACACCACCGTGTGCCTTGCCTCTATCGATCCGGCCGCGACTTCGGGGAGGAAAGGCTGGTAGGTCATATAAGGCAGCGGGTCAACCAAGGTAACCTCAGCCTCGCCTTTCTTGAGAAGCTTCTCGAGCTTCCAAGCAGTGTAGAAACCGGCGTAGCCACCGCCGATAATCAAAATTTTCTTGGGTTTCGCAGGTGCCAAAACTTGTTGGAGAACTGCCTTGGGCGTCTTTGACTTACTGGTCTCGACCGTCATGAGAGTGAATTACCTTCTGGTTATTTCTTTCCAGCCCGCCCTGATCGATTGAGATAAAGAGCCAAGCAATCGAACATGGGGAACTAACAGAACATAGAGTAGCGGATTGGACCAAGGCTCTGGGTTGGACGTGGCGTTAAATTCGTCATTCGGGGTCGAAGTAGGTCTTTATTGCGCGGATGGCAGGAAAACTGCCCTGTCGCCTGCCTGAAAGATACAGCCCGCTACAGGCAGGTACAGACTTTGGGAGACCAATCAAGCTTTGCTAGTGCGAGGTCCCCAATGGGATTGACCCCTTTGCCTGCCGCAAGCGAATGAGCAACCAAGGCATGCAGGCACTTAACGCGATAGGGCATTCCCCCTGCGGATATCCCTTCAATTTCGTCTACGACTTCAATCTCTTCACGCTCGGCCAAATACTTTTGGTGCGCACGTGTGTAGGCATTGGACAACTTGTCGTCTTCTAATAACTCTCGTTGAAGCTCGCTCATATAACCGGTTGCCTCAAGAGTTGATACTGCTGCCGTCGCTGCCTTCTGAGTTAGGTAATAGAGGGTGGGAAATGGTGTGCCATCTTCTAATCGGGGTTTGGTCTTAACAACGATTGGTCGCTTACAAACACACCTAGCCGCCACCTCGACTATGTCTCTGGCTGGCCTGCCCAGTTGCCGAGAGACTTCCTCAAGATCTTCCGGAGAAATCACTTCTCCTCCTCGACGGGCTGATCAATCGCAGCGCGCAAAAAGGACTCAAGCAAAGAATCCACCCAATTGTCATTGGCCGCGGCAATTTCAGTGGAAATCTCATCAGCGCTTCTTCGATCAGCCAATATGGCTCCAACCGTTCCCGAAGTATCGGAAAAGTCCATGCCGCTTGAATCCATCACGAGGTAAGACACCTCTCCTGGCAGGACATAGTAAAGACGATCTCTGGCTTGCGAGCGAATGTAAACCGGGTCTTGCCAACGGTCCCGCTCGGCCTGCATCTGCTCGACTTGCTCTTGAGCAAGGCGGATGCTCTCTTCCATCTCAGCAATCTGACGTCGTTGATTCAAGAAAGCCTCGACGTCCGGCGAGATTAGAAAACTACCAATCACGACAACTGCTATCACGCTCACCCATGTGCTGTTTATTCTCAGCGACTTGGCAAGGACCTTGCCTTGCGACAAAGCAACTGGAACTTTAGGTTCGGTTTTGCGCGGACGGGCCATAACAGGAGTCTAGAACTCTATTGATTAGTCGCCGAAGATTTAGCGGGCCTGAAAACGCGGAAATGCGTCACGGCCAGCGTATCTTGCAGCTTCCGCCAGCTCTTCTTCGATCCTTAGGAGCTGATTGTATTTTGCGACTCGCTCGCTTCTTGCTGGTGCGCCAGTTTTTATCTGTCCAGCGTTAGTAGCAACAGCTAGATCGGCAATGAAGGTGTCTTCAGTCTCACCACTGCGATGAGAAATGATTGCCTTCATTCCGTGGCGCTGGGCAAGTGAGACTGCATCCATGGTCTCGGTCAATGTCCCAATCTGGTTCACCTTCACCAAAATTGCATTGCCAGCCTTTTGGTCAATTCCTTTTTGTAGACGCGCGGGGTTGGTGACATAAAGATCATCTCCAACTAGCTGAACTTTTGCTCCCAGTTCAGCAGTAATTTGAGTCCAACCAGCCCAGTCATCTTCGGCAAGCGGATCCTCAATCGAAACCAGCGGGTAGTTGGCAATCAATTCTGAGTAGTAGGAAATCATCTCTCCAGCAGTTCTTTCACTGCCTTCAAAGCTGTACTTTCCAGTTGCCTCATTGAAGAACTCAGTTGATGCAACATCCAAAGCCAAAGCGATTTCACTGCCCAGTTGATAGCCAGCGAGCTTGATTGCCTCAGAAATTAGGTCCAGAGCTGCACGGTTGTTTGGAAGGTCAGGAGCAAAGCCACCCTCGTCACCTAAACCAGTGGCTAGGCCTTTCTCAGAGAGCAGTTTCTTTAGGTGGTGGTAAACCTCGGCGCCCCAGCGCAGAGCTTCCGAGAAGGATTCCGCACCCAGGGGAACAATCATGAATTCTTGAATGTCAACACCATTGTCCGCGTGAGCCCCGCCGTTGATGATGTTCATCAGAGGTACCGGCAGCACATGAGCATTGGGCCCACCTAAATAGCGATAAAGAGGAAGATTTGATGAGTCAGCTGCGGCACGAGCATTAGCAAGGGAAACGCCCAAAATTGCATTGGCACCAAGCTTCTTTTTGTTATCGGTGCCGTCCAGATCAATTAGCAAATTATCAACCTGGCGCTGATCTGTCGCGTCGGTGTCCGTGAGGGCCTCGTCGATTCTTTCAACTACCGCAGCGACAGCGTTGCGGACACCTTTGCCTAGATAGCGAGACTTGTCACCATCCCGTGATTCATGGGCTTCAAAAGCTCCTGTTGACGCACCTGATGGTACGGCTGCACGACCGAATGAGTCATCCGCCAAAAGAACCTCAACCTCAACAGTTGGGTTTCCCCGGGAATCCAAAATTTCACGAGCACCGACAGCAGAAATAATTGACAAAAGAAGCTCCTAATTAGCGGGAATCGAAAACAACACTGGCTTCGGACTAAATTCTAGTGCTTAGCCAAGTTTGCGAATGTCCAGTTTTTCCCCTGGTTTCAAGAGTGCAAAACTTCCAAAACCTTGCTCCTGTAGCTCAGAAAGCTGCGCCTTGGTGTTCTTGGCAGCTCTCTCAATCCGCACTGACCAACCCTGTTCAATCAACTCTTTTTGGGCTGATAGGGCTGGCGCATAATCCTCTTCAATGAGAAGAACTAGTGAATTGTTAGTGGTGGCTTCCTGGGGCAGGAGGTCCAGAATTCTCTCTATCCCCAGCGAAATTCCAACCGCAGGCGTTGAGGAGCCAGACCATTGACCAACCATGTTGTCGTAACGACCGCCACCGCCGATTGACGAAGTTGACTCAGGATGTTCAATTTCGAATATCGCTCCTGTGTAGTAGCCCATCCCCCGCACGAGCGTTGGATCAAATCGGACCTTGCTAGCGTCGGGCAAACTTTTTACCCAGTTCAATTCCTGGGGTAATTCAGCTGATTTGGCATTTTCCAGCCAGCTTGCAAGCTTCTTTGCCGTCTCTTTATCGTATTCCTGAGCAATTTCTTCTTGGACGCCATCAATCCCAATCTTGTCCAATTTGTCGATGGCAATCATTGCCTTGTCCTGTTCTTGAATTCCCAGTTTCAATAAGTCGGCAGCTAACACTCGGCGATCGTTCACTCGAATTGTTGCATTCCTAATTCCAATTGCGTCAAGCGCAGCAAGTGAAGCCGATATCAACTCAAGTTCTGAGAGTTCACTTGCCTCGCCCAAAATGTCAATGTCGCACTGCAGAAATTGACGATAGCGACCCTTCTGTGGTCGCTCAGCTCTCCAAACAGGACCAATTTGGATTGCTTTAAGTACCCTAGGAAGCTTTGCGTGATTCGAAGCAAAAAATCTCGTGAGGGGAACCGTCAAGTCAAAGCGCAAACCTAAATCTGCAAGCTCCGATCCATCAGAAAGAGCGCGTTCCAGCTCTTCGCCGCGCTTCAGAACCTGAAATACGAGCTTTTCGTTTTCCCCGCCCTGACCCGCAGTCAGACGGGAGATGTCTTCAAGTGCTGGTGTTTCAATTTCCTGAAATCCCCGACTTTGATAAACGCCACGGATGGTAGTCAAAACTTGCTCGCGCTTAGTCTTCTCCAGTGGAAGAAGATCGCGCATACCGCGCGGGGGGTTTACTGACACGCGTCCAGTTTGGCACAGACCCCACCATTACCTTGGTTAATCAAGGCGGACATTCCGACGAATACAAAAGCTTTACTTTGGGGTTTAGTTTGCTGTTAGGCGTTGCTAATCTTGCCAGCATGACCGGCCAAGAAAAGCCGAAGCGCGGGCGACCTGTCACTACGGACCCCGCTGCAGTTGGCCTAACCGCGCTGAGATTGTTTAGCCAGCGCGGGATCGACAAAGTGACCATGGATGATGTCGCAGAGGCTGCGAAAATCTCAAGATCAAATCTCTTTCGCATCTACCCCTCCAAAGCTGCAGTGGTTTGGGGTGGCATGCATGAATTCAATTTGGAACTAGAGCGCCGCATAAAAGAGAATCCAGAAACCGATGTCGTGAAATTGCTGCATACTTCCTGGGTGCAGGCTATGCACGTCTTGGACTCCTCCCTAGAGACTGTTCGACTACGACTAAAACTGATTGCCAGCTCCCCTGAGATTTATGGTTGGGGCCACGGTCAAATGGAGGAGGTTCGACTGCTGATTGAGTCAGCGGCTCAAAAAGTTAGTAAGGATCCGCTGCGTTCAAGAATTATTGCGTCAGCCCTAATTTCAGTTTCGATGGCGGTCTTGGTTTGGTGGGCGGAGAACAATGACCCACGAACCCCCTCAGAAGTTTTAGACGCGGGCTTTAGAGACTTTGAGAAGCTGTTCCGCTAGTCCAGATTCAAACGGCCGATTACGCCAGCGTCGCTAGCATCCGAAATCTCTCGTTCACGAACCTCTTGTTCAAGAGCTCTGGTCGCTTCGCGCAAGGCTCTTTCTGGATCAATTTTGAGCGAGCGGGCGCTTGCCACTACGGCTAGTAATAAACGACCAAGATCTTCTTCGTTTGTCATCGGAACCGCAGGTTGAGTAAGCGGGCTCAGGATTCCGGCTTTCTCCGCCTTTCCAATCACCTTATTGGCTCTGGCAAGAGCTGGGAGTTGCTTTGGTACCCCATCCATCACTGAGGTTCGGCCGGGCTTCTCTTTTTTCTTGTGGGCGTCCCAGTTCTGCATCACTTCATCACCGGTTTGAGCTGCAAACATCGCCAGCTCCTCTTCGGTTCCAAAAACGTGAGGATGTCTTGAGCGCATTTTGTGCTCCATGTGGCTCGCAACATCTTCAAGATCGAATGGTTCGCCTAACGTGCCACTAGAAGCAAGATCTGAATGAAAAATTACTTGGTAAAGAACATCACCAAGTTCCTCTAAAACCTCATCACGATTGCCTGATTCAACGGCATCAATTAATTCATAGGTTTCTTCAAGCAGATACTGCAGAAGGCTCTCGTGAGTTTGCTCGGCGTCCCAGGGGCAACCACCTGGCGCCCTAAGTTGATGAGCGGTTTGAATCAGACTGGCTAGCTTTTCCATCGGCGATTTCCTGCAACTTCCCAAGAAGGTTTCTAACCCAGTTAATCACTTCCTGGTCCCGAATGGTCTCAGAGTCATCTGATTTTGGAATGGCAATAGTCATTAAGTGCGAACTCTTGAGGTATTTCAGACTTGGATAAATATGACTGAATTGAACGAGCTCGGATTCGGTTAGATCAACCGGTTGAACTCTGGCCAGGGCGCCCAAGAGATTGACTTCCAGTAAACCTTGTCGATTAGCCTGCTGCCGCAGCGCAGCGACCTCAAGCAGATTTAGAACTGGGATGGGTGCAGGACCGAATCGGTCTTCAATCTCAGCCTTGATCTCTTCTAATTGCTGCTCGGTGCCAGTTGCGCCGGATGCTGCGGCCAGCTTGTGATAGGCCTCCAGGCGCAGGCGATCTGAATCAACATATTCAGTTGGAATTCGAGCATCGATTGGCAGTTCAAGTTTCAGCTCAGAGGGTGTTGCAATTTTCACGCCGCGGAATTCGCTGACCGCCTCCGAAATCATTCGCATGTATAAATCAAATCCCACACCTGCAATGTGACCTGACTGCTCCCCGCCTAATAGATTGCCCGCGCCGCGGATCTCAAGATCCTTCATTGCCACCTGCATGCCACTACCAAGCTCGTTGTGAGTGGCGATTGTGGAGAGCCTGTCGAACGCCGTCTCCCCCAGTGGCTTGACGGGGTCATAAAAGAAGTAAGCGTAAGCTCGCTCACTTGAGCGACCTACCCGGCCTCTAATTTGATGTAGCTGACTAAGGCCAAAATTCTCTGCCCTATCAACTATCAAAGTGTTTGCATTCGGGATGTCGATCCCTGTCTCAATAATGGTTGTTGAAACAAGGACATCGAACTTCTTTTCCCAAAAATCAACCACCACCTGTTCTAACTGATGCTCTGGCATTTGCCCGTGAGCAATAGCAATTCTTGCCTCGGGAACTAACTTGGCCAGATTGGCAGCTGTTGAGTCAATCGTCGCGACGCGATTGTGGATGAAGAAGACTTGCCCATCACGAATCAATTCCCTTCGAATTGCAGCAGCAACGGTGGCATCGTTATAGGCACCAACATAAGTCAGAATTGGGTGCCGATCTTCGGGCGGGGTTGCTAGGGTCGACATCTCTCGAATCCCAGTCACTGCCATCTCAAGGGTTCGAGGGATCGGGGTTGCGCTCATCGCAAGAACATCGACATTTTGACGAAGGTCTTTGATTTTTTCCTTATGTTCAACGCCAAAGCGCTGCTCCTCATCAATAATCAAAAGGCCCAAATCGCGATACCTAATGGACTCAGACAGAAGCCGATGAGTTCCAATAACCAAGTCAATTGAACCCGTGCGCAGGCCCTCCAGAACCTTCTTAGTTTCAGTGGCGGACTGAAAACGCGAAAGGGCGGCGATGTTGACAGGGAAACCAGAGAAACGTGCTTGAAAGGTTTCAAAATGTTGCTTTACCAACAGGGTGGTTGGTACCAACATTGCAACCTGTTTATGATCCTGAATGGCCTTGAAGGCAGCTCTCAGCGCAACTTCTGTCTTGCCATAACCGACATCGCCGGCCAGTAGCCGATCCATTGGAATCGGTTTTTCCATATCTCGCTTGACTTCATCAATTGTCGTCAGCTGATCAGGAGTCTCCTGGTACGGGAAAGCATCTTCCAGTTCCCTTTGCCATTCCGTATCTGATGAAAACGCAAAACCTTGCGACTTAACACGTGCGGCATATAGTTTGACCAGATCAATCGCAATCTTTCTTACCGCTTTGCGTGCATTGCTCTTAGCTCTCGCCCAATCGGCGCCGCCCATCTTAGAAAGAACTGGTGCCTCGCCCCCGACATAGCGAGATAGCAAGTCCAGCTGATCCGTTGGAACAAATAGAGTGTCTGGCGGATAGCCCCGCTTTGGCGGCGCATATTCAACGAGTAAATACTCTCTCGCCTGAGCGCGGTTAGTTCGCTGTACTAGCTCCTTGAATCTTCCAACGCCATGAATTTCGTGCACAACATAGTCACCCGCCTTTAGTTCTAGCGGATCGACTTGGCTTCCTCGACGCCTAGCAATCTTTCTTTCCTTAGGAGCTAGATAGCTAGATGCGAAGCCAAAGAATTCTTCCTCGGTGAGAACTACGAGCTTTGCATCGGGTAGCACAAAACCATGCGCGAGGTTTCCAACCGCCACCGTGATCTGTGCAGGTTTAGGCTCTCTAATCGTTTCAGTCAGTGTGCAGGGAAGACTTTGCGAGGCGACCACTTCCATTATTCGCTCGGCCGTTCCATGGCCGCGCGCCAGCAGAACAACTGCTTGTTGATTCGATACTTGGTCAGCTAACCATTCAATGCTTTCGCCTGGCGCAAAGGTGGGAATCTCCTTGAGTCCCAGATCAAGACTGTCTTCACTTATTAGTGATGAAACTTCAAGTAATTCACGATCGCTTCGCAAGCGTGACTTCAGCTCTGATAGTTCAAGGTATCCGCCCTCTGATAAATCAATTGGGGCTTTAGCGCCAGAGAGTGCAACATCCCATGCGGCATGCAGGAATTCTTGATTTGTCTTCAGCAGACTCTCCGCCCTGGCGGCTAGTTTTTCCGGTTCGAGCAAAACGGCGACAGAGGTCTTGACGTATTCCGTAATTGGCAAAAGCTTCGGTGCAAGGACGGGGGCGAGAGATTCCATGCCAGCCACGGGTATTGCGTTAGCTATCTTTTCGAGCATTTCAGTCAAGTTGGGAAACTCATGCGCCATCTCTCGCGCCTTGGCTGCAACAGCTGGGGTGATTAGAAGTTCGCGGGCGGGATAAATAGTCACGTCTTCGATCGCTGACTGGAAAGACCTTTGGTCAGCGACATGAAACTGTCGAATCTCATCGACTAGGTCACCGAAGAATTCCAAGCGAATCGCAAAATCAGCGGTGGTTGGAAAGATGTCAACGATGCCACCTCGAACTGAAAACTCGCCACGCTCGGTAACTAGATCGACTCTTTCGTAGGCAAATTCAATCAATTTCAGAGTCAGTTCAGGTAAGAGATATTCACGTCCCTGCTTTAGTGTCAGTGGCTGGTAATCCAAAATCCCTGAGATTAGTGGCTGCAAAGCAGACCTTATCGACATCAGGATGACAGTCGGTGTAGTTGATTTCTTTTTCTCCAGCTGGGCTATTCGATGAAGTGCACTGATTCTTTTGCCAACGGTCTCCGGTGATGGTGAAAGCCGCTCATGAGGAAGCGTTTCCCAGGCCGGAAAGTCAATTACTTCAAGATCATCAACGAGCTCTGATAAGGAGGTAGCCAGCTCTTCAACCTGGCGACCTGTTGCGGCAATAACCATTAGTGGTTTAGCTGAACTGCGAAGCATGCTGGCGAGGACTATGGCTTGAGTTTTGGAAGGCGCAAAAAGCTCAGAGGCTATTAGCTCACGGGTAGGCTGCAGCGAGCGCGCTTGCGCGGCCGCAGAAATCAGTGAGCGGATGGTCACCCTAGGAGTTTAGGGCTATAGACCGATGATGTTCTTGGTTTTTCGAATTGCTTGGTCTACCAGCACTTTTAGCTTTGACCGCTCTTCAGAGTTGAAGTTTTTCAAGACAAAGTCAGCTACCTCTTGACCATTGGTCGGCCGACCAATTCCGAAGCGAATTCTGTGATATTCAGTGCCGCACTTTTCACTGATGTCTCTTAGGCCGTTGTGTCCAGCATGACCACCATCAAACTTGCTTCTGACCTCACCGAATGGCAAATCCAGCTCATCGTGGATGACGATTAGCTGATCGGATTCAAGAGAGAAAAATTGTAGAAGTTGAATGGCTGGATTGCCGGAGAGGTTCATGTAACCGGTGCTTTTGGCTAAAACTATTTTTGGTCCGCCAGGCGAGCGATACTCAGCCACGACAGATCCACTTTTGTGTGATTTGAAGCTTGCGCCAAGCTCGTGCGCAAGCTCATCAACAACAATTTGACCGATGTTGTGACGGTTAGCTTCGTGCTCCGGCCCTGGATTGCCAAGGCCGAGCACGAGCCACGTCAAATTGTTACTTGTCAGTTTCTTCAGACTTTTGTGCGGTTGCTACAGGCTGTGCTGGCTCAGCAGCAGGGGTCTCTTCAGATACACCGGCCTTTGTTTCAACAACAGATGCCACTAGTTCAGTAGCAGGCAGGTCCATGGTGACACCCTGCGGAACATTGAGGTCCGCAACGGTGTAGTGGTGGCCAACTGTGTGGTCCTTGGAAATTACCAACTCGATGAACTGTGGAATGTGAGTAGCTTCTGCCTCCACCTTGACAGTCTTGTGCTCGAGATCCAAAACAGCTCCGCTGATAACTTCACCAACAATGTGAACTGGCACCTCAACGTGGACCTTCTCACCCTTGCGCACCTCAACTAGGTCGATGTGCTCGATGACCTGGGTAACTGGATCCTTAGCAGCGCTCTTTACGAGAACTAGCTCTTCCTTGCCAGCGATGTTTAGCTCAAGCAGTGCGTTCTTGGTTCTAAGTGCCAGTGCAACCTGGTGAGCTGGCACGTGAATGTGACGAGTAGCGTTTCCGTGGCCGTAGATAACGGCAGGAGTTCTTCCAGCGGCTCGTAGTTTGCGGGCAGCGCCCTTGCCGAACGATGATCTAACTTCGGCTTGAATCTTTGTCTCAGACATTATTTCCTCGCATTAGTGGGCGAGGAAACCTCGTCGATAACGGATACCTTGAGTACCCCTCGCCGCTGAACTTCAAAAGAATAGCGGATTTAGCGCAGTGCCCTCAAGCCCCAACGTATCAACATCAGCAAGGTCAGGATGGTGGCCCCAACAACCAGCCCGTCGATAGGCACGCTCAGGGCTAATAGCAGGCAGAGTGCCAGGCCTAGAAGATTTAGGATTTTAGGCCGATTGGTTTCTGTGGTTGGCTGGCGAAAAGCCGCGAAATTTGTAATCGCGTAGTACAGAAGTACGGCGAACGAAGATATTCCAAGGCTCAAAAGAACGCCGCCAAAGGCAACTAAAGCAATCGAAAAACCTGCAATTACTAGCTCCGCCAGAACAGGTGCTCCGTTGGGAAGTTTCCTGGCAAATGCTGCAGGTAATTCCCGATCAATGGCCATCTCAGCGGCAGTCCTGCTCATGCCAGCCAACAAAGCGAGCAAAGAGCCCAGCCCGGCCAGTGATGCGAAAATCCAAATGTATTCACCACCAAGCCACGTCTTAGCAGCAAGATCTGCCAAAGGAGTTACGGTGCCTGTCAGATCAGCACCTAATTTGTCACTAAGTAAAACTGACAGAGTCAAGTAGATTGCCAACACAGCGGCCAGCGATATCCAGATGGCTCTTGGAACATTGCGCTCGGACTGCCTAACCTCACCGCCAAGAGTTGCAACTCTGGCGTAACCGGCAAAGGCAAAGAAAAAGAGAGCTGCCGCTGAGAGAACTCCGATTGGCGCTCCGCCTTTTAATTCGCTTGCAGCAGCTGGCAGAGAAATTGCTGCTACCACCAAAGTAACCAGAAACAAAACGGTGATGGTCGCTAAAACCTTCGAGCCGAAGGCAGTTCTATTTATTCCCGCCAAGTTGATTGCAGTCATTACAACCACAGATCCAATCGCTGTTGCCAAAAGATTGTTAGGCGTAAGGTACGAGGCAACAGTCAATGCAATTGCCGCCGAAGACCCGATCTTGCCAACCAAGAAGGAGCTGCCCGCCAAGAAACTGAAATTCTTTGAGATGTAGACTCGCGCGTACGCGTATCCCCCACCAGACCTGTTTACTACTTTCGCCAATTGAGCGACGCTTCCAGCGTTTAGATAAGCAACCAAGGCTGCAAGAAGAATTGCAAACGGAAGTGCTGATCCGGCAAAGAGGGCAGCAGGGCCAAAAATCACAAAAACCCCGGCACCTAACATCGCTGCCAGGCCTATGAAAACTGTGTCAGTTAGTGAGAGTTTTCGCACGCTCAAACTTTAGGCGTGGCCAGGAAACAAAGAGTTAACTGAGTCGTCGTAGAAGACAGCCGCAATTGCCTTGGCAATCAACGGAGCAATGGAAAGCACAGTCAAACTCTCAAATTCCTTATCCGGAGTGATTGGCAAGGTGTTGGTTACCACCACGGAGTCAATCACTGGGTCAGAAAGTCTTTCTTTGGCGGGTGGCGAAAAGACCGGGTGAGTTGCCGCAACGATTACTTTGGCAGCGCCATTTTCCTTCAGAGCATTTGCCGCTGCCAGAATCGTTCCACCAGTGTCGATCATGTCATCGACAATCAGGCAGTCGCGTCCTCGAACTTTTCCAACAATTTCATTTACTTGAACTTGATTTGGCTTATCTGGATCGCGGCGTTTGTGAACAATTGCTAGTGGACTTCCTAGTCGGTCAGCCCAGATATCCGCTACTCGCACACGCCCCGAGTCAGGTGAGACCACGGTTAGGTTCTCCGTGCCGTACTTTTCAGCTACGTGATCTGCTAGCAGTGGCAAAGCCCAAAGATGATCTACTGGTCCGTCAAAGAATCCTTGAATCTGCGGTGCGTGAAGATCCACAGCCATCAGACGCGTAGCACCAGCGGTGCGGAACAAATCGGTGACTAACCTTGCCGAAATTGGCTCACGTCCCTTGTGCTTCTTATCTTGGCGAGCATAAGGAAAAAATGGAGCAACCACGGTGATGCGCTTAGCGCTCGCGCGATTCATGGCGTCGACCATCAATAGCTGTTCCATGAGCCAGTGATTGACTGGATTTGGATGGGACTGAATGATGAAGGCATCAACACCGCGCACGCTGCGCTCGTAACGGACGAAGGTTTCACCGTTGGCAAAGTCGTATGCCGTGACCGGGACTAAGTCTGTTTGCAGGATTTCAGCGACTTCTTGAGCAAGACCTTGGTGAGCTCTTCCAGATGCAATTACCAGCTGCTTGCTGGCGGCCTTCTCAATAGCCAATGACTACTCCGTCCCTTTTTCAGCGGCTTTGGCGGAATCAGAGCCAGGTCGCTTTTGTAAGACCCAGTCTGCCAGATTCTTTTGGGTGACGGGATTCATAGCCATGGCACCTGGCTCAACATCCCTGCGGATGGTGGAGCCAGCGGCTGTGTAGGCACCATCCCCGATTGTGACTGGGGCTACAAAGACATTTCCGCTACCGGTTCGAGCATGCCGGCCAACCTTGGTCTGGTGCTTATTGACGCCGTCGTAATTGGCAAAGATTGTGCCTGCTCCGATATTTGCGCCCTCGCCGATCTCTGCATCACCAACATAAGTCAGGTGTGGAACCTTAGCGCCAGCGCCAATCTTGGCATTCTTGGTCTCAACAAAGGCGCCAATCTTGCCCTGCTCTCCCAAGTCAGTACCGGGTCGCAAATATGCAAAAGGTCCGACAGATGCACCATCAGAAATCTTTACAGAATCTGCTACAGATCTCGTAACTTTCACGCCTGCGCCAATTTGGCAGTTTTGCAATGTTGTGTCAGGGCCAATTGTGCTGTCCTGCCCCACCGTGGTGATTCCGTGCAAACGGGTGGAGGGCAAAATCCTGACGTCCTGGCCAAGTTGCACTGTTACATCAATCCATGTGCTGGCCGGCTCGTCAATCGTGACACCTGCTAGTTGCCATGCTCGAACAATTCGCGCGTTTAGCTCAGATGCAACTTCACCTAACTGAACTCGATCATTGATGCCAGCTACTAGCCAGCGGTCAACAATTTGAAAAGCCTGAACATTTCCCTGATCAATCAAGAGGCCCACTACATCGGTGAGGTACTTTTCACCAGCAGCATTTTTAGTCGTGACCTTGGCTAGAGCGTTTCTGAGCATTTTGGCCGAGAATACATAGACTCCAGCATTTACTTCTCTAATCTCGCGTTGATCATCGCTGGCGTCTTTCTGCTCAACAATTCCAACCAACTCGCCACGAGATCGAATAATTCGTCCATAGCCAGTGGGGTTCGAAAGCTCACAGCTAACTAAAGTTCCCAGTGCCGAGCTATCTCGATGGCGCTCAATTAACTCGCTAATGCTCTGGACATCAATCAAGGGAACATCACCCGAAAGGATCAAAACATCGCCATCAAAATCTTCGGAAAGAAGCGCTAGTGCAGCCTCTGCCGCTCTTCCAGTACCAGGAATTTCATCTTGGACGGCAATTTCTGTCGATGGAAAATGCTGCGAGATGTATTGCTCGATCTTCTCTTTGTCGTGGCGCAAAACTGTGATGACGTGATTAGCAGATAGCGAGTGGGCAGTGGCCAAAACGTGACCGAGCATCGGAAGACCAGCAATTTCATGCAGGACCTTAGGAACTGAACTCTTCATTCTGGTTCCCTCGCCCGCAGACAAGACAACCACAGCCAGTTGGCGCATTCTGCCTCCTAATCACTGCTGGCTCCGCCCCTAGGATTCGAACCTAGACCGGACGCCTCCAAAGGGCGCCGTGCTGCCATTACACCAGAGCGGAATGAGGCCGAAACCTCGCGATAAGTCTGCCAGAAGATTGCTAGGACTGTAGTTTCTGGGCTACTTCCAGCCAGCTTTCCTCGGTTTGAGCAATTGCCATGCGGGTCTGCTCCTCATGTTTTGCCAGCTCAGTCAACGATTGGTAGTCACTTTGATTGGCTTGTGCAAGGTCTAGGTGAATCTGCTCTAGCTCCTGCTCAAGTTTTGTGAGCTGTCGCTCTAGACGTGCTGATTCTTTTTCGAGCGCTCTTCGCTCCGCTCCAGACATTTCCGTTTCAACAGTTATGGTTTCTTTTGCCTCAGGTGTAACAACCTTGATGTTCAAATACTGATCGACTCCACCTGGCAGGTGGCGGAAAGTACCATTTGGAAGAATTGCGTATTGATTATCAGTCGTTCGCTCCATTAAGTACCGATCATGCGAAACCACTATCAAAGTCCCAGGCCAGCTGTCGAGAAGGTCCTCCAACGCAGCCAGCATGTCGGTGTCCAAATCATTGGTTGGCTCATCAAGTATTAAAACGTTTGGTTCGGTAAAAAGAAGTCTCAGTAGTTGAAATCGGCGTCTCTGACCGCCAGATAAGTCTGAGATGGGCGTTTGTAGCTCAGCAGACTCAAATCCCAACTGCTCAACAAGCTGACTTGTGGGGATCTCTTTTTTCCCAACCATGAAGGTTGTTTTCTCGCGACGAATCATTGTGTAAATTCGCTCATCAGCAAAGGAGTCGAGTTCCCTGACATCCTGAGAAAGTTTGGCAAACTTCACAGTCTTGCCAATTTTGACGCGGCCACTGGTTGGTGAAATTTCGCCGGTCAAAATTCTCAGGAGAGTTGTTTTTCCAATTCCGTTTCGACCCAACAGGCCAATTCGATCGCCTGGACCTAGACGCAGTGTCACATTCTTAAGCACTGTTTTTCCGTCAACCCGGTAGCTCACATCTTCCAAGTCGACAACATCTTTACCGAGCCGAGTGGTGGCTAACTTGGCAAGTTCAATGGGATCACGCGGAGGAGGCTCATTGCCAATCAGCTCAAGTGCGGCATCCATTCTGAACTTCGGTTTTGTTGTTCTAGCTGGCGCCCCGCGTCCAAGCCAAGCTAGTTCTTTTCTAAGCAAGTTCTGTCTTCTTGCTTCGATGGCAGCCTGCTGCCTGGCTCGCTCTGCACGTTGCTGAATGTAAGCGGCATAGCCACCAACAAATGGCTCGATTCGACCACCGACAACTTCCCAGGTGTAATTGGAAATCTCATCCAGGAACCATCGATCGTGGGTGATAACCAGCAATCCCCCGGCGGACTTTGACCACCGGTTCTTAAGGTGCTGGGCAAGCCAATTCACTCCATCTATGTCTAGGTGGTTGGTTGGCTCATCCAGCATGATCACGTCATGCTCACCAACTAAGAGTTGAGCTAGGGCGACTCTTCTAAGTTGACCGCCAGACAGCGTTGAGACTTTTTGGTGCCAATCTAAATCGGATACCAAACCCGCCAGCACATCTCTAATTTTCGGATCCGAAGCCCACTCATGTTCTGGTCGATCACCAACAATTAGCTCGGCGATAGTAGCATCGGCTGGAAAGTTATCTTGCTGTCTCAAAAAGCCGACGTCCAAGCCCCCACGCCAAGTAACTCGACCCTGATCGGGCTCCAACTGCTTAGTTAAGATTTTTAGGAGTGTGGATTTTCCGTCTCCATTTCGACCAACCACTCCGATTCGGTCGCCTTCATTTATCCCCACCGTGACGGACTTAAAGACCGTCTTGGTCGGAAAGCTGTGTGAGATGGATTCAGCGCCGAGTAGGTGTGCCATTACTCTAAGGTCGCTCCGTGGTTAGAGGTCGTGGTTTGGATTACCAAATGTCCAAGTGCTCTAAGTTGATTGGCCCAGTCAGAAGCTTCATTGGCATCTTTTGTAACGAAATAGATAGTTGGTCCAGATCCCGAAAGATGCCCAGTGGTGCCGCCGATTAGCGATTGGTAATCGGCAAGTTCTGGTCTGAGTGAAAGGGCCGGTGAAAGTAGTGAATTCTTTCCCAGGTTACTGCCAGCTCTTACAACTTCGATAGATCCTTGCGGCTCCACCGTGATGTCACCTTGTGGAAACATTTGGTCAAATTTCCCGAAGACTTCTTTGGTACTTAGTCCTATAGCGCTTATCAGAAGTACGACTTGCAGCTTTGGGAGATTCTCTAGTGCTTCTAATTCGATTCCAGTATCCAGACCAAGCGCTGTGCCACCGAGCAACGAAAAAGGAACATCGGAGCCGACTTTGCTAGCAACTTGTTGCAGTTGCTCACTTGTCAGTCCTAATTTCCAGGCTTTGTTTAGCGCAATCAGTGAAGCGGCGGCGTCTGCGCTACCCCCTGCTAACCCAGCGGCGACCGGAACTTGCTTATGGGTTAGGAATCGCATTGGTTGAGGATTTGCTATTCCGGCGTATGCGGCGAGTGCCTTTGCGGCAATCACGCATAAATTCTTTTCATCTTTGGGAACAAGATCCAGTTGCTGCTGAGGTAAATCGCCTTCTGTAATTACTTCCCATTTTGAATGTGGCTCTACGCCCACGCGCTGTCGAATAGCAAGAGCTTGATAAATGCTGATGACAGAGTGGTAACCGTCTGGGCGGAGCGGGCCAACTTCAAAAAATAGGTTCAGCTTCCCCGGGGCCGATGCGTAAATCACCTGCTCGAGGCTACCCTGACAAAGTCGTCGATGGCTAATTGCTCGCCTCGAACTGATGGATCAATGCCGGCTCTGCGGAGAATTTCCTCGGCGTTCTGGGGGCTTCCCGCCCAGTTTGCAAGAGCTTGTCGCAAAGTCTTTCTTCTCATGCCAAAGGCGGCGTCAATTACGCTAAATACTTCCGGATTGCTCGCTGACCTGGTTCTCTCAAAGTAAACCAAAGCCGAATCAACTTGTGGAGCGGGCCAAAAAACATTTCGCCCAATCGCTCCAGCCAACTTGGCATTGCCATACCATGCCAACTTTGCACTGGGAGAACCGTATTCTTTTCCCCCAGGTTTGGCAGCTAAACGTTCCGCAACCTCCGCCTGCACCATCACCAAGACTTTCTCAATAGTCGGAAATGTCTCCAAGAAATGGAGCAGGACGGGAACTGAGATGTTGTAAGGGAGATTTGCCACCAATGCTGTTGGTTTGCCAGGTAACTCACTGACTCTCAAGGCGTCAGCCTGCACAACAGTTAGTCGCTTACCAGGAGAATATTTATCAATTGTTTGCGGAAGTAGCTGGGCCAGTCGACTATCCACTTCAACAGCAATCACCTGGTCCACCACTTCAAAAAGACCAATGGTGAGCGAACCGAGACCTGGACCAATTTCTACAACCAGGTCATCCGGCCTTAGGTTTGCCTGCGAAACAATTTTTCTTATCGTGTTTGGATCAATTACAAAGTTCTGACCCAATTTCTTGGTAGGCCGAAGATCGAGGCTATTGGCCAATTGACGGATTTCAGCCGCTCCTAGCAACTAAATCCCTTCCGACCAAAGCCCATAGGCATTTTCAGTGTTTCGATTTATCTGCTCGGCTAATCGATTCACATCGACTCCAAGTAGTCCTGCCATGAAGCGAAGAGTGTGTGGCACCAGATAGGGAGCGTTAGGTCGTCCACGCATCGGCTCTGGGGTTAGAAAGGGTGCATCGGTTTCAATCAGCACCTGTCGAATGTCGGCTGCCAGCAGAGCATCGCGAAGATACTGATTTTTCTTGAAAGTAATGTTTCCGGCGAAAGAAATAAACCAGCCGTTTCGTTTTGCTATCTCAACCAGTTCAACATCACCGGAAAAGCAGTGCAGCACGACCTTTTCAGGTTGGCCAACTCGCTTGAGAGTGTCAACAACGGACTGATGAGCCTCTCGATCATGAATCTGCAGGGCTAAGTTGTTGTTCTTTGCAATTTCAATATGCTGCTCAAAGGAGTCCTGCTGCAATAGCAAGTGGTGGTCACTGGTGGTTCGGAAATAATCCAGTCCAGTCTCACCGATTGCCCGCACTCGAGGTTGAGTAGCTAGCTCAGCGATCTCTACTATCGCTTCATCCAAAGCCTGCTTAGTTTCATAAAGTGGCGCTTCGTTTGGGTGCAGTGCAACGGCAGCCAGCAGCATGGGGTTTTCACTTGCAACTTGAGCAGACCACTTAGAGCTCTCCAGCGTCACGCCGACTTGCACTGCGCCAAGCATTCCCACCTGTCTCATAAGACTGAGGTGCTCGGCAACTGTTAGAGGGGTGTCACCATCCGCAATCTCAAGATGTGTGTGATTGTCGTAGGTTCCGACTTCTAGCGGTTCCGGTAAATCTGGATAGTGCTGAGGCCGAGTCTCGTTGCCGTCATAGCTGACTCGAGTTCTTAGAAAGTCACTCATTTGGATTCTTCAAGACGAGGGAAGAGTGCCTCGAGTTCGGCTACCTTTTCACCCGGCTTTAGCTGCCCCCAGTTCGCGCTTTCCTGAATCTTTTGCTCTGAAATCTTTCCAAGCGAACTGGCCAAGGCACTAAAAAGTTTTTCGGTCGCCTTCGGCATAATCGGTGCCAAAAGGATGCTGAGAACACGCAGCCCCTCGGCGGAGGTGTAAAGAACAGTTCTGAGCCTTGGGCGATTTTCCTCATCCTTAGCAAGCGCCCAGGGTTCTTGAACAGTGATGTAGTTGTTTAGCTCATCAACCAATGTCCAGATTTTGGCAATGGCTTCGTGGATCATTACTTTCTGCATGGCTTGATCTGCGCCTAAGGCTGCATTCTTTGCAACTTCTTGAACGGCTAAATCGGCTGGCTGATATTGATCTGGGGCAGGAATGGCGGAATCGAAGTAGCGATGAATCATCGCAATTGTTCTAGACGCTAAGTTGCCAAATCCATTGGCGAGCTCTGCTTGATAGCGCGCAGAGAGGTCTTCCCAGGAGAATGAGCCGTCGGAGCCAAATCCAATTGCCTTCATGAAGTAGTAACGGAATGCATCAGAGCCAAACGAGTCCGTGATTTCATTTGGTGAAATTCCGGTCAGCTTGGATTTCGACATCTTTTCTCCACCGACCAGTAGCCAGCCGTGACCAAAGACCTGCTTCGGAGGTTGCAGGCCTGCTGCCATCAACATGGCGGGCCAGATAACGGCGTGGAATCGCAGAATATCTTTTCCAACTACCTGAACATCCGCAGGCCAAAGTGAATTTAGTTTCTGCTCATCCTCGCCATAACCAATCGCGGTTATGTAGTTCAAAAGCGCATCAAACCAGACATAGGTGACGTGCGAGTCATCCCATGGAATATCAATACCCCAGTCAAAACGCTCCTTGGAGCGGGAGATAGATAGGTCGCTTAGGCCGGACCGAACAAATGAAACAACCTCGTTCTTAGCAGATTCTGGTTGCACAAAGTTTGGATTGTCTTCGTAGTGCTTGAGCAATCGATCTTGGAATTCAGAAAGCTTGAAGAAGTAATTGGTCTCATTCAGTTGCTCAACTGGCTTTGAGTGGATGGCGCACACCTGCTGTCCCGCAAAGTCACCTGCACCCGGAACAAGGTCAGAGTCATTTTTGTATTCCTCGCAGCCAACACAGTAATTTCCCTTAAAGGAGCCTTGATAGATAAAGCCGGTGTCATAAAGGTTCTGCAGGAACTTTTGAACCGCCACCTTGTGTCGAGGTTCCGTAGTCCTAATGAAATCTTGGTTATTAATGTCAATGGTTTGAAGCAGTGGCAACCAGGCCTGCTCCACCAGGCGATCAGTCCAGCTTTTTGGATCGGCATTATTGCCAAGCGCAGTTCTCAAAACCTTTTCGCCGTGCTCGTCTGTGCCAGTGAGAAGGAATGAGTCTTGCCCGGATTGTCTGTGCCAGCGTGTGATTACATCCGCTGCCACTTCTGTATAAGCGTGACCAATGTGAGGAGCGTCATTGACGTAGAAGATTGGGGTAGTTACATAGAAGGACTTGGTCACTTCGATATCCTAGGGTTTCAGTCGCAGAGCATGCTCGTAAATTACGCTCTTTGACGCCTTCGAACTCTTCGCTATCTCGGCTACCGCCTTTTTCAAACCAATACCGCTCTCAGCAAGGCTGAGGGCCTGCTTGGCAAGCTCGTCATAGTCCGCAGGTCCAGCTTGCACTCCTGCGAGCAGCAACACCATTTCACCTTTTGGTTCACCCTTTGCCCACTGGATCAGTTCAGCGAGGGTGCCACGGGTTACCTGCTCAAACTTCTTGGTTAGCTCTCTGACCACGACAGCCCGATGGCTTTCGCCAAAGACAGCGGCTGCATCTTGCAGACTTTCTAAGATTCGATGAGGCGCCTCAAAGAAAACCATTGTCCTATCTTCATGCGCCAAGTTTTCAAATGTGGCTCTTCTCTCCCCTGACTTTCTAGCAAGGAATCCCTCAAAGACAAATCGATCTGTTGGTAGACCAGATATGGCAAGCGCTGCAAGAACACTCGATGGCCCGGGGATGATGGTTACATCTACATCAGCTTCGATACATGCCCTAACCAAGTTGAAGCCGGGGTCAGAAATTGTTGGCATACCGGCGTCACTGACCACAAGCAGGTCGTGGATTTTTGCGATTTCGACTAGTTCTTGCAGCCTGGAGTGCTCGTTGTGATCGTGCAGGCTAAACAGCTTGGCGTGGAATTTGATGCCCAGCGCGGATGCTAATTGCTTAAAGCTTCGAGTATCCTCGCAGGCAATGTAATCACTGCTCTGGATGGCCTGGACCAGTCTGGTGGAAGCGTCAGAGAGATTTCCAATGGGAGTCGCAGCCAGTATCAACACAGCAAGCAAACTAGCATCTAAGCGTGGTTTCAGCGCTAGCAAAATTGTTCTCTAGGGTTTCTCAGCACCCTAACTTTGCTGCAGTTTCTACCCTGGCAATCACCGCTCTGGCAGGCATTATCAGATTCTCTAACCTGGCCAACCCCGGCTCCCTGGTTTTCGATGAAACCTATTACGTCAAAGACGCCTACACGCTTGGACTCTTTGGTTCTGAACGTAGTTGGCCAGAAAATGCCAATCAGTCTTTCGAGTCCGGAAACCCCAACGTTTATGAATCGACTGGTTCTTATGTCGTCCATCCACCATTGGGTAAATGGATTATCTGGCTCGGTCTAAGCATTTTTGGCGTGGAAAACAGTTTCAGTTGGCGCTTTTCAACTGCTCTGTTGGGAACACTCAGCGTTGTTTTGGTGATTGCAATCGCAAGGTTGCTAACCAAGTCAGCAGCTTTTGCAGCGATCGCTGGCTTTTTATTGGCCATTGAAGGCCACTCGGTTGTGATGTCCAGGACTGCAATTTTGGATGGCATCCTCACCTTCTTTGTTCTGCTGGGATTCCTTCTACTGATACTTGCCGACCAAGCTTGGCGCAGACGCCTTCGCAGGCAACAAAGTATTTTGATTCAGCCTTGGCTAATTGC
This sequence comes from Aquiluna sp., assembly GCA_049242305.1. GTDB lineage: Bacteria > Actinomycetota > Actinomycetes > Actinomycetales > Microbacteriaceae > Aquiluna. Next base: position 9,727 of record JBMLPC010000052.1, on the reverse strand, counting down.
AGTTGGCGTTTTGATGGGAATGGCTGGATCGGTTAAGTGGTCAGCTCTGTATTTTTTGGTTGCCTTTGGTCTTTACACGTTCTGGTCGGATTGGCGAACCAGAAAAAACTTGGGGCTAAATCGATTTGCCGCTATCGGGCAAGGATTTATCAACGCTTTCACTTTGGCTATCAGTTCTTTTGCTGTTTACTTGGCCAGCTGGTTTGGATGGATCCAAGACGAGGCGGCCTGGGGCAGGCAGCTGGCAGATAGCTGGTGGAGTTCGCTTTGGTCTTACCACCTTCAGATTCTTGAGTTTCACGCGAATCTGCAATCGGATCACCCCTACGAATCAAATGCGTTTTCCTGGCTGTTGAATCTAAGACCAACCGCTTTCTACTTCGAGCAGTTTGAGGAGTCTGAGAATTGTGGATTGCTAAATAGCTGCACGGTTGCCATCACCGCAATGCCAAACCTGTTGATTTGGTTTGGTGGACTAATCGCCTTAGCGTGGCTAGCAAAGAATCGATTGAAGACTCCGGCAGCCCAGCTTGTCCTACTTGGATTCCTTGCTGGTTGGTTGCCGTGGGTTTTCTTCCTGGAAAGGACAGCCTTTCAGTTCTATGCGGTTTTGATTTCTCCGTTTGCTGTGCTGGCTCTCACCCTCGCGCTGCAGCAATACTGGCGAAGAGGTCTACTGCTGAGAGTTCGGCCACTGCGCACTCGTCGAATTACAGGCTTCTTGCTGGCAGCAAGCGTGCTAGCAATCTTCTATCTGCCGCTGTGGATTGGACTTCCAGTCCCCTACGAGTTTTGGCGCCTACAACTACTTCTGCCGATTTGGATCTAGCTTCTTTGCCTCGCCGGCCGTTGCGGCCAGCGACCAGATTGTTGTCACTAACAAAGTAATCAAAATCACAAAGAGCGACAGCTCGGTTGGAATCTCAGGGATCAAAGTCACGTGTTCGCCACCATTAATAAACGGCAATTCGTTTTTGTGCAGGGCGTGAATGACCAGCTTCAGACCAATCCAGCCAAGAATCAGCGACAATCCGATACCCAGGTACTTCAGGCGCTCCATCAGGCCGCCGAGCAGGAAGTAAAGCTGACGAAGGCCGAGGAGAGCGAAGACGTTTGCCACGAAGACTATGTATGGTTCGCGGGTCAAACCATAGATGGCGGGGATGCTGTCTAGCGCGAAGAGCAGGTCGGTGAAGCCAATTGCAATCATTACAAGAAGCAGTGGGGTGGCATAGCGCTTGCCCTCTTTGAAAATAAAAAGCTTGCTGCCGTGGTAGTCCTTGGTGGTGCGAAGGTGCTTTTGCAAGAACTTGATTACCCCACCACCGGCATATTCCTCCTCCTCCGGTCGCTTGAGCTGGTCGTAGGTGTCCTTCATGATCTTCAGTGCAGTAAAGAGCAGGAAGGCGCCGAAGACGTAGAACGCCCAGCTGAAGTTCTCGATGAAAGCGGCGCCCAGAATGATGAATAGGAATCTAAGGAACAGCGCAATTGCAATTCCAATCAACAGGGCCTGACTACGCAGTTCCCTCGGCACCACAAACTGGGTGAAGATGACCAAAAAGACAAATATGTTGTCAACCGACAGCGAGTATTCGGTGACGAAACCAGCGAAGTACTCCTGGGCATACTGCGGACCCCAAACGCCACCAATCACAAAGCTAAACAGAAGGGCCAGGGTGACATAGATAGAAACCTGGATGGCAGATTCCTTGAAGGTTGGTTCGTGTGGGCGTCTGGCCTGCACAATGAAGTCAACTAGTAAGACAAGTGTGAGAAGGCCGATGGTGAGTCCCCAGACCCAGAGTTCTACGTTCACGATTTCCTAAGCTTTGGAATAAACAAGTAGGGTCCATTGTAGAAGCTGATGGGTAAGCAGAGGGAGCCGGGCGTGAGAGTTCTAATTTCAGGTGCAACAGGACTTATAGGCACAGAACTGGCTAAACAGCTAGCAGCCCTCGGCCACACCCCTATTCGACTTGTCAGACGACAGCCCAAAGACGCAAACGAAGTCTTTATCGACGCAGCCAATGGGCAATTTGACTTCGCAGTGATGAACTCAATTGATGCCGTGGTAAATCTGGCCGGAGCAACCACCGGCAAAATCCCCTGGACTAAGAAGTACATGAAGGAGATCGTCGATTCACGACTCGACACCACCAGGTTGTTAGTGGAAGCCATCAACGCAGCAGCCAACCCACCCAAAGTCCTAATTTCAGGATCTGCCTCTGGCATCTATGGCGATCGCGGCGATGAGCTGCTGGATGAGAGCTCAACCAAGGGCGATGGATTTCTTTCGGACCTCGCATTCGCCTGGGAAGAGGAAGCAAAGAAGGCCAAGACCAGGGTGGTGCTGATTCGCACAACCATGGTGATGAGCAAAAAACTTGGCGCGCTAGGAAAGCTGCTACCCCTGATCAAGCTAGGAATTGGTGGACCACTCGGATCAGGAAAACAGTGGTGGGCCTGGATCAGCCTGGAGGACCAAGCCAGAGCAATCATTCACCTGATTGAAAACAATCAGGCAGTGGGAGCATTCAATTTAACTGCCCCGGAACCGGCCACCTGTGAGCAGATCATCCATGCCCTGGGTAAAGCGCTGAAGCGACCAACCTTTTTCCGAGTACCTGCCTGGGCTATGAATTTGCTGATTGGCTTGGCTGCGAAGGAGCTATTGCTTTGCTCACAAAAGATGACTGCCGACAAATTGATATTGTCCGGATATAAATTCAACCACCCCACATTGCGTGAGGTGGTTGAATACGTAGTTTCTTAAGACTACTTAAGCAGCTACAGCAGCCTTCTTCTTACGACGGCGAGCTGGCTTCTTTGCAGCAGGAGCAGCCTTCTTAGCGGTCTTGCGCTTTGCTGGCTTCTTAGCAGCTGGAGCAGCCTTCTTTGCAGTCTTGCGCTTAGCAGGCTTCTTTGCAGCAGTCTTCTTAGCAGCAGTCTTGCGCTTCGCTGGCTTCTTAGCAGCAGTTGCCTTCTTGGCAGCAGTCTTGCGCTTAGCAGGCTTCTTTGCAGCAGTCTTCTTAGCAGCGGTCTTGCGCTTTGCAGGCTTCTTTGCAGCAGTCTTCTTAGCAGCTGGCTTGCGCTTTGCTGCCTTCTTTGCAGCTGGCTTCTTAGCAGCTGTCTTCTTCTTAGCAGCTGGCTTGCGCTTAGCTGCCTTCTTTGCAGCAGGCTTCTTAGCCGTGGTTGGCTTCTTAGCAGCTGCTGCAGTTTCTGTAGTAGTTACAGTGGTGTCCATATGTGTGTCTCCATTCACCTAGACGAATTAAGCGTATAGCAATGTCAACTAAATTGCTCTACGTCGAGCAAGAATTTCATCAATTTCTTTGCTCGTCATCATTCGTCTAGGTTTTGATATATCGATTACCTCGGCGACGTCCGGAGCAGATTCAGAATGCTTTTTGCTCAACGGATCCGGTATCGAAATAGGTGTCCACTCCTTTGAATTTACGGCCTTTTTTATAGCTTGTGAGGCCGAGGAGCGCACCTGCTGTCGCGCCGAATAGATATTGTGAGCGACCTGTCCAGCTTGTCCAGCAGCTGCACGAGCCACTAACAAACTGAGTACAGAAATTGCGCTCAGGGTAATCGACAAAATCCACGGGCCAGAATTTCCTCCGGCTAGTAGGCCGGTCGTCACTCCGGCTGTGAGAAGAAGTAGAAACAAAACTGAGAAGATTCGCTGGGTCATCACCAAACGATTTAGGCGGAATTGCGGTGAGCTCTGCTCTAACTTGCGCTCCGCTTTAATTTGCTCATTTACATTCTTCGCGGCGGCGACAATTTCGCCACGCTTGGCCCAACCTGGCACAAACACCATTAGCCAAACCACGGCAGCGATCACTAGGAGGACCCCACCCATTCCCACCGGAGAATTCATGGGTCAAAACTATTGTCAAATAAGGGCAAAACTGGCTATTTGAGTTGCGTGTTTGCGAGGCGATTTAGCATCGTGTCGGAACGTTCTTCACGGGTAATTGCGAACACAAAATGGTCTCGCCAAGCTCCATCGATATGTATAAACCTTTCCTTGAGACCTTCTTTTCGAAGTCCAAGTTTCTCCACCACTCGAATGCTTGGAGCATTCTCTGGACGGATATCTATCTCTACTCGGTGCAGCGCCAGGGCATCAAAAAGGTAGTCAATAGCCAGCGCAACCGCATAGGGAGTGATGTTTCTCCCCGCATAATCCTTGGCAATCCAGTATCCAATGGTCGCCGAGGAGACCGATCCGTGCAGGATGTTTGCCACATTGAGCTGGCCAACCACACTGCCTTCGTAGAGGATCACAAAAGCCAGACCGGTCTGCTTTCTTTGGTGATAGAGCAGATTAGAAACCATCGACCGAGCATTGACGGGATATCGGATACCGGGAGTCGATGCCTCCCAGGGCTTCAACCACTCACGATCAGCTTCAAGTATTTGTTGAAGGATTCGCCAGTCCCGCCGAGCGAGTGGACGCAGTTTTACTTTGCCGAAACTTAGAGCCGCGAATGCCTGCACGCTGGCAAGATTACGCTATGGAAAACCCAAAGGAAGCATTGCGAGAAAAACTGCAATCGCTTCGCCCACGCTCCTCAGCTGGACTAACCGAGCAGCTGCGCAAGCTGGTTGAAAAACTCTCGCCAGCCAACATTGCCAGCTACCAGCCAATGGCTGCTGAGCCCGACACTTCGGAATTCAACGCGTGGGCAGAGGGAAGGTTCCAATTGGTTTATCCAAGAGTCATTGGAGAAACTCTTGAGTTCGCTCCTGGCCCCCTCAGCCTTGGCCGGTTTGGGATCAGCGAACCCATGGGAAAAAGAGTTGACCAAATTGATTTGGTCTTAGTGCCCGCATTGGCCATCGACCGGAAGGGAAATCGTCTTGGCAAGGGCAAGGGTTTTTACGATCGATTCCTACCGGGCTTTGACGGGATTGCCTATGCCGTTGTCTTTGACGAAGAAGTTTTAGATACCATCCCAGTTGAGGAGCATGACCAAACTGTCGCTGGGGTCATCACTCCAAATCGGACAATTGTTTTTGATTAGAATTGCCCACTAGATGCCTACCTATTCTTATACCTGCAAAAACTGCGAGCACTCTTTCGAGGCTCAGCAGTCTTTCCAAGACCAGCCTCTAACCACCTGCCCAGAGTGCGGGGGCGAGCTTAGAAAACTGTTTGGCAATCTCGGCGTCACCTTCAAGGGCAGTGGTTTTTATCGAACCGACTCGGCCCCAAAATCAGATAGTTCCTCCGACTAACCCCAGTGCGGGGGCTTGTCGTCCCTGAGGCGATCGTCGTTTGAGTTATCGCCATCGCCCCAGCTCTGTGGTTTGTCCTCGCTGGCTAGCTCATCAAAAAGCTTCTCCGGTCTTCCCTGCAGATTAATCCCGAGCTTCACCGCTATGCGGTTAGCGACTTCCTGTGGGCGAGCAAAGATTTCAAATGCGTGCACGCGCTGGTATTGCCAACCCATGGCCCGAAGCAGTCCAGGGCGCAAGCGAAGTCGCTCATCCAAGCTCTCCCCCACCAGCGACCAGTCAGCATCGACCACCACTGCCTGTGAACCAAAACTTGCTGCCAAGCCAATTCGGGATGCGAAGTTGAGGACAACCTTGATGCCGAGTTTTTCAAGTCGTTTAGCCAAATCCTGCAGCAGCGGATCGGGCTTGCCATCCGGGGTTTCCTGCAGAAAGCTTGGCGCCACCAGGTCCTTGAGCCAGCGCTGATTCTCCGGCAGCGACATGCCAGCGAAGTCCTCAAAGTTATAGCAGGAGACTGCGGTCATACGCTTCCGAGCCGAGACAATCTGATTCACCATCCAGCGCGAGGCGCTGGGGGAATTAAAGTCGCCCAGGCTGCCCGAGATTCTTCCCTCACTATTTCGGCCAAAACCAACGCTGAAGATCACGCGGTCTGCCAAGCGGTGAGTGAGCTCGCTCATGCTGACCGACTCAAACCGCTCCCTGCCATGGGCGTCAAAGAATTCGGCCAGCTCCGGTTGCTTGGCGACCTCCTGCGCAACCCGCTCTTCAATTCGATCGGCATGCAGCTTGGAAGCACTAACCACCAAGAGCGATTCATCGGGGGTCCAACGGGCATGCGATAAAACCAACTGCACAACCTGTTCAACCTCCGCTGGCAATGATTCGGCCGAGCCGTCGGCGGAGGTTGCAGTTGCATTCTCCTTGATTTCAAAGTGCTCAAAGTTGTGCTCGCCAAACAGCATGGCCGGGGTTGGCTCCAGCACCAGCTGATTGGCATAGAAGGTTTGGTTTAGATACTTACCCAGCACCTGGCCACTGGTGCGCCAGTTGCGATTGATTGATAAAACTTCAAACTCTTCAGCGATCAGCTCATAGGCGCTCTGCCGCAGAGCAGGTTCCTTTTCGCTGGTAGTGCGAGCGACTGTCTCAAAGTTTTCAGGCGCGGCAATCACCGGATCACCGAAGGCGATTACCTGCTCAGCCAGGGATAGCGCAGGCAATAGCTCCGCCACTCCGGTGGAGGCGGCATCCAGAATAAGCAGCGTGTCAAAGCTCTCTGATTTAGCCAGCTGGCCAATCCGATAGGGCGAAATGGCGACGGAGCTGGCCAGCACCCGCCAGAGTTCTGAACCAGCGATAGCGCCATCTCTCAGCGATAGAACTCGCGTACGCAACTGAGCTCGAAGCTTGTCAGCGCTGGCCGGGTGACGAGCGATTGCCTGCTTCCAGCGCTCAGCCAGCGCATGCTGGGTGCTGATGACGCCCTGCTGAATCAGCTCATTGCCGGATTGCTCAAAGTTCAACTCGAGCAGCGCCAGCTTCTCAGCCGAATATTCCAGCAGCTCTGGACTTCTGACAACGATTGCCTCCAGCGCTGATTGCCAGAATGAGAGCTCAAATTCACGTCTCACCTGGTCGAGGGTTGGGGATGATTCACTTACCTCTCGAACGAAATTACTCAGACCCAGTGAGGCCAATTTCTCGCTGATTGGCCTTCGCTCCTCCAGCCGGTTCAGCAGTTCGGTGTTGGTAGCCAGCAGCTCCAATTTCTTACCCAGCTCATCGAGCGGAAGTCTGGTTAGCAGTGGCAGATCTGGATTTGGATCCAGGTGCTGCTGCAGCAGCTGCAGCACCTCCACCACTGATTCAAATTTGCTCTGGACATCAGCCAGTCCCAGTGGAACCGTTGGCGGAGCACCGGTTTGGGTATAGCGCTCCCAGGCCTCTCGCTGTTCTTTTGCTGCCACCAAGGACTGATGGAGATTTGGGACCGAGGAGCCTGGTCGAATGAATTCTTTGGCGAGTTTCTTGTATCTTCTGCGCTGAGAACCGCTGAGGTCGGAGGAAACCCCGCGAGGAGCGGTGGCAGCGATTAGCTCGCTGAGCGGGTGTTCAAAGATTGCCGGCAAAAAGCGGTCGAGGGTGTAGCGGATTCCAAGTAGCAGCCGCAGCTGCTCCGACCACTGCTCAACATTTTCACTCTTTGCTAAATCTAGGTCGGTTAGGTATTTCGAAATCTGATAGCTCACTACTCGCCAGTTCTCACCGGCCAGTGAGCGAGCAGCTGCCAAGGCTTTATCAATCTCTGCCTGATTAGCAAAGCGAGCGCCGAACCAAGGATTGGACCTGGGTTGGAAGCTAAACAAGCCAGCCTCATGGGCCTGGGCGAGAAGTGGATCAATTACATTCTTTATCTTTGGTAGAAGCTCTTGGCTGACTCTCGCTGAATTGGTGGGTGGTTGACTGCTTGCAGCCAGCTCCGCCAACTTGCTGATGCACTCCATCAGGCTGATACCCAGCTCGCTGTCTGCTTCGGAAATTGCCTTGAAATACTGCGAGACCTCTTTGCTTACCTGCTGCGAGCGAGCCCGAGCAGAAATCAAATCTCCCGCCACCGCCTTTTCATTTCTAGAGATGGCCGCAACCGCATCGCCCCAGCTATCGCTTTCTCGAATGCTTAGACCGGCCAGTCCTGCTTGGCTAAGTCGCTCGGAGAGCTCATCCAGAGTTTGCTTCCTAGGTGCAACCACTAGCGTGCGCTTGCCATCGAGCGCCAAATTGGCCAGTAGGTTCACAACCGTTTGCAGATAACCGCAGCCCGGCAGAGTTTGAACCGCAAAGGACTTACCGCTGCCAGCTTTTTCTAAAACCGCCACCTGCGAGGAGTCAGCGTTTTGAACCAAGGTCAGCGGAGTGACGGAAGGCTGAATGCCAACCGGCCTTTCCTGCAGGAGGTAGCCGGCGATGCCAGCGGATAGATCAATTGGCTGAAGTTGCAGGCGAACCAGATCTGGAACAAAGTTTCCCAGCACCAAGAGCTTTTCTAGTTCACTACCGGATTCCGCCAAGTACTCAGCCAATAGGGACATCACGCCAACTGGAAGCAAGTCAGATTGACCTGCGCATATTGCCAGGAGGTCGCTCTCTCTGAAGTCGCTTCGATATTTTCTGACAATCTCTGCCACCGCTGGATTGATCTCCGGCAGGTTTGCCAGTCTGAGCTCAAAGTCTGTGCCGTGGCGAAGGATGTGGGTTCGCCAAAGCAAAATTGGCAACCCTCGGTCTTGGTAGCGAAGTAGCCCGGCGGCAACATAGGCAGCCGGGATGCCGAAGTTGTCTTCGATTCGGTCTGCTTTGCGCTTGATCTTTTTGGTGGCGGTGAGTGCTCTGGAGAGCGCCATCTCTTCGCGAACCAAACTGGAGAGATTGGCACTCTTGGCGGTGCTCAGCTGAGCGAGCCCAGACGGATGGGCTCGGAAAAAATCGATGTGTCCAAGGGTGGAGAGCTCAAATTGCAACAGTGGATTGGTGCCACCGATATCTGCTAGCTGTTTTTGCCAGCTTTCGTATTTCGATTCATCCACGCCCAAAGCCTAAAAGTGATGGGGCCAAAGCCTAGGTAGCCTTGCCCGAGCACAGACAACTGGATGATTTGGCTGGCGTAAAGTATTAGCGCTAGGCCTCGTAGCTCAGTGGATAGAGCAGCGGTTTCCTAAACCGTGTGCGGAAGTTCGATTCTTCTCGGGGCCACCTAGGCAGCCTGGCGCTGCATCGCCAGAAACTCACTCCACTGCGGAAGTGGCTTCTCAGCTCCCCGAACACTCCAGACCAAACCGGTGGGCATCTTTGGAATGACTCTTAGCTGCCAGTTCATCTCTTGCGGGGTGCGATCGCCTTTTTCGTTGTTGCAGCTGAGGCAGCATGCCACCAGGTTCTCCCAGGTGTCTTTGCCACCACGAGATTTTGGAACCACGTGATCGATGGTGTTTGCGCCCCTTGCGCAGTAAGCGCACTTATGACCGTCTCTTCGAAGGACCCCTCTTCTTGAAACGGGGACTCTTCTGGCATTTGGAATTCTGACGTAGCGAGAGAGCAGAATCACCGATGGCATATCAAATTCACTGGTTGCGCTTCTCACCACCGCCCCCGAGACTCCCGCTAGGACAGTTGCCTTTTCGTTTAGTACCAAGATGAGAGCTCGCTTGAAGGAAACCACTGCAAGGGGTTCATATCCGGCGTTGAGGACTAGTGTGCGCATGATGCTCCTATCGAATTCGCCCGCACGGCTTGCGGGCATTCGGTCTTTGCGGAAAATAAAAAACGCGCCGCAAAAGCGCGACGCGTTGAGATTTCCGGCATGGGTATGCAGGGGTGTTGGTGTAGATGGATCCAGTTGCCATGCCTGGATTGCATGTCTAGTGGCATCTCGACCTCCCCTGCTCCATTCAAAAACTTGAAAAAAGAGTAA
>JBMLPC010000051.1:0-3520 GCA_049242305.1 Aquiluna sp. | reverse complement strand
GAGTAAATGGGATGTGACCACTCGGTGCCTGCTGGCCCTGACCAATAATGTCCTGCACCTGCTCGCGAACCTGCTCGAGATTAATTCCAAGCGCTTCTAGCGCCTTAGCTGCAACGCCCTCACCCTCGTGAATCAGACCGAGCAAAATGTGCTCGGTGCCGATGTAGTTGTGATTGAGTAGCTTCGCCTCTTCCTGAGCGAGCACGACTACTCTGCGGGCCTTGTCGGTAAATTTTTCGAACAAACTGGCACCTCCAAACTTCTTAGGAAGATGCTAAATCGGCCAGTGGCCTCAAACTAGGGCTGTTCGCCCAAGGCGTTAGTGCGCTTGGCCCGCTCTTCCGCCTCAATCTGGGCATAGGTGTCGCGTTCTTTCTGGTCCGCCCTCAAAATCGAGCGCATCAGAATCCAGAACAACACCCCAACCAGTGCGGGGGGAATCAGGGAAATCAGCGCATCCAGCAGAAGATTGTTGGTCATGATTACTACTTAACAAGCGGGAACAAGATTGTTTCCCGAATACCCAGTCCCGTCAGAGACATTAGTAGACGATCAATACCCATTCCCAATCCGCCGCTAGGTGGCATTCCAAATTCGAGTGCCTTGAGAAACTCTTCGTCCAGTCGCATAGCTTCCGGATCGCCCTTGGCTGCGAGTTCAGCCTGTTTGATAAAGCGCTCGCGCTGGACCACTGGATCCACTAGCTCGGAGTAGCCAGTGGCTTGCTCAAAGCCACGAACATACAAATCAAACTTCTCAACCACCCCTTTATCGGTTCGGTGATCGCGGGTAAGGGGTGAAGTATCAACTGGAAAATCCAAAACAAATGTTGGCTTGCTTAGGTTTGGCTTTACGAAGTGCTCCCAAAGCTCCTCGACATACTTTCCGTGCAGAGGGTGATCAATTTCAATTTCAACTTTGTCTGCAATCTTCTTTAGCTGAGCAATTGGCGTCTCGGCAGTAATCTCCTCACCAACGGCTGCAGAAAGCGAACCAAACAATGAGATTCGATCCCATTGACCACCAAGGTCATTTACTTCGCCGCCCTCCAGCACTACCTGGTGTGTTCCAAAGACATCTTTCGCCGCATTCTGGATTAACTCTTGAGTCAAAACCATGATGGAGTTGTAATCGCCATACGCCTCATATGCCTCGAGCATTGCAAATTCAGGAGAGTGAGTTCTATCAGCTCCCTCGTTGCGGAAGTTGCGATTGATTTCAAATACTCGCTCCAGTCCTCCAACAACTGCGCGCTTTAGGAACAGCTCAGGTGCAATGCGCAGATAGAGCTCAGTGTCGAATGCGTTGGAGTGAGTCTTGAAAGGTCTTGCCGACGCTCCGCCGTGCATAACCTGCAGCATTGGTGTTTCAATTTCCGTGAAGGCGTGATTGGCAAAAGTATTGCGAAGTGACTGCATCACCTGGGAGCGAATCTTGACGACTTCCCTTGCGCGATCGCGAACAATCAAGTCGATATAGCGGTGACGAACCCGAAATTCTTCTTCCAGTTCGTTGTGAAGATTCGGCATCGGACGAAGAGTCTTAGCTGCCATCTTCCAATCACTGGCAAGTACGGAAAGCTCTCCGCGCTTGCTGGTGATGACTTCACCCTCAACAAATACGTGGTCACCGAGGTCTACAAGCTCTTTCCATAGCTCAAGCTTTTCTTCGCCAACTTTGTCAAGCGAAATCATTGCTTGAATTCGCTCACCGGTGCCGGACTGCAGAGTCGCAAAGCAAAGTTTTCCGGTGTTGCGCAAAAACATAATTCGACCAGCCAGACCAACCACATCACCGGTGGCAATGTCCGCCTCCAGATTTGGGTAATGGGCTTTGACGGCCTCAATGGTGTGAGTGATTGGAAGGGCAACAGGATAGGCGTCAGCTAATTCGTTTAGCTTTTCGCGCTTGGCCATGCGGAAGGCAATTTGTTCCGGTAGCTCGGATTCGTAATCTTCGCTCAAGCTATCCGCCAATCAGTAGGTTGTCGATCAGTCTTACATCCCCCACCCAGGCGGCGATTATCAATAATCCGCCACTGGCAGGAAGCTGGTCGACTATCTCAAAGCTTTGTGGATCCACAAGCTCCAGGTAATCAAGTCTAGCCTCGCTGGCCAGCTCGGCCTTGGCAGCTAAGAGGATCTGCTCTCGCTTTTTACCTGCCTTGCTGCCTGCCATTAGAGCTCGAGACAGGCTCCGCGCAGTTTCAATCTCACCTGCGCTAAGTCTTGAATTGCGAGAGGAAAGAGCCAGCCCGTGCTCATCTCGCACTGTCTTGCAACCCACCACCTTCATTGGATCGCGCCTGCCGGCTGAGATTTGCTCGCTCACCATCTGCTTGACCAGCGCTAGCTGTTGTGCATCTTTTTCACCAAAAAAAGCAGTATCCGGTTGAACTAAATCAAATAAACGACTTACAACCTTGAGCATCCCGGCAAAGTGTTCAGGCCTGGACTCCCCTTCAAACTTTTCACCAATTGGTCCCGGAATAGGCTCGGTCAAAGTGAGGTTGGCGGGAAAAACTTCCTGCACATTTGGAGCAAACAAAACATCAACGCCAGCATCGGTCAGCAGCCTTGCATCAACACCAAGAGTTCTGGGATAAGAATCAAAGTCACTCTTCTCACCGAACTGAAGTGGATTTACAAAGACCGAAACAACAACAAATTGGTTTTCTTTTTGTGCACTTTTCACCAACGATAGGTGTCCATCGTGCAGTGCACCCATGGTTGGAACAAAGCCAACGCTCTTGCCCTGCTCTTTGGCTTGGGAAACTAATTCGGCTAATTCTTTAGCGCTGTGACAGAGAATCACTCAGCATCTCTCGGATCTATTGGCGCAATTGGAGCAGCAAGCGCATCTTCCACCGCCGAGCGGACAATTGGTCCAATTAACTTCGCTGGGTCTGCAACATCAGACTCCGCCAAGATTCCCTTGGCCTGCTGAACGACAAGTGATGAAAAATCCCTGGCAACTTCAAATGCTTCAGCATAGGCAGCTCGCTGATACTCGGTTAGTTCAAACGGTTCCGCACCAATTTCAATCACCAATGCCTGCGCGATTGCTCGGTAGGTGTCGGGAGTAGAAACAACAAAGGTTGCCCCCTTCATGACACTCAAATCCATTGATGTTCCCGTGAAATGCATCAGCGGATGCATTGCAATTGGAATTGCTCCCTGCATCGCAGCATCTGCTAATACTCCGTATCCGCGATGCGGAGACAGATGCAAAACAATCTTTCTGGGGCCAAACAGCTGAAGATCAGCCAGCCCTGCAACTGTCAGCTCAATGTCATCGGGTGGAATTGCAAGCAAGATTAGTTCGGCATCTTCAACTACCGCTGCCATTGGTGCGATTGGAACATCAGGAAGCAGTGCTTCGATCCGATCGATAGCCTCCGGAGTTTCGACATAAACGCCGATCATTTCGTGACCGGCATTCGCCCACGCCTTGGCTAGGACAGGGCCGGCTGGCTCATTGCCAATTACACCTATCTTCACTCTGTCCCCTCACCAGGATC
>JBMLPC010000050.1:0-3637 GCA_049242305.1 Aquiluna sp. | reverse complement strand
AGTCGATCTTGTCTGACCATCCGGCATGCCAGACCCAGGAGTCAATGGCATTTTCAACTTCCTTGGTAGCTGTTGCCAGTGACTTACCGGTTTGAAGCCTGAGCTCCTGAATGAACTGATCTTTTCGGCCCTCGAGCATTTCCGCAATTCTGTAGAGAATCTGGCCTCGGTTATAGGCGGTTGCACCTTCCCAGCCGGACAAGGCGCTTCTTGCGGCCACCACTGCATCGCGAACATCCTTGCGGGAGGCCTTAGCAACATTCGCTATGTGGTTGCCCTTGGAGTCGGTTAGTTCATAGGTTCTGCCTGATTCGCTTCTTGGGAACTTGCCACCAATGAAGAGCTTGTAGGTCTTCTTAACGTCCAGTCTCACTTGGCACCTCCCTTCAGGTAAGCAAGGAGGCCGTGACGACCACCTTCTCTTCCATAACCTGATTCTTTGAAGCCACCAAATGGACTGGTTGGATCAAACTGATTGAAGGAGTTAGCCCAGACCACACCTGCGTTTAGCTGATCAGCCAGCTTGAGAATCCTTGAGCCCTTCTCTGTCCAGACACCGGCGCTGAGTCCGTAGGGGGTGTTGTTTGCCTTGGTGACAGCTTCGGCTGGAGTTCGGAAAGTCATTACCGATAACACCGGACCGAAGATTTCTTCCCTGGCAACAGTGTTAGCGGGGGAGACACCCGTGATGATGGTTGGCACATACCAGAAACCATTTCTTGGAAGCTTGCACTGCGGTGACCAGGCGGTTCCACCTTCTTTCACACCCTGCTTCACCAGCTTGTCTATCTTCTTAAGCTGCGCCTCCGAATTGATGGCACCGACATCGGTGTTCTTATCCATCGGATCTCCAACGCGAAGGGTTTGCATTCTGCGCTTTAGCTTTTTCAGGAATTCATCTTGAATTGACTCCTGCAGAAGCAGTCTTGATCCTGCGCAGCAGACGTGTCCCTGGTTGAAGAAGATGCCGTTTACAACACCTTCGATTGCTTGATCAATAGGTGCATCGTCAAACACTATGTTGGCTGCTTTGCCGCCAAGCTCTAAGGTTGCCTTCTTTTTGCTTCCGGCAATCTGCTTGGCGATGATTCTTCCCACCTCGGTGGAACCGGTGAAGGCAACCTTGTCGATACCAGAGTGGTTCACAAGTGCGCTTCCGGTGTCGCCGAAACCTGTGACGATGTTCACCACTCCCGCTGGCAGCTCCGCCTGTTCGCAAATCTCTGCAAACATCAGTGCCGTTAGAGGAGTGGATTCGGCAGGCTTTAGAACAACGGTATTTCCGGCTGCTAGTGCAGGGGCTATTTTCCAGGCCAGCATCATCAGCGGGAAGTTCCAGGGGATGATTTGGGCAGCAACTCCGTGGGCCTTTGGGTTTGGGCCAAGGCCTGCATAGTCAAGCTTGTCTGCCCATCCGGCGTAGTAGAAGAACCAGGCTGCCACCGTTGGTATGTCGAAGTCTCGAGTTTCCTTGATTGGTTTGCCGTTGTTTAGTGTTTCAGCAACGGCTAGCTCTCTAGCTCTTTCCTGAATGATGCGAGCGATTCGGTAGAGGTATTTACCCCTCTGAGCTCCGGTTAGCTTGCTCCAGGTTTTCACATAGGCGCTTCTTGCAGCCTTGACCGCGAGATCTATTTCCTTGGCACCGCCATGACCGATGAGCGCAAGGGTTTCTTCAGTTGCTGGATTGATGGTTTCGTATTTCTTGGAGGACTTTACGAACTTGCCAGCAATGTAGTGTCCGTAAGAGTCTTGGAACTTGACGATGGATTTACTCTCAGGTGCTGGTGAATACTCGAACATTTTTCTCCTAGTCCACGCTCACGTAGTCGCTGCCTGAGTAGTTTCCACTTCTCAGTTTTTGTCTTTGCATCAATACATCATTCAGCAGGCTCGATGCACCAAATCTAAATAGGTCGGGGTTTAGCCACTCATCGCCAGCGGTTTCTTTGACAACCACCAGGTAGCGAAGTGCATCCTTGGAAGATCTGATTCCGCCGGCGGGCTTCACACCAATTCTGATTCCAGTTTCTTCATACCAATCTCTAACTGCCTGCAGCATTAGCAGAGTGATTGGCAAGGTTGCATTCACTGTGACTTTTCCAGTTGAAGTCTTAATGAAGTCAGCGCCGGCAAGCATGGCGAGGTAGCTGGCTCTGCGGATGTTGTCATAGGTTTGTAGCTCGCCAGTTTCCAGTATCACCTTCAGGTGAGCGGGCTTTCCCGTGGGCCTTTGGCAAGCAAGCTTCACCTGCTGAATTTGTCTAAAGACTTCGAGGTAGTTTCCTGCAAGAAAAGCTCCGCGGTCAATCACCATGTCAATCTCATCTGCACCGGCAGCTACCGCTTCTTTGGTATCGAGCAGTTTGACTTTCAGACTTGCTCTGCCGGATGGGAATGCGGTTGCTACCGCAGCGACATAAATACCGCTTTTGCCCAGTGCTGCCTTGGCGTATTTGACCATGTCTCCATAGACGCAAATGGCTGCAGGTCTGGGGCAGTCGAGGTCTTCCGGATCGGGGGTCATTGCCTTTAGGCAAAGTGATCTAACTCGCTCCGGGGTGTCCATGCCCTCGAGGGTCGTAAGGTCCATCATCTTGATGGCCATATCCAATCCCCAGGCCTTTGAGTCAGTTTTGATTGATCGGGTCGCTAGGGAAGCGGCACGCTGTTCGAGTCCGACCTTGTCTACCCCAGGAAGCGAGTGAAGCCAGCGACTGAGGCTTTGGTTCGTGATTTTGGAACCGACGATGTCTTCTGGCTGCAAGGCGATACTCCTATATATGTAAAGCCTACCCTCAGCCAAGAAACTTACTCGAGGTCAATTCTTCGCTGTATTTCCATAGTCTCTGGGCAAGCTCCAGATCCTTCGAGTGCTTGCTTCCCGCAATCAGTTTCGGTTCACCCCAGGCTTCAACCCTTGGACCGATAAACTCGCCTCCTCTGAGAGCGGGGTCGAGAGCAGCGCGAATCTGCGAGCGAGCACCAACGGCTGCTTTTTGGGCAAGAAAGTCAAAGGTGTTTGGGTAGTTGGCCTGCAGTCCGGTTAGTGCCCAGCCCGGGTGAGCGGCAATAGATAACACTTTGGAGCCAAGTTGCTTAGCTCTTATATCTAACTCTCTGGCAAAGAGTAGGCAGGCAAGCTTGCTGTCGGCATAGCGTCCCCAGCGGTTATAGCTCTCAGTCTTTCCCTGAATCTCTTCTTTGCTTTCAGCCTGCATTTTAGATCTTCGGTGAACCACGGAGCTTATCGAAACCACTCGTCCCTTTGCCTCTTCCAGGTTTGGCCATAGAAGCGATGTCAAAAGAAAGTGGCCAATGTGATTGGTTGCCATCTGCGACTCGATGCCCTCTGGTGATAGCGCATAGTCAGGACCCATCAACCCAGCGTTATTCATCAGGACATCTAGAGGAGAAGTTATGTTCTTTGCAAAATCTCTAACTGTGCTTTGGTTTGAGACATCGAGAACAAAGTCATTGATTGAAATCTTTGGGAACTCATTTCGCAGTCTTGCGGCTTCTGTTCTCAGCCTTTGCTCGCCTCTTGCCACCAGGATTAGGTCGTAGCCCTCCTTGGCCAGAGCCTCGGCGCTCGCCAGTCCCAGGCCGGAGCTGCCTCCAGTGATCAGTGCAGTTT
>JBMLPC010000049.1:0-3592 GCA_049242305.1 Aquiluna sp. | reverse complement strand
GCTTTGATAAAGATTAGCGAATAGAAGCCATGCCAGTCAGACCAAGACTCACCCCAGCTATCGCCCTCACCAGAAAGGCGGTAAGAGAGGTATTGGCGGGCTATCCAGCGAAGAAACTCTTGCTGGCAGTTTCCGGTGGAGCGGACTCGCTGGCACTGGCTGCCGCAACCGCCTTTGAGGCAAAAAAGCTCAAGATTGACTTAGTCGCAGCGGTGATTGACCACGGCCTGCAAAAAGAAAGTGCAGCGGCTGCCCTAACCGCCAAGCAGCGACTTCAGCTGCTGGGAATCACTGAGGTTGTAATTGAAAAGGTGAGTGTCAAGCAATCTGGTGACGGCCTGGAAGCAGCAGCTAGGGATGCTCGCTACAAAGCGCTCGAGAAGATTCGCAAAGCAACTAAGGCTAACTGGATCCTTCTTGGACACAATCTCGATGATCAAGCAGAAACTGTTCTGTTAGGTCTTGCCAGGGGATCCGGACTTCGCTCTATCTCCGGCATGCCACTGGTTGATGGTGAGCGAAAGCTACTCAGACCTTTTCTGGATATCTCAAGGGCAACTCTTCGCCAGGCATGCGCTGATGCGGGAATTGAGTTTTGGGATGATCCACACAACCAAGACAGCAAGTTCGCACGCGTTCGCGTTCGCAAGTTAGCCACAGAACTTGAAAAGATTTTGGGGCCGGGCTTTTCCGAAGCACTTTCCAAAACAGCTAAGAGCGCAGCTGAGGCGGATGAGCTGATTGAGGAGCTGGCTCAAAAGCTGGTGAAGAAGGCTTTAGTGAAAGTCGGCGCTCGCCAGGTCAGCTATTCCATTGAAGTTTTGGCAAAGGCCAAGGCTGCGCTGCGCCGCAAAGCACTGCACCTGATCTGCCAGCAGGCCGGGGCAAAGAACATCTCAAGGAGCCAGGTGATGGCGATTGATGAGCTGATTACCAATTGGCACGGGCAGAAAAAGACCAGCCTTTCGGGCATTACAGTAGAGCGGGTGGCAAACCAGCTGGTTGTCAAAAGCACCAAACCACTAAACCCGGGAGCCTGCTAGTGCAGCTAAATCACCCTGACATTCAAGAAGTTTTGGTAACCGCAGAACAGATTCAAAAGCGAGTTGCTGAACTGGCAAGTGAAATCTCTGAGCACTATCAAAACAAGAACGTTTTGCTGCTTGGCATTCTCAAGGGTGCTGTTCCATTCATGGCAGATCTATCAAGAGCCATGAGCATTCCAATTCAGCAGGATTGGATGGCAGTTTCTTCCTATGGCTCCGGCACTGTCTCTTCTGGTGTGGTGCGAATCCTGAAGGATTTGGATACAGACATAAAGGACAGAAATGTTCTGATTGTCGAGGACATCATCGACTCCGGGCTAACCCTGTCCTGGCTGACCTCCAACCTCAATGCCAGAGGCGCCGCCAGTGTTGAGATTGTGACCCTTCTCAGGAAACCAGAAGCTGCCAAGGTCAAAATAGCTGTCCGTTGGGTGGGCTTTGATATTCCCAATGCATTTGTAGTTGGCTATGGGCTTGACTTCAATGAAAACTACCGTTCACTTGATGGAGTGGGAATTCTTTCTCCATCCGTATATAGCTAAAGGTTTTTGATGACTGAAAAGAAGCAAGACAACCAGACCAAGCTCAAGAAGTTCCTGCGCGGACCTTGGCTCTGGATTGCTGCTGCTCTGATTGTTGTGTTTGTTGGCTCATCACTGATGAACACTCAGCAGTTCACCAAGGTTGACACCCAGGTTGGACTGGAAATGATTTCCTCTGGTCAAGCTGAGAAGGTTACAATCTTTGATGGTGACCAGAGAGTGGATGTTGTACTGCGAAATGCAGATGCTGAGTTTGGTAAGCAGGTTCAGTTCTACTTCGTTTCTGGTCGTGCATCATCTGTTGCACAAATAGTTGCTGATGCAAACATTTCCAAGGGCTGGAGCGATGAGGTTCCAAGCACACCTTGGATTCTTGCTCTGCTGGGCTCGCTCCTACCATTCATCATTATCTTGGCGCTGTTCTGGTTCCTGATGGGCTCGATGGCCGGCGGTGGTCGCGGAGTCATGCAGTTTGGCAAGTCCAGAGCAAAGCTTGTCAATAAAGAGATGAGCAAGATCACCTTTGCTGATGTTGCGGGCATTGATGAGGCCATTGAAGAGCTGAATGAAATAAAAGAGTTTTTGAAAAACCCAAAGAAGTTCCAGGACATGGGAGCCAAGATTCCACACGGTGTTTTGCTCTATGGCCCACCGGGAACCGGAAAGACACTGATTGCTAAGGCAGTTGCTGGGGAAGCGGGAGTTCCGTTCTTCTCAATATCCGGATCTGACTTTGTTGAAATGTTTGTCGGTGTTGGTGCGTCACGCGTGCGCGATCTGTTTGATCAGGCCAAGCAAGCTTCACCCGCAATCATCTTCGTTGATGAGATTGATGCGGTTGGTCGTCACCGTGGAACCGGTATTGGTGGCGGAAACGATGAGCGCGAACAAACACTGAATCAGCTGCTGGTTGAGATGGATGGCTTTGATACCTCCACCAACGTGATCTTGATTGCAGCGACCAACCGACCAGACGTTTTGGATCCAGCACTGCTTCGACCAGGTCGCTTTGATCGCCAGGTTGGAGTTAGCGCACCTGATTTGAAGGGCCGCGAGCAGATTCTTGCTGTGCACGCCAAGAACAAGCCACTGGCCGACAAAGTTGATCTGGCACTGGTTGCCAGAAGAACCCCTGGCTTCACCGGAGCCGACCTGGCAAACGTTTTGAACGAAGCAGCGCTGCTGGCTGCGAGGCTAGATAAGAAAAAGATTGATGATGAAACCATCGACGAGGCGATTGACCGCGTAATTGGTGGTCCGCAGCGCAAGAGCGCGGTGATGAAGGATCACGAGCGACTGGTTACCGCCTATCACGAGGCTGGTCACGCACTGGTTGCCGGAGCCGCCAACTACTCCGATCCCGTAACCAAGATCACGATTCTTCCGCGCGGCAGAGCACTCGGCTACACCATGGTGATGCCGCTGGAGGACCGCTACTCGATTAGCCGCAATCAGCTGCTGGATCAGATTGCCTATGCGATGGGCGGCCGCATTGCCGAAGAAATTGTTTTCAAGGACCCAACCACCGGTGCTTCCAACGACTTTGAGAAGGCAACCTCAATTGCCAGAACGATGGTTACCAAATATGGAATGAGCGCCAAAGTCGGCTCGATTTCTCTGGGTAGCGGCAACACTGAACCGTTCTTGGGTCGCGAGCTTGCAACCAATCGCGATTGGTCAAACGAAATGGCGCAGATTGTCGACAATGAAGTTAGAGCGATTCTGGATCAGGCAATGGATGAGGCATACAAGGCTCTCACCTCTAACCGCTCCGTGCTAGACCAGCTAGCGAAAGAACTGCTTGAAAAAGAAACTCTGAATCAAGATCAGATTGCTGAAATTTTCAAGAAGGTCAAGAAGCTACCTAAGCGCACAACCTGGCGTTCCAGCACCAAGCGTGCAATCTCTGCCAAGGGACCAATTGCGGTTCCTAAGCGCAAAGAACAAACCGAAAAGAAAAAGAGCAAGGATGCAGACCGACCGAATTCGTGATGCGGTTCGCGA
>JBMLPC010000048.1:0-4383 GCA_049242305.1 Aquiluna sp. | reverse complement strand
ATGTCTCGGACCATCTCCATGGCAAGTGGTGCCATCTTGCACTCGGTGTATCTAGGTGCAGCGGCAGGATCGTTTCCAGGAGATCCGAAATTTCCCTGACCAGCAACCAGCGGATACCGCATGTTCCAGTCCTGAACCAGTCTTACCAAAGTGTCATAGATTGCTGCATCGCCGTGAGGGTGATACTGACCCATGACATCGCCAACGACTCTCGAGCACTTGGAGAACTGTTTGTCTGGTCTATATCCGCCGTCATACATCGCATAGAGGACTCTGCGATGCACTGGCTTTAGTCCATCTCTGACATCAGGTAGAGCTCTTCCAACAATCACGCTCATTGCGTAATCGAGATAGCTTCGCTGCATCTCGACCTGGAGGTCGACCTGTTCGATCTTGTCTATTTGATCAGCCACGTTTTACTCCTAGATGTCCAAGAATCGAACGTCTTTGGCGTTCTTTTGAATAAAGGTTCTTCTGCTGTCAACGTCCTCGCCCATCAGAGTTGAGAAAATCTCATCGGCGAGCGCCGCATCGTCCAGGGTGACCTGCAGAAGGGTCCTGGTGGCGGGATTCATGGTCGTCTGCCACAGCTCGTCGTAGTCCATCTCGCCAAGACCTTTGTAGCGCTGGATGGAGTTCTCCTTAGGCAGCTTCCTGCCTTCCTTGTTGCCCTTGGCAATCTTGGCGTCTCGTTCGGCGTCAGAAAAGGCGTACTCGTGCTCGGAGTTGGACCACTTGATTCGGTATAGAGGTGGCTGCGCCATATAGACATAGCCGTGCTCAATTAGTGGTCGCATGTATCTGAATAAAAGAGTTAGAAGCAGGGTTCTGATGTGCTGACCGTCGACATCGGCGTCTGCCATCAAGATGCACTTGTGATATCTGATCTTCTCAACATCAAAGTCTTCGCCAATTCCTGTTCCAAAGGCAGTGATGAGCGATTGAACTTCGGTGTTTGCGAGGGCCCGGTCGAGTCTTGCCTTCTCAACATTTAATATCTTTCCGCGCAGCGGCAAGATTGCCTGGGTCTCGGGATCTCTTCCTCTTACGGCTGAGCCACCAGCGGAGTCGCCCTCGACGATATAGATCTCCGATACTTTTGGATCTCTAGATTGGCAGTCGCGAAGCTTTCCTGGCATACCGCCGGATTCCAACAGACTCTTTCTTCTGGTTGCTTCTCTTGCTTTTCTTGCAGCGAGTCTTGCTGCCGCTGCCTGAATTGCTTTTCTAACAACTTCTTTACCCTGACCTGGGTTTCTCTCAAACCAATCTCCCAGTTGATCGCTGACAACCTTTTGGACATAGGTCTTAGCTTCTGTGTTACCAAGTTTGGTTTTGGTTTGGCCTTCGAACTGAGGCTCAGCAAGTTTGACAGAAATGACTGCAGTCAGTCCCTCGCGAACATCATCACCGGTTAGGTTCTCGTCTTTTTCCTTGAGAAGGCCTTTGTCTCTTGCGTATTTATTCAGCAGGGATGTGATGGCTGCTCGGAAGCCTTCTTCGTGGGTTCCACCCTCGTGGGTGTTGATGGTGTTGGCATAGGTGTGGACACCTTCGTTATATCCGGTGGTCCACTGCATGGCAATTTCAACCGACATCTTCTTGTCTTTGGTTTCTGACTCAATCGAAATAATCTCGTCGTGGACAACCTCTACCTTTTTTGCAGAGTTTAGATATTCCACGTAATCAATTAGGCCGCGATCATACTTATATGAATCGCTTGCGCCAGTTCTTTCATCAACCAGATTGATCTTGAGGCCCTTGTTCAAAAAGCACATCTGCTGGAATCTCTGACGCAGAGTCTCGTAGTCAAAAACTACGGTTTCGAAAATCTCTTTGCTCGGCGTGAATTGAATTGTGGTTCCGGTCTTGGTGGTCTTTACGCCCTTCTTCAGTGGCTTGTCAGGAACACCGATGGTGTAGGTCTGCGACCAAACAAATCCATCACGGTGAACATCAACAGATAATTTGCTGCTGAGTGCGTTTACTACCGATGCGCCTACTCCGTGTAGACCACCGGAGACGGCGTAGCCTCCTCCGCCAAACTTTCCACCTGCGTGTAAAACGGTGAGTACAACTTCAACCGCTGGTTTTTTCTCAACTGGATGCATGTCCACCGGGATACCGCGGCCGTTGTCGCTGACCCTGATGTCGCCCGTCTTGGTGATTGTCACATCGATGTTGTCGCAGTAGCCAGCCAGAGCCTCGTCGACCGAGTTATCAACAATTTCATAGACCAGGTGGTGCAGACCCCTGGGGCCGGTTGAGCCGATATACATTCCGGGGCGCTTGCGAACCGCTTCTAACCCCTCCAGGACCTGGATCGCCCCGGCGTCATATTTCTTTTTTGATTCAGACATATTCAGTTGCTTCCCACTTCGGGTTAGCACCACAGAAAAGCAGGCCTAGGACTGACTGATATTCGGGTTGGCTAACCCCCTAATTCTAGTCCAAATCCGCTTATTTACAGGCCAAAACTACCCATATGTATCGCGTGGACCCCGTCCAGGAACGCTCCTGGGGCCCTTCTTCCAACTTGGTGCCGAGGGTCCTAAAAAGACCAAATCCTTCACCCCTAGGTCCGGATATTGCTCCTGAATGCGGGCCAAAATTTGGTCCTTCAAAAGCCTCAGCTGGGTCGCCCAGGCGGTTGAGCGACAACCGATGCTGAGGGTGCCATTTCTGATCTCCTGGGGCTTTGAGGCAGCTGCGTTTTCCGGCCCCACCAACCTCTCCCAATCAAGAAACAGAGATTCCTTGTCAACTCTTTTCTGCCAATCGAAATCATCTAGAAGTTTCTCAACACCCTCAGCCGCAGAAATTGGTTCTCTGCCTTTGTCGAAAGGCCTTGAACCTCGCTCGGCTTTTTCTTCGCGTCTTTTTTGATCTTTGGTCTTGCGTCCAATTGATTTCAGCGTCTCTTTGAAAAAGCGATCGGCCATGTTGAAGTTAATCTCCAATTAGCTCGCCTCCCATCACTGAATAAGTTGCGCTCAACTCTAGCTCTGGTGACAGCCCCAGATCCGCGGCAGTTATTAGTACTTGCTCAAAGCCAACTACGAACTCGAGCATTCTTGCGCGGCGACCTGGGTCTAACACTGAAAAGACATCATCCAGAATCACAACAGGATCGCCAAGACTGCTCTCTCTGAGCAGTTGTGCAAGGGCAAGCTTTAAACCAAGTGCTATCGACCAAGCTTCGCCCTGAGATGCTTGAGTTCTGACCGGCAGAGAGTTCTTTTCTATTAGCAGCTCGTCTCTGTGTGGGCCGGCAAGAGTGATACCTCTCTCGAGCTCTTGGTCTCTAAGCGAGAGGAGTTTGGTAAGAAGCATTTGCTCTAGGTCTTTTTGAGATATCTCTTCTGTTTCTTCTTTGCTGTTTAAAGACACAAGTCGCATGGTGATCAGCTCTTGAGAAGTTGAGAGTTTGTTATAGAAATCTTGGATCAGCGGGGATAGCTGTGAGATGAGTTCGAGTCTGGCGAGCGTGAGCTTGCTTCCGAGGTTAGCAATCTGCTCGTCCCAAATATCGAGCGTTGTGAGATCGGCGTTCTTTACTTGCTTAGCACTTTTCAGAAGGGCATTTCTTTGTTTCAGAGCCTTGTCATAGTCCAGCTTCAGCTGGGCGAGCCTCGGCTTTAGTAGCGCCATGTTGGTATCCAGGAAGTTCCTTCTATCTTCTGGATCACGCCGGACGATGTCTAGATCTTCGGGGGCAAAGAGAACGACTGGAAGGTTTCCAAGGAAATCACTCACCCGCTTTTGCTGATTGCCGCCTAGGAAATAGCGATTTGGGGACTCTCGGTTTAGCTCCGCAGCAACTACTAACTTCCGACCGTTGTGGTTGGCGGTTGCAGAGATTACGGCTTGCTCCTGGCCGTTTTGGACTAAAGACTTTAGATTTCCGGGTCTGTGCGACGTCAGTTGGCTCAGATAAACCAGGGCTTCGACGAGGTTTGTTTTGCCTTCACCATTTGGCCCATGAAAAAGAGTTATGCCTTTGGCTAGGGAAAGACTTAGCTGTGTGTAGTTGCGAAAATTAGCAAGCTGCAGCTCGCTCACCCACAAAGCCTGCCCCCTAGGAAACTAGAAGGTTGGGTTGCAACAGATATCTGTAGTGGCTATCTGATCCAACTGGAGTAATTAATACCGGACCTGGCTTATTCGGGTTGTTTGGGTTTGAAGTGAAGCCCAAAGAAACCATTTCTGTGTCTACTCCAGAAAGTGCATCAATTAGATATTGCGGCTTCAAAGAGACAATATTTTCATCGCCGGTCAGTGAGCAAGAAACCTGCTCGCTGGCATCTGCAACATCTGAGCCGATCGATTCCAAAGTCACCTCGTTAGACGAGAACTTAAACCTGAGCGGCTTGTCTCTGTCTA
>JBMLPC010000047.1:0-3099 GCA_049242305.1 Aquiluna sp. | reverse complement strand
TACCCGCTGGGGGTAAATAATTCCGCCCTAGTGTTTTGGCGGGATAAAGCCCACTTTTTCATGGACTTTCCGGAGGGTTTGCTCCGCTAACTCGTTAGCACTGGCCGCTCCCTTGGCAAGTAGTCGGTCCAGCTCTGCCTTGTCTGAAAGTAGCTCCTGAGCTCTTGCACGAATCGGAGCAAGGGCTGACACCACCACATCTGCCAGCTCTGACTTCAAATCGCCATAGCCCTTGCCGCCGAATCGCTGCTCTAGTTCTTTGACATTCTCTCCGGTGATTGCTGAATAGATTCCAAGCAGATTTGATACACCCGGCTTTTTCTCACGATCAAATCGAATTTCGCCATCGGTATCAGTGACCGCACTCTTTATCTTCTTCGAGATAGTGGTGTCTTCATCAAGAATGTTGATAAGACCCTTTGGGTCTTCCGCGCTCTTGGACATCTTGGCTGTTGGTTCCTGCAGATCGTAAATCTTGGCAGTTTCTTTCAAGATGTGAGCTTCCGGAACAACGAAGGTATCGCCGAAACGAGAGTTGAAACGCATCGCTAAATCTCTAGTTAGCTCAAGGTGTTGGCGCTGATCTTCTCCAACTGGCACACTCTTTGGTTGGTAGAGGAGAATGTCAGCGGCTTGCAGAATTGGATATGTGAAAAGTCCCACGGAGCTGCTTTCAGCCCCGCCTTTCTGACTTTTGTCTTTGAACTGGGTCATGCGAGATGCCTCACCAAAACCAGTTATGCAGTTGAGAACCCAGGCAAGTTGGGCATGAGCTGGCACATGCGATTGCACAAACAGGGCCGACTTGTTTGGATCAATCCCCGCTGCCAAATACTGGGCAGCTGTTCTACGAGTGTTTTCAGCAAGTTCTTTGGGGTCTTGCGGAACCGTAATAGCGTGCAGGTCAACTATGACGTAGTAGGCCTGATAGTCATCCTGCATCGCCACCCACTGCTTGAGTGCTCCGAGGTAATTACCGAGGTGGAGGCTGGCAGCCGAAGGCTGCATGCCACTGAGCAGATTTGGTTTTGCCATTACTTCACCTCAAGTTTGTAATCAACTAAAACGGGAGAGTGGTCGGTCCACCTAGCGTCATAGCTTTTAGCTCTATCAACTCGATAATTCTGCCCGAGTGCGGCCAGCTTTGGGGTAGCGAGGTGATAATCGATGCGCCAGCCAGCATCCGTGTCGAAGGCTTTACCTCGAAAAGACCACCAGGTGTAGGGACCAGGCTTGCCCGGGTGAGCTTTTCTTCCGATGTCCACCCAACCCTGCTTAGCAAAGTCGTCAAAGTAGGCGCGCTCTTCAGGCAGAAATCCTGCGTTCTTGAGATTGCCCTTCCAATTCTTGATATCAAGCTCAGTGTGACCGACGTTGAGATCTCCAACCACGAGCGCCAGCTCATTCTTTTTTATCAGCTGACCCATTCGCTGCTTCATGGCACCTAAGAACTTATACTTCTCAACCTGCTTTGGGGTGTCGGCTTCCCCGGAGTGGACATAGCAAGAAACAACCGTCAATAAACCAGACTTCGTTTCGATATCAACCTCGACCCAACGACCTGCAGAATCAAATTCATCCGGGCCGATATCGGTTCTAAATTTCTTGATTGGGAATCTGCTCATCACGGCAACGCCAGCTCTGCCCTTGGCAGATGCTTCGTGCTCGGCAATAAACCATCCATCGCCAAGTGGTCCATCTTTGGTTGCGAGCTTTTCTAATTCACCAGTTGGTGCGCGAACTTCCTGTAGGCAGACAATGTCTGGCTTTGCTTTCTTTAGCCAGTCCGATATGCCATTGCGAGCGGCCGCACGAATGCCATTTACATTGACTGTTGCGATTTTGAGCACGTAATAAACCTAGCTATAGCAAGGCATATAGTTCGTTGCCACGGACCTCTAGTGTGATTTTTCCAAGCGGTGATTTTGCAGGTCCCTGCTCTGGCTCGCCTGAATCGGTATTGAATCTTGCGCCATGGCAGCCGCAGGCAATTTGCCCTTCCTGCACGCCACTCACAATGCAACCAGAGTGGGTGCAGGTGGCTGAAAATGCTCGGAACTGATCCTGCTTCGGGTGCGTCACCAAAATGGTCAGCGATTCATCCACCATTACTTTTTTGCCAGTGCCTACAGGAATTTCATCAACATTCGCCAAGAAAATTTCTCCGCTGATTGTGCCGGGGGCTTGGTCAACGCTCGCTGACGGGGGAGAGGTTTGGGCAACCGGAGCTTCACCAGCGCAGGCCGCTAGGGCAATTGTGGATGTGGCGGCCAGTGAGCCGGCAAGGATGGTTCGGCGCTGAATTGTCATGCAGAACTAAACCGCGTTGCTAGCTAAGGTCTTCCCTTGAGAATCGCCTGCTTTACTTCGGCAATTGCCTTGGTTACTTCAATTCCTCTGGGGCATGCCTCGGTGCAGTTAAAGGTGGTGCGGCAGCGCCAGACGCCTTCTTTATCGTTCAGAATGTCCAGCCTCACCTCAGCACCCTCATCACGAGAGTCAAAGATAAAGCGGTGAGCATTAACAATTGCTGCTGGGCCAAAGTACTGACCGTCGGTCCAGAACACTGGACAGGAAGTCGTGCAGGCAGCACACAAAATGCACTTGGTGGTGTCGTCATAACGAGCGCGATCCTCTGGTGACTGCAGACGCTCTCGCTTTGGCTTGTCACTGGCTATTAGGAATGGGTTGATGTCTCGATAGGCCTGGTAGAACGGATTCATGTCGACAATCAAGTCTTTTTCGACTGGCAATCCCTTGATTGGCTCGATGTAGATCGGCTGCGAGAGGTCTAGATCCTTGATGAGAGTTTTGCAGGCGAGCCGGTTGCGTCCATTGATACGCATTGCATCCGAACCACAAACTCCGTGAGCGCAGGAGCGACGGAAAGTTAGCGACCCATCAATTTCCCACTTCACCTTGTGCAGTGCATCCAGGACTCGGTCCGTGCCATACATCTCGATGTCGTAATCAACCCACTTTGGTTCACTATCGACCTCTGGGTCAAAGCGGCGAATCATCAACGTGAGCTTGAGGCTGGCCACCTCAGCAATTGCCTTTTGTGCCATTAGTACTTACGCTCCATCGGCTGGTAGTTGG
>JBMLPC010000046.1:0-3120 GCA_049242305.1 Aquiluna sp. | reverse complement strand
TCGGTCCTGGTATCCCACTAGACGTTTCGATCTACTAAAGACCTAAGCCAACGGCAAAGCGCCAGCGTGCTTGCGCAATCATCTTGGTTGTATGCAATCACCTGGCGCTTTAGCTTTTCGGCGCTCGCCGGATCTTCTTTCAGGGCTGTCAGGTACTGGTCGTAATACTCCATTGAACCCTTAGCCTCTTTGACTTCAGATACGCGTTTGAAGCTGTAGTAGTTTTCAAGGCTCTTAATTGAGTAGCTCTCCTGGGAAATCATTAGAGAGTTTTTTACTACCTTGTAGAGATCCACAAAGTATTCACCAGCAATCAGCTCCTCAACAGCCGTTTGATAAATCTGGTAGCGCTCAGCTAGGCGCTTGAGAGCGATTTGCTCATAGGCCGCATAGTGATAAATCCTGGCAGCCGGGAATCTCTGTATGCGATTGAGTAAATCGTGCATGAACTTATCGAAAGAGGCCTTCTCTTCTTTTCGGTTATCAGCCCAGGTGAAGTGGAACTGCTCACCTTCGTTGACTGAGGTAAAGCCAAACAAATACTCAAGCCCGCCAGGCTCCTCATAGAAAGTAAATCCCTCTAAGTCAAAAAAGATGTCACCATCGCTGGGAGGGGGCAATTTGGCTAGGTCTTCTGGGCTAATGATCTGATAACTGCTCTCACCGGTTTCATACATGCTTTGCTGCAGCCTTGCCTGCAGAGCAAGTTTTTCAATCTGATTCTTTGACAGCTTGTCGGTTGCCGAGTCAAAGTGGGAAAGTTCCTTGACTGTCTTGACGCCTGAACGATGCAGAGACTCTATGTTGGCTCTTGTAATTCCAGCTACTAACTGCAAGTGATTAGTTTCATGACGCATGTGCTGACAGAGCCTTGGATACTCGCAGATTTCGCAGTAGCTTGATGCATCACAAACCAGCGAACCAATGTCTTCGATTCTTTGTGGCGCTTCATCGACAATTTGGAAAACGGACTTGACAAAGGAGTTTCTGACTTCAATCATCTGGGCAACCAAAACGTCTGAATCAAAAGTTGCTAGTTCGCCTGAACCCAGTATCAATCCGTGATTGTGATCGGAAGCCAGCTCGAGTTGTTTCAAAACATCAAGATAAAGACCAACCTGCATTTGATACTCGGGTTTTGCCGATGACGACAGCTTTGCATCCCAGGCGGTATAGCCCCCAGACCAACCATCTACTTGCTTGGCTGTGAAACCCTTGTCCGTAAATTCAAAACGCCAGTCGCTCCTGAGCAGAAAATCCGGTCTGCCAGAAAACTCCAGTGCTCCTGAACCACCGCGCAGAACGCCCTGGTAGATCACGGGGAAACCCTCGGTCATCAGTTCTAGCGTTGCCTCCATTGTTCGCTCGGAGGGTTGGGCTACTTGATCTCCTAGCGAGCGAATCAGGTCTTGTTCAAGTTTCTCTTCAAACCGAAGTCCGTAGCGAATGGCGATGTTGTCTGGCTTTTCATAAAACTGGGCCAATAGGTCTGCTAGGTCAGAGACGCCAAGCTCCCGGGCTACTGCAAGGCGAACGCAGTGCTCGCACTTCGAGCGCATCAGGTCGCGGGAATCAAAGCTGAAGGAGCTGCCCTTGCGTTTCACACCTAAACCTTCTCATGACGATCAGCAGTCGTTCATCATAGGCTCACGTGGACGAATTTTTTCTCAGCTGCTCCCAAATCTCATGTTTGGTTGGTGGCTGGCAACCTATTCTCTCGCAAACGACGGCGGCCGCGGCGTTTGCCAACTTTGCACTCTCAGTCAGAATTTTGTGTGAAAGACTGGAAAGCCTATCCAAAGGCTCTGATCCAAGCGCACCTGCAAAATTAAGTTCCGCCAGGAAAGTTGAAATGAATGTGTCACCCGCCCCTACAGTGTCAACCAGATTAACGGAAAAGCCAGGTACATCAAATCTTTCCTGGTTTTTATAGAGGCTTACTCCATTTTGTCCGCGAGTAATGATCACCAATTTGTTCACAGACCACTGGAGTACAATCTCGTCGAGGCTACTACCAACTGGTAAGTCATAGAGCCACTCAATGTCTGCATCAGATGCCTTGACTAAATGGCTAATTTGGTTAAGTTTCTCAACTCTCGCCCGTTCGGTTTCTCGGTTGAATCCAAGAGCAGGACGGATGTTGAGATCATGCGACAGCGTTATTGAGTTTGTGTCGTAGATATCCCTCAACCACTTCTCAATGACTCGGTTTCCAGGGCCAATTGCCATGCTAAGACAACCAAATTGAATTGCCGATACACCTAAGTCTTTGAGCTGAGACAAGGAAGGCAACTCTTCCTCGCTCCAACCCCAGTCAGCGGTTTGGTTCATATAGAAGCTATAGGAAGCAACTCCAGCCGAATCGATAGTGGCAACCGCCAGCGTTGTTTGCTCCTTCGCAAAAACTGCGTGGTCAAGATTTACGCCATGGTTGGATAGGTGATTTCTAATTTGTCGGCCAAAGCCATCCGAAGAGATTCTTCCAAGGAAAGCCTGCTTTTCACCTCTGACGGCAAGTGCTAGGGCCACATTGGCATTTGCGCCACCAACTACCGCCTGATATTTGCCTGATTCCTTGCTAATCAGGTCGATTAGAGCTTCACCAATCACCACAATCATGGGGTAAGTCTAGGCTTATGGATATGGAACTAACAAAGCTGAAGAACACGATTAGGTTTCCCCTGCTGGCCCTCATCTTCACCTGGGCCTCCTTCATGGCTGCCATCTACATAAGCATCCGGAACCCGATGATCACCTACACCGATCAGGGACAGCCGATTGAGCCGGAGCCCTATGTGGGTATGCAGACCTACGTATTTCTTCTGGGCATCTCAGTGTTTTCGCTGGTGGCTCTTTGGTCATTACTGCAGTCGCTTTCCATCAGGGCAAAAAGCGACACCTCACTATCCAAAGCGGCGCACCGCTTCAATAACTTGGGTGTCATATTGAGCCTGCTGGCTGGCGCAATTTTTGCGATTGGTAATTTTCTCGGTGCTTGGAATCAGTACAACTCGGTGAATGATCCAGCCCACATCAGATTTCTAAACGTCTATCTGCCAATCATTTTGGCAACAGCCCTGGTGGTGTTTGTCTTGCTGCAGGCCTTCGTCTTCAGGAAAG
>JBMLPC010000045.1:8031-14203 GCA_049242305.1 Aquiluna sp. | reverse complement strand
AACCAGAAGAAGTGGATATTTCTCCAAATGACATTCGTGTCGATGTTTTTAGATCATCGGGCCCAGGTGGACAGTCAGTAAATACCACAGACTCTGCCGTGCGAATCACTCACATTCCCACGGGAATTGTTGTTTCGATGCAGAATGAGAAATCCCAGTTGCAGAACAGAGAAGCTGCAATGCGAGTTTTACGAGCTCGAATACTGGCTGCCCAACAGGAAGCCATTGATGCTGAGCAATCAGCTCAAAGGAAGAGTCAGGTCAGAACTGTTGACCGATCTGAGCGAATTAGAACTTACAACTTTCCAGAGAACCGAATTGCTGATCACCGAACTGGTTACAAGGCATACAACTTAGATCAGGTCATGGAAGGCGCACTTGAACCGATCGTTCAGTCCGCAATCAGTATGGATGAAGAAGCCAAACTAGCGGCGATTCAAGGCGCCTGATGAAACTCGTGGAGGCTCTTGCCTTTGCAAAAGACCAACTGACTCTGGCTGGGGTGCCCAGTCCAGACGCAGACGCCCACTGGCTTTTGGCACATGCCTTAGGAACCACAAGAGCGGAACTCCTAACCCGAATTACATTTGATTTTTCTTTGACGGACGAACAACTCAGTCAATTTAATTTGGATTTGGAAAAGCGCATTCGTCGTATTCCACTTCAACACATAATTGGCGTGGCTGCATTCAGAACTCTTGAATTAGCGGTTGGTCCAGGTGTATTCATTCCCAGATTCGAAACTGAACAGGTGACTCAGGTTGCCATTGACTACCTAAACTCCTTGCCTGGACAACCTAAGGCTGTAGATCTCGGCACAGGCAGTGGCGCGATTGCAATTTCGTTGGCTAAAGAAACTAATGCTGAGGTGACTGCGATTGAGCTTTCAGAGCAAGCAGCCAGCTATGCCGAAAAAAACATTGAAAGCAATCAAGCTGCTGTGAAGCTAATTATTGGTTCCATTGACGAGGAGCTGCCCAGGCTTCGCAATTTAGATTTAGTTGTTTCTAACCCACCCTATATACCTTTGGCCGCAGTCCCGATTGACCCGGAAGTTAGAGATTTTGATCCTGAGTTAGCGCTCTATTCTGGGGAGGACGGTCTTGACGTCATTCGTCAAATCATCGAAACCGCACCTTTGAGCCTGCGCGTTGGCGGACTCTTAGTTCTTGAGCACGCGGACGGCCAGTCGGATTCGGTGCGTGAACTACTATTAGAGGGAGGATACGGTGGCATTTCTGTTCACCCTGACCCAACCGGGCGGCTTAGAGCAGTAAGTGCAACGAGGAGGAATTAGTTTTGGCTAGCGTTTATGACTGCTCTGTTGATACAGATCTCCTAACGGGTTTTCGTCTAGCCAAGGTTTCTCTTGATCGCACCGAACTAGTTGTCTTGCCAACCGACACTGTTTATGGAATTGCTGCTAATGCCTTTAGCCCGAAGGCTGTTGAAAACCTCCTGAATGCAAAAGGTCGTGACCGAACTTCTCCACCACCGGTGCTGATTCCCAAGGTTGAGACACTCTCAGCACTTGCGAGTGACTTACCACTGGTAGCAAACCAGCTTGCTGCAGCCTTTTGGCCTGGTGCCCTAACGATGGTTTTGAAAGCTCAGCGATCTCTGGAGTGGGATTTGGGGGAGACCAGGGGAACGGTTGCACTTCGAGTGCCGGATCACAAAATAACTCTTGCCCTGCTTGAAGACGTAGGACCACTAGCAGTTTCCAGCGCAAATCTAACTGGTCAACCAGCTGCAGTTACGGCCCAGCAAGCGGTTGATTACTTTGGCAACAAAGTTGCTGTTTATTTAGATGCGGGTGCATCTCCTAAAGGTGAAGCTTCCACAATTTTGGATCTAACTCAGGTTAGAGACGGAGAACCTATTCGAGTTCTTCGAAAGGGAGCAATTTCCTTGGATCGAATTCGATCCGTGATCGGCAATGTGGAGCTTGAGGTCGACTAGTGCGCGCCTACCTGCTGGTTGCACTAATCACAGCACTGGTTACCTATAGCGCTACTTGGTTAGTTCGCTTCCTGGCTAAGCGCTATAACATCGCTCCAGCAATTCGAGAACGAGACGTTCATAAAGACCCCACACCAAGAATTGGTGGTGTGGCAATGTTTTTGGGTCTGGTTGCTGGCTTTACAGCGGCAGCATCCTTTGGCTGGTTTGACCAGCTTTTTGTGAATTCCGGTCCAATCTGGTCAATTGTTTTAGCTGCCGGATTGATTGTTGTTGTTGGAATCCTCGATGATCTGATTGAGCTGGATTGGACTGCAAAAATGGGTGGCCAGATGGCGGCCGCCTGGCTGATTGCATCGTCTGGAATTCAGATTGTTTCACTACCGATTGGTGGCCTAACTGTTGGAAGTTTCGCGGTTTCCCTCGCCATCACTGTTTTTGCTCTTGTTTTAGTCATGAATGCCGTCAACTTCATTGACGGGCTAGACGGGTTGGCGGCTGGCGTGGTCGCAATTGGGACGTTTGGTTTCTTTATCTATACGTATCTTTTGGCTCAACAAACTACCCCCACCAACTTCTTCTCAACGGCAGGACTAATCAGCGCGATAATCCTAGGAATGGTCGTTGGTTTCTTGCCTCACAATTGGCGACCAGCGAAAATATTTATGGGGGATTCAGGTGCGATGCTGCTTGGTCTTCTGATGGCAACCAGTGCAATAACGGTGACCGGCTCAATTGATCCAGCAACCGTCACCCGCAATGACTTGTTGCCCGCGTTGATTCCCTTGGTTTTACCCGTCTTTATTTTGATATTGCCGCTTCTGGATTTGCTACTAGCGGTGGTGAGAAGGCTCTCACGAGGACAGTCACCGTTTGCCGCGGACCGAGAACACATTCATCACCAGCTGCAGGACATTGGCCACTCTCACCAGGGGGCGGTACTTGTGTTCTATCACTGGACCTTGCTCGTTTCAACGAGCCTCTTACTCTTCTTCTGGTTTGATCTTCCGCAGGTTCTTGTAATCTTTGGTAGCTGGCAATTGCTGGCGCTGCTACATACCTACTGGCCAGTTCTTGCTAGACGCCTTAAGCACAGGAGAAAAGTTGCAAACAAATAGTCAAAAACTCTTTTCAAATGCCCTGAAGCTCAACTTGCTGCTGGCGCTTGCGGTCGCGGCCGTAGGGTCCGGGGTTGGCTTCCTTGTCTATGGTTCACCAGGCGTAAATTCTTCTCTAATTGGCGCAGCCATTTCGGTGGTTTTCGGAGCAATGACGATCGGCAGCATCAAACTAGGTGCTCGGCTGGGTTTGAACGGGTTTTACGCCTTAGTCCTTGGGGGCTGGCTACTTAAGATTTTGTTGTTCGCCGCACTACTGGGTATTTTGCAGTCGGCTACTTTTATTTCCGGCCCCATGTTCTTTTTTGCCGTGGTGGCATCCGTACTAGGGGCCCTTGCCATTGACTCCTACCTGGTGCTGAGCGCCAAATTGCCAGTGGTCGAAAATTAGCTGTTAATTTAGGGAATTGCGGCAATTCGGTCTTAGTTAGTCTTATAAACTCTTGGGGAAACCCAACCCACTTGGCCTTCAGCGCCCCTGACCAGGAGAGCTAACCTGATTACAGCACTGAGCATTTTCTCGGCCGAGGATGGTCAATTCCACCCACCGACCATCTACGAGTTTTACCCAGAAGTCTTCCTATTTGAGGGCACCCCATTCGCAATAAACCGAATCATGATGATTCGTCTGATTGTGATGACCCTGCTGATTGTCTTGTTTCTACTCTGGACGCGAAAGTTTAACCAGGCGGTCAAGACCGGCAATGTAGTGCCAGGTCGCTTCCAATTGCTGGGGGAGATGGCTCTCAATTTTGTGCGAAAGTCAATTGCCCACGATCAACTTGGCGAGAAAGACGGGGAGAGATTCCTGCCGCTTTTGACCACCATTTTCTTCATGGTTTTGGGGATGAATATCACAGGCATCATCCCGTTCGCGAACATTGCGGGCACTTCGGTGATAGGTATTCCACTCGTGCTGGCAGCTGCTGCATACGTAACTTTCATCTATGCCGGAATCAAGCGTCACGGGCTCAAGTTCTTCAAGAATTCGCTGTTTCCTTCAGGTGTTCCGGTTTACTTCTACACCCTGGTAACTCCGATTGAGTTCCTCTCAACATTCATTCTTCGACCGGTCACATTGGCCCTTCGTCTTCTGATGAACATGATCGCCGGTCACCTATTGCTAGTGCTTTGCTTCTCGGCAACGCACTTTTTCTTTTTCCAAGCCGATGGCCTTTTCAAGGCCTTCGGTGCGGGGACGTTCCTGTTCGGATTCGCCTTCACTCTCTTTGAGATTTTGGTGTCGGTCCTGCAGGCCTACGTATTTACACTTCTGACCACTGTCTACATTCAGTTGGCATTGGCAGACGAACACTAAACCACCACGGAAGGAAATAAAGTGGACGCAGTAAACCTTGCCGAACTATCCGGCAACATCGCAGTAGTTGGTTACGGTCTAGCAGCAATTGGACCAGGAATTGGTGTGGGCTTGGTTGTTTCCAAGACCATCGAGTCCATTGCACGTCAGCCAGAACTAGCAGGTCGTCTTCAGGTGACCATGTGGCTAGGTATCGCCTTCACAGAGGCTCTAGCGCTGATCGGTCTAGCTACTCCATTCATCTTCGGCTAATCCATCATCATGATTAGCAAGATTTTGGCAGCAACTGCACCCGAGGGTGGTGAACAACCAAATCCTCTGCTTCCGGCTGACTACGACATCATCTGGTCATCGGTAATCTTTGTGATTTTGCTCACCTTCTTCTGGTTCAAGGTGCTACCTGGATTCAAGAAGATGCTCGACGAGCGTGCGAAGGCAATCGAAGGTCGTCTCGCTGAAGCCGAAGAGGCTCAGAGAGCTGCCGAGCATCGCACCGCCACGGTTTTGGCCGAGCAAGAAAAGCTGCGCGCAGAAGCATCCAGCATTCGAGAAGAAGCTAGAAGCGAAGGTGCAACCATTCTTGCTGAGCTCAAGGAACAGGCGGCTCGCGAAGCCGAGAGACTTATTGAAAGCGGTAAGTCTTCTCTGGTTGCTGAGCGTGACGCAGCCTCCAGGGCATTGAAGGCAGAAATCGGAGCATTGGCTCTTGAGCTCGCATCCCGAATTGTGAACGAGAAGTTGCAGGATGACAAGGTGGCAAACCGAGTTGTCGATGACTTCATCGCTGAACTTGAAGGCAAGAAAGTCAACTAATGGCATCTAGTACGCGGCAATCGACCCAGGCTCTGCAGGAGAAACTGCACAGTCAGTCTGGTGTTGACCTAAAGCTGGCAGGGGAGTTGTTTGCTTTTGCAAATGCTCTGCAGTCGAGTGCGCAGTTGCGCTCGCTGCTCTCGGATCCTTCCGCCGAGGCTGCCGGAAAAGAACAGGTTATTGAATCTGTTTTTGCCGCCGCAAGCGACAAAGCAAAAGAGCTTGCTAAATTCGCCGCCAACCTGCGCTGGTCATCAGCCAAGGACATGGCGGCAGCGCTAGAGCTAATTGGCGTGCGTTCCATTGCATCGCAGAGCAAAGCACTTGATGCTTTGCAGGCGGAGCTGTTTGAGGTGCAGCAGATTGTTGCGCAAGACAGCGAATTGGAGCTA
The DNA here is from genome assembly GCA_049242305.1 of Aquiluna sp. GTDB lineage: Bacteria > Actinomycetota > Actinomycetes > Actinomycetales > Microbacteriaceae > Aquiluna. The sequence goes on along the minus strand of JBMLPC010000045.1, from coordinate 8,600 downwards.
ACTCTTTCTACCACTCGTTTCAGCTCTCTTGCCAAGCAAGACCTGGTTGAAAAGCTATTCAGCGGGAAAGTGAACGCTGATGCTCTGGCACTGGCCAGACAAGCCGTATTCTCAAAAACCTACAAGCGTTTTGCTGAAGTAATTGAGCAATACGGGCTCTGGATAGCTGAATTTGCTGGGGAGTCGGTAGCGCACGTCAAGGTGGCAAGACCCATTAGTAAGGAACAGCTCAACAAATTGGCCGGCGCACTAGCCAAGGCCTTTGGCCGTGAGCTTCAGCTAAACGTAGAAATCGATTCAGAAATCATCGGCGGCGTTCACGTGACCGTGAATGGCGAAGTGATGGATGGAACAGTACTAACCAAGTTGGTAAACGCAAGATTGCAGCTCAACTGAGCTGATAAATAAGGAAAAGGAAAAGCAATGTCAGAGCTCAAGATCAGTCCGAATGAGATTCGGGATGCGCTGAAGGACTTCGTTTCGTCCTACGAGCCCAAGTCATCTTCGAAGCAAGAAGTCGGCTACGTCACAGATGCAGCCGATGGAATTGCTCACGTTGAGGGGCTTCC
>JBMLPC010000045.1:0-7931 GCA_049242305.1 Aquiluna sp. | reverse complement strand
TACACCACCATCGTTGCTTCGCCAGCATCCGACCCAGCTGGCTTCAAATACCTAGCTCCTTACACAGGCTCTGCAATTGGCCAGCACTGGATGTATGGCGGCAAGCACGTTCTGATTATTTTTGATGACCTAAGCAAGCAGGCTGAGGCCTACCGCGCTGTGTCACTACTGCTTCGTCGCCCACCGGGACGTGAGGCATACCCAGGTGACGTCTTCTACTTACACTCTCGTTTGCTAGAGCGTTGTGCAAAGCTCTCCGATGAGATGGGCGCTGGTTCCATGACCGGTCTACCAATCATTGAGACTAAGGCAAACGACGTGTCGGCCTTCATCCCGACCAACGTAATTTCGATTACTGATGGTCAGATCTTCCTGCAGTCAGACCTCTTCAACGCAAACCAGCGCCCTGCTATCGACGTGGGTATCTCGGTTTCTCGTGTGGGTGGTGCTGCCCAGGTAAAGGGAATCAAGAAGGTTTCTGGAACTCTAAAGTTGGAGCTTGCCCAGTATCGTGCCCTTGAGGCGTTTGCGATGTTTGCATCAGATCTTGATGCCGCATCGCGTAAGCAGCTTGAGCGTGGAGCCCGCCTAACTGAGCTACTGAAGCAGCCACAGTTCTCGCCATACCCAGTTGAGGAGCAGACTGTTTCGATCTGGGCTGGTACTACAGGCAAGCTTGACGATGTCCCGAAGGAAGACATCTTGAAGTTCGAGCGTGAATTCCTAGACCACCTAGCGCGCAAGACTCAAGTTCTCACCACTATTCGCGAGACCAATAACCTTGAAGATGACACCGTTGCGGCTCTTGAAAAAGAGATCGTCGCGTTCAAGAGAGTGTTCCAGACTTCCAAGGGTCTGTCTTTAGTTAGTGAAGATGTTTCTAAGGTCGAAGCTCTGGACGCGTCTGAGATTGACCAAGAAAAGATTGTTAAGCAGAAGCGATAGTTAGGAAAAGGTAAATGGGAGCGCAACTTCGGGTCTATCGGCAGAAAATAAAGTCTGCCAAGACGACCAAGAAGATTACTCGTGCAATGGAGCTGATTTCGGCATCCCGAATTCAGAAGGCCCAGCAACGAGTCGCCGCGTCTAACCCATATACTCGCGCTGTCACCAGAGCAGTTTCTGCTGTTGCAACTCACTCAGACATTGACCACCCACTAACTAGACAGGTAGAAAACCCAACTAGGGCCGCAATTGTCATCTTTACCTCTGATCGCGGATTGGCTGGAGCTTTTTCTTCGGGAGCAATCAAGGAAGCAGAGGCGCTTTCTAAGCGCTTGACCGACCAGGGACAAACCGTTGATTTCTATCTGGTTGGTCGCAAAGCGGTTGGTTACTTCAAGTTCCGTCAGCGCCCATTCATTCGTGACTGGCAAGGCGGAACAGACCAGCCCCAGTTCGACACTGCCCGAGAAATTGCAGCCACCATTACAGAGGCATTCAATAAGCCAACTAGTGAAGGTGGCGTAGACGAGATCTACCTAGTGGGAAACCGCTTTGTCTCGATGATTTCGCAAGAGCCAACCACTATCCGACTACTGCCACTTGAGGTAGTGGAGGAGGAGGCAGGCTCTGCACTAGAGGTATTCCCGCTATATGAGTTTGAGCCAGAACCGGAGCAGGTATTGGATTCTTTGCTACCTGTCTACATTGAAAACAGGATTTACAACGCGATGCTGCAGTCGGCTGCATCAGAGCACGCTGCTCGTCAAAAAGCCATGAAGAGCGCCACCGACAACGCAGACAAACTGATCTTGAACTACACCCGCTTGGCGAACGCGGCTCGCCAGGCAGAAATTACCCAACAGATTTCCGAGATTGTCGGTGGTGCTGATGCACTTGCCGATGTCAAGGACTAACCAGGAAGAGAAAACAAATGGCTAACAGCACGAAGACAGCCGGTCGTATCGCCCGAGTAATTGGTCCGGTGGTGGACATTGAGTTCCCACACGATGCCATACCAGAAATCTATAACGCTCTGACAACTGAGATTTCTTACGGCGAAAAGACCACCACACTAACTCTGGAAGTTGCCCAGCACCTAGGCGATGACCTGGTGCGAGCAATTGCACTAAAGCCAACTGACGGCCTAGTGCGAGGTGGACTGGTTCATGACACTGGAGCACCAATCTCTGTTCCAGTTGGAGATGTGACCAAGGGCAAAGTATTCAACGTTATTGGCGAGGTGCTCAATGGCGAACCTGGTCAAAAGATTGAAGTTACCGAGCGTTGGCCAATTCACCGTAAGCCGCCAAGCTTTGATCAGCTTGAGTCAAAGACTCAGATGTTTGAAACCGGTATCAAAGTTATCGACCTTCTAACCCCTTACGTGCAGGGTGGAAAGATTGGTCTATTCGGTGGTGCCGGTGTTGGTAAGACAGTTCTGATTCAGGAAATGATTTATCGTGTGGCTGAAAACCACAACGGTGTTTCTGTATTCGCCGGTGTTGGAGAGCGTACTCGTGAAGGTAATGACCTAATCGAGGAAATGAAAGAGGCCGGTGTTATTGACAAAACCGCGCTGGTCTTCGGTCAGATGGATGAGCCACCAGGAACCCGTCTTCGCGTTGCTCTATCAGCTCTTACCATGGCTGAGTATTTCCGTGACGTTCAGGGTCAAGATGTGCTTTTGTTCATCGACAACATCTTCCGTTTCACTCAGGCGGGTTCTGAGGTGTCGACACTGCTAGGTCGTATGCCTTCGGCCGTGGGTTACCAGCCAAACTTGGCTGACGAAATGGGTATCTTGCAGGAGCGAATCACCTCTACGCGTGGTCACTCGATTACCTCGCTGCAGGCAATTTATGTTCCTGCGGATGACTACACCGACCCAGCCCCTGCCACCACCTTCGCTCACCTTGATGCAACTACTGAGCTAAGCCGTGAGATTGCAGCCAAGGGTCTTTACCCGGCTGTGGACCCACTAACTTCTACCTCTCGTATCTTGAACCCGGCATACATTTCTGCCGAGCACTACGAGACCGCCATTCGCGTGAAGGCGATTTTGCAGAAAAACAAGGAACTGCAGGAAATCATCGCGATTTTGGGTGTTGAGGAACTTTCGGAAGAAGACAAGATCACCGTAGCTAGAGCACGTCGTATTCAGCAGTTCTTGAGCCAAAACACCTACATGGCTACCAAGTTCACCGGTGTTGCTGGTTCAACAGTTCCACTGAAGGAAACCGTGGAGAGCTTCAAGATGATCGCTGATGGTGAGCTTGACCACGTTCCTGAACAGGCCTTCTTCAACTGCGGAGGTATCGAGGACGTAATGCGAGCCTACGAAAAGATCAAGAAGGACCTTGGCTAGTGGCAAAACAAATGGTTGTGAATCTGGTTTCGGCAGAGCGTGAAATTTGGTCTGGCGAAGCCGAGATGATCGTTGCCAAAACAGCAGTTGGCGAAATCGGCCTGCTGGCTGGTCACGAGCCAATCCTGGCGGTCTTGGTCGGCGGGCAGATTCGAATCAACTCTGCCGCTGGCAATGTCACCGTTGAAACCCAGGAGGGCGGCTTCATTTCGATGGAGTCAGATGTGGTGACAGTGGTTGTTCGAGATGCTCAACTAGTTAGCTAATGCTTATTCTGCTTCCGCCGTCGGAGACTAAACGTCCCGGCGGCGTTGGCATTTCTATCGACAAAGCTGCCATCATTTGGGCCGCTCTCGACCCGGCCAGAGACCAACTGATCAATTCCTTGGCAGAGCTGTGTCAGGACGAGTCACTTGCTAAAAAGGCACTTGGGCTTGGCAAAAAAAGCGCTCAGGACATCCAGTTGAATCTCAACTTAATGACCGCTCCAACCATGCCTGCCCTGCAGCGCTATAGCGGAGTTCTTTATGAGGCTTTGGAGTATGAGTCTTTGTCCGATGCTGCTATCAAACGCGCCAATGAAAAGCTTTTCATTCAATCCGCATTATTTGGTCTTCTGCCAGCAATGGAGCAAATACCAAACTATCGATTTAGTGCTTCAGCGAAATTGCCAGGGGTCAACCTCAGAACAGTTTGGCAACCGGCGCATCAGGCCGTTTGGCCAAGAATGATTGGTGAAATTCTTGATCTCCGATCAAAGGAATATCAAGAAATTAATCCCGTCCCGCAAGACCGCACTCACTACACGGTTGAGGTCCTATCCGCCGATGGCAAAGCATTGAATCACTTCAATAAGAAGGCCAAGGGCCTATTTGCTAGAGCAGCCCTTGAAAGAGGGCTGGAAAACATCTCTGAAGTTGCTGAAGTAGCGGAATTAGCTGGCCTGAAAGCAAGCGTTGAGGGGCAAACAGTCAAACTGTTTACCCCATCAACCTAGTTCTTTGTTTCTTCCTGTAGCGGCATCACATCAACTGGCTCAGGAAGCTGGATAACGCCTTCTTCCAAAGAAACAATGCTGTCGAACCAGCCCTGGTCGTTGAAGAGCAGGTAGCCGGGAACCAACCACATGTTGCCAGAGCTGTCAAAAACAGAAACCAACACAGCCTCGGACTTATTGATTCTGAGATCAACAATCTCTGGTTCTACTGGTTCAACTGGTTGCTCTGCCTCACCCTCTTCAGGGGCCGGTAGGGCAACAGCTGCATCAGTTGACCTGGCGATTCCAATTGGTCGGTAGTACTGCTCGTAGTACTTGGAGGAAACCCCGCCGTACCATCTACCATCCTTTATTCGAGCTACAGCATCAACGGGGGAGACGGTGCCAAATTCACCGCGTTCAACAATTTCAAAGCTAGCTGCAGAAATTGATGAAATCTTGCCCTGGAAGTCCCATGCGATGTAAAAGTCAATTGGGATTGGTTGACCCTTGTGTGAATTGCTTACGGTGACGTAGGCACCCCATTCGTCTCGTTGAACGGTTAATTGTTCCTCGGAGACTTCGATGCCAAGAGCTGCAAATGTTGTAATTGTCTGCTCAATCAACTCTGGCTTGGTTGGGATCAGATCAGGCTGCGACTGTGGAGGGATGCATTCTTTGGTGGATGCACCTTCCCCTTCGATTGGCTCAGCACAAAGAACTTGGTTGGTCCATCTTCCGAAGTTCCAGTAGCCCGCGCCTGACCAGTAAACGCTGAGGTAAAAGTTATCACCTGAGATTGAGTAGCTTGGGTACTCTTTGGTCGACCAGTCGTCCTCTTTAGGAGTGCCTTCAATTCCAAAGTAGTCAGCCACACGCTTGAGAATCTCCAGCGGGTCACCTACTTTTCTAATTTCGTAGACAACACCACGTCCAGCTTGCTCACTCAATCCATCGGCGATGTAGTTGTACTGAATCCAGCCAGGCCAGATCATCTTTGCATCAGCCGTTTCTGAAGTAGCGGATAGCGCTCCAGGCTGATTGCCAGTTGGGCCAGCCCCAGCAAGAGTGAATAGAGGTTGCGGCGCCAGAGCGCTGGGCAGAGTAAGACCAATGGCCAAGACCGCTGCAGCCGCACCAGCTAATGAAAGTCGAGCAGCTCGAAATCCAATTGGAGCGGATTTACCTTTTAGGGTTGCCTCAACAACCACGGATTCTGAGAGCAGTGGTGCTTGGGCAGCTGGATCGGCCGCCTTTAGTCGATTTCTTAGGTTTTCTTCGTTCATATCTAGGTTATGTAGTGGGGTCGTTAGATTTTTCTAATTCCGCCAATAAATTCTGCTTTGCTCTACTCAGTCGGATATTGGCTGCATTACTGCTAATGCCCAATGCGACTGCGACCTCTTTGGGCTCGAGTCCATCCAGTGCCCAGAGTGCCAGTGCTTCGCGTTCCTTTTCATTCAGCCTGGCCCAGGCCTGCGAAAGCTCGAGATCTGCCAGAGCGATTGATTCAGCTGAAGGAGCCGCTACCGGCTCCGCCAGGGTTGCCAAGATGGCAACGCGACCCGCCTCTTTTCTCCGGTGGTTGGCAATCAGATAACGAGCGGTCTTGTATAACCAGGGTAGCTCCAGTCCCTGCGGGATACTCGAGCGCTTATTCCAGGCTATTTCGAATAGGTCGGATGCTAAGTCTTCGACCTGATCCGCAGGCAAACGCCTGGCCAGGAAACGACTAACTTCGGATATGTGAGCCCGGAATAGGGCTCCGAATTCTTCGGCTGTCATGGCTCTCCCAACTAGACAATGTAGTGGGAAGGCTCAAATTTTCATGGTTTTTGGAAACAACCTGGGGCATGGTCAAAAACCAAACCGGAGGACTGCATCAGGGCATACATGGTGGTTGGGCCGACAAATGAAAATCCAAGCTTTTTCAAGTGCTTGCTCAAATTCTCAGCTTCTTTACTTGTAGCCACCCATTCAAAATTGGTTCTGCGGGTGACCCGCTTGGCTGGTGCGAAAGACCACAGCAATTCAACGAGGTCTAAGCTCTGTTCTTCCACTATCTGAGCGTTATTGATGGCGGAGGCGATTTTGGCGTTGTTTCTGATAATTGCTGGATTCTTCATGAGGCGATTTACGTCCTTTTTGCCATACTTTGACACCTTGCTTGATTCGAAGTTGTCAAAAGCCGCTCGGAATCCTTCCCTTCTCTTCAGAATCGTCAACCAGCTCAGTCCCGCTTGGAAACCTTCTAAGCAAATGGCCTCAAACAGGTCCCGTTGGTTTCGGTTTGCTTGACCCCATTCATTGTCGTGGTAGTCGATGTAAATCTGATCGTCGGTAACCCAGCTACACCGGGTAAGACCATCCGCTAATTTTCTTGTTTTACTCAACGGTATTGGATTCCTTCAAGTTCTAGCAGTTTCTTCTTAGTGGGAAGACCATTTCCACCCGAATAGCCAGTGAGAGTGCCGGTCGATCCCATCACTCTGTGGCAGGCGATGAAGATTGCCACCGGATTGGCACCGACAGCTCCACCAACCGCCCTTGCGGCCTTTGGTTTTTTCAAAGCGCGGGCAATTTCACCATAGCTCGCTGTCTTCCCAAAAGGGATCTTCTGGATTTGTTGCCAGACCGATTTTTGGAAGGCTGTGCCTTGCAGGTCAAACTCCAGATTGAATTTGTCTCGTTTGCCCGCAAAGTATTCGGTTAGTTGGCTTGCTGCCTGATCGACGAAAGATTGCGCATAGGGGCTGGAAGCAAAATCACTCAATCGACTGCGACTGGAGAGAAAATCAAGATTTGTGATGCCTTTTTCACTGGCAGCAATAGAAATTCTCCCAAGGGGGGTTTGAACAATCCGACGAGCTGAAACTTCCTGCATGGCTCTAAGGTAGCGAACTTTATGAACTCACTGAGTTATCCACAGATAGCCGGAAAAGAAACTTCTTACTGCTTCCGAGGTGAGAATGGGGCATGGCCATAGCTCTCTTGCCCTTATTGCTCTATGGGGTTCACTTGGCATTTTCAGGAGACTTCCTCTTGCTATCTATCACACTCGCTAGCTTCGGAATCAATTTTCTCCCGCAGCTTTTTAGAGATAAAGAGCCAATCCGGACTCACGACGCTGCACCACTGGGAGTCTTTGATCGCGAACGCCGGGCATTCATATTGCCGCCACCGGCAATTACCGGAGACATCTCCTTGGTGACTCAACCTGAAATCGGCTATCGCTTTCTGAGGCAGTTGTTTTCGGGAACGTCTGAGGAAATCTGGTGTCTGGGTGAATTCAACTTGGACTGCTATCGCAAAATCATCATGGGTTCAGCTACAGAAGAAGAAGATATAGCTGAACTTTCCGCCCGCTCAAGGGTTTCGCTTTCTTTCACGCTTATTGCGCAGACCGCCGATTGGCATCGGCTTCGCAATCTTCTCTCATCCGAAAACCGCAGCTTTCGTCTCATGCTCATTGGCGACCAGGCGACAAATACGCCTAGCCAAATTTCGTTGAATGTTATCGATGGTGAACTTAGAGCTGTTGGCAACCTGGGGACTGAAGAAGTTGAATTGACAGTTCGAGATCAACTACTTGCCAGTGAGCCAGCGAATGATCTTCGAAATGAAGGAGCTTCTGCCGGTGGTTCC
>JBMLPC010000044.1:0-22231 GCA_049242305.1 Aquiluna sp. | reverse complement strand
GAAACCGCGGGGAGTTTTATTTTCTGCCCATGAAAATACGCAATATTGTTTTGGCAGGCTATTTGTTTGCCTCATCGCTTGTCCCACTTCCCGCCTCGGCTGCTGCTGTTTGTGAAAATGGCGTCTGCACGCAAACCTTTGAATACACAGGTTCCTATCAAACCTGGCAGGTTCCCACTGGTGTTACCAAGATCAGCTTCAAGGTTTACGGCGCATCTGGCGGTCGAGGTGGTGCCGGAGGTGAAGTTAGGGGAGAACTGAATAACCTTCCCAGCACTTTGTATATCTACGTTGGAGGACAGGGAACCGAGGGGGCCAATGCTCCTGGCGGATTCAACGGTGGTGGTGCAACAACGGGTAATCGTGGAAACGAGGGAAGCGGCGGTGGCGCAAGTGACATTCGCTTTGGCACCAGCCTGTCCAATCGAGTCATTGTTGCAGGAGGAGGCGGTGGATCCGGTGGATATGCAGGTGCACCGGGTGGCATGGGTGGTGGCCTAATCGCGGAAGCCGGTGGCTCTGGTCAAGGTGGCGGTGGTGGAGGTGGAACTCAAACCTCCGGCGGTAGCGCAGGATATTCCAACGGTGGCAGTCCCGCGACCAGCGGTTCATTTGGTATTGGTGGCACTGGCGGTTTCAGCTGGAATGCCGGCGGTGGTGGTGGAGGTGGCGGATGGTATGGCGGTGGCGGTGGTGGCCCCGACGACAACAGCTGCTGCTCTGATGGCGGTGGTGGAGGTGGTGGTTCTTCTTATGCCCGAAGCGACATCACGCTAAATGTTCAACACCAGGCTGGAGTCAATACTGGAAACGGTCGAATTGAGATCAGCTATGAACTTCCAATTACGCTTATCAGCTTTACGGGGGAGCAAATTGACTCAAGCCTTGCAAGATTTGAGCTGGTGATGAGTGCAAACATCACGGGCCTAACCAATGACGACTTCCTTATTTCGCAGCCCCAGTGTCAGCTATCAGCAATTGATGTAACGGGCGCTGCAGCAACAATCTCTTTGACCAATTGTGAAAACGGGGCAGTAGGACTAACGCTCAAGAGTGGAGCTATTGGAGCAGCTCCGTCTACTGCTGTCAATGTAACGATTGATTTTGATAAGCAGGCGCCAGTCTTCGCGTGGGGTGAGACTGCCTCGGCAATTGCAAGTGCCGAGCTAACTGTTAGCTTCAGTTTGACCGAAGCCACACTCAGTGCTGAACAGTTAGAGATAGGTGGATGTAGCGCGGAGATTTTTGAACAGCAGCTGCTTCTGAGTAACTGCCCAGAGGGTGAAAACACTGTAACCCTGCCAGCCAACCAGCTGGTTGATCAGTGGGGTAATTCGGGACCTGCTCAAGCTAGCAGCTTCTTTTTCTTGGTTGACCTCACAGCGCCAGATGGTATTTGGACCGAAGTAGAAATTACACAAAGCGAAAATTTCCGCTACCAAACAATTCTGCAGCTTTCGGAGGCCACCAACTTCAATCCCGCCTCGGTTATCTTCAACGCTGATGCAGAATGTGAAGTGGGGTTTGAAGAAGCTGAGAGTGGCTGGCTGTTTTTTGCTGATTGCTCACATGCCAGTGGTAACTGGACACTGCTCGCGGAAGCTATGGCAGACATTGTTGGAAACCTGGGTCCCGCAGAGGCCAGAATCGCGCTCTTTTCAAACCCAGTTCCACCTCAGCCGGAGCCCGAGCAGCCGCAACAACCAGCCCCTGTAGAAGATCCTCAACCGCAGCCTGATCAAAATCCACCAGCTGCTAGTGAGCAGTTACCTAATCAATCAGTTTTGGAACCCGCTCCAATTGAAACGGTTGAACCGGCGCCGTCAGAGGTAGTTTCACCAGTGGTTGATCCGATAACTGAAGTTCCGCCGGTCTTCGTGATTGAAAACCCTCCACTGCTTGATCCACTTCCAGTGGCGACTGAGGACCAAACTCTGAATCAACCATCTATAGAAACCCTTCTTGAAGAGCCGGCAATTGAGACTGAGATCTTGAAGGAGGAAGATGTTTCTCAGCCGCAGTCGACAAATCAACCTGTTCAACAAGTGATTGCCGATGAGACTGTTCCGGCAGCTGAGCCGCCTTATCTGCTTTTTGCTTTGGCTGCGCTGGTGCTCTTAGCTGGTTTTCTTGGAATTCGAATTATCGGAAGATAATCGTTCGTTGACCGTCAAGTAGGACTCTGTGCTCGGCAAACCATTTGATTGCCTGGGTCAGAGTCTTACTTTCGGCATCTTGACCAATCTGCACCAAAGCTTGTTTGGATGCTGCGTGATCAACTCTCGTTACGTTCTGTTCGATAATCGGACCTTCATCCAGGTCCCGCGTAACAAAGTGAGCGGTTGCACCAATTAGTTTTACTCCGCGAGCGTGGGCTTGAGCGTAAGGATTAGCCCCCTTGAATCCTGGCAAAAAGGAGTGGTGAATGTTGATTATCTTTCCTGCAAATTCTTGGCAGAACTCCGGTGAGAGAATCTGCATGAATCTCGCCAGCACAATCAGTTCAATATTCTCTTGCCTTATGTATTCACGCAGCTTTGCCTCGAACTTGAGCTTGTCCTCCCGTGAGTCAATTGCCTGGCTTTCAAAACCGATGCCATAGAACTGGGCTAACTCTGATAGGTCGGCGTGATTGCCATAGATTTTAGAAATTTGAATTGGCAATTGACCTGATCTTTGACGGAAGAGAATGTCGTTTAGGCAGTGAGCCGCTTTGGAAACCAACACAATGGTTTTCATAGCCCTTCCGACATAGTCCAGAACATACTCCAGCTGGTAGTCGCCAATGATCGTCTCTATTTGCTTCTCAAAGTCAGCCTTTGAAACGGCAGCCTCGATTTGCAGGCGCATGAAGAAGCGTCCGGTGTCTTCCGAGGTGTATTGCTGGCTTTCGGTGATGTTGCCGCCGGCTTGAACCACCGCACCAGAAATGGCATGGACGATGCCGGGCCGGTCGGGACAAACGAACGTGAGGACCCAGTGCTCTTTGCTACTCATTCGCCAATCCTAGTCAGGCGGGTTGGGTCCAAGGCCTAATCTCAGGAGTAAACTGACGCCCATGCCAATAAATCCTCTGCACACAGCCCCCCTCTCACAGGTCGATCCCGAAATCGCCCAGGTCCTTCAGCAAGAGTTGGATCGTCAGCGCGGCACCCTGGAGATGATTGCCAGTGAGAACTTTGTTTCCAGAGCCATCTTGCAAGCGCAGGGTTCTGTCCTGACTAATAAGTATGCGGAGGGCTATCCAGGCAAGCGCTACTACGGCGGTTGCGAGGTAGTGGATGTGGCGGAAAACCTTGCTCGTGATCGAGCAAAAAAACTCTTTGGTGCTGACCATGCCAATGTTCAACCCCACTCTGGAGCAACCGCTAACGCAGCTCTCATGATGGCGCTGGCTAATCCAGGTGATCGAATTCTCGGTCTTTCACTTGCGCACGGAGGCCACCTAACCCACGGTATGAAGCTGAATTTCTCCGGCAAGATGTATGAACCACACGCCTATGAACTACATCCAGACACCTATCTGGTTGACATGGACATTGTTCGTCAGCGAGCGATTGAAACTAAACCTGCTGTTTTGATTGCCGGTTGGTCGGCCTATACCCGTCACCTCGACTTTGCTGCATTCCGCTCAATTGCGGATGAAGTTGGAGCAAAGCTGTGGGTGGACATGGCTCACTTCTCAGGCTTGGTTGCCGCTGGCTTGCACCCATCACCAGTTCCTTATGCTGATGTTGTTTCCACCACCGTTCACAAGACCTTGGCAGGACCACGATCAGGTTTGATTCTTTGCAAGGAAGAGTGGGCTAAGAAGATTGACTCTGGTGTATTCCCAGGTCAACAGGGTGGTCCCCTAATGCACGTCGTCGCAGCTAAGGCAGTTGCATTCAAGGCTGCAATGACCGCAGAATTCAAAGAGCAACAGCAGCGGACCCTGGACGGAGCAAAGATTCTGGCCGAGCGTCTCATGCAACCAGATGTTGTTGGTGCAGGAGTATCAGTTTTGACTGGTGGAACCGATGTTCACCTAGTACTGGTGGATCTAAGAAACGCAGCAATTGATGGTCAGACTGCCGAGAACATTTTGCACGAAGCAGGAGTTACCGTAAACAAGAATTCGGTGCCAAACGATCCTCGCCCACCAATGGTCACCTCCGGAATTCGAATTGGAACGGCCGCTCTAGCCACGCGTGGCTTTGGCAAGAATGAATTCATTGAGGTTTCAGACATCATCGCAAAGGCGCTTCTGCCTGGGGCAGACCTTGCTTCGCTGCGCAAGCGAGTGCATGCGCTCACCGAAGCCTTCCCACTCTATGAGGGTTTAGAGAACTGGTAATTTCTTGAGCGCAGTTATTCTCGACGGTAAAAAGACCGCAGGCTCAATAAAGAACGAACTGCGTGAACAGGTCGCAAAACTCCCAAGCAAGCCAGGCCTTGGCACCCTTCTAGTTGGTGATGATCCGGGGTCGGTTAGTTACGTGGCAGGAAAACACCGCGATTGTGCCGAAGTTGGGATGCAGTCAATTCGAATTGACTTACCTGGATCCGCCAGTGAAACGGATGTTCGCCGTGCTATTGAGGATCTTAATTCTGCTGCAGAGGTGACGGGTTTCATTGTGCAGCTTCCGCTGCCAAAGCAGATGAATACCAGGGCGCTTTTAGAGGCAGTAGACCCCGCTAAGGATGCGGACGGTTTACATCCAATCAATCTTGGCAAGTTGGTTATGAATGTTTCTGGGCAGTTCGATGCGCCACTTCCTTGCACCCCAGCTGGAATCGTCGAGCTACTGCGCCGCTATAACGTTCCACTGGCCGGCGCCCAGGTCGCTGTTCTTGGTAGAGGACTGACCGTTGGGAGACCGCTCAGCCTGCTACTTTCTTCAAAGGCCGTTGATGCCACGCCAATTCTTCTGCACAGCGCAAGTAAAAATATTGCCCAGCAGGTGAAGCAGGCCGACATAGTTATCGCGGCAGTTGGCCAACCTGGTTTTGTAAAGCCAGATTGGATAAAGCCGGGAGCTGCAGTTTTAGATGTTGGTATAACCAGAGTCAATGACGCTCTTGTTGGCGACGTTGACCTGGCAGTGAGTGAAGTAGCGGGTTACTTTTCACCTAATCCAGGTGGAGTGGGCCCCATGACTCGCGCCATGCTGATGGCAAACGTCGTAAAGCTAGCTACCAAAGTCTTTTAGAGCATCAAAGCGCGGATCAATTGGCTTTTCGTGGTTGTGATTGCCAACATCAAGTTTCTCTCCGCAGTCTGCACACAAACCTGGGCACTCTTCGTCGCAAAGTGGCTTGATAGGAAGATTCGGGACAACCGCATCGATTAGGGCCTGCTCGAGATCGACTCTGTCTTGTTCGATAACGAAATCATCTTCTTCTTGGGGGTGGTATTGAAAAAGTTCCTGCAGTTCGATTTCAATCTCTTCCTGCATCGGCTCGAGGCATCTCGAGCAATCCGTGTCGGCCATCGCAGCACCGTTAACGGTCACCAAGATTCCCTCGTGTACCGACTCGAGTCGAACCGATAACTTGAGTTCTCTTCCTTTGGGCACTGCAATAACGTCAGTACCAAGTGGGTACTCGAGTGAGTGGACTAACTCCAGCTCTTTCATGGTGCCTGGTTTTAGAATCAGGTCTTTGACTTGAATCTGCAGGCTCAATTGCTCACCTTTGCTGAAAGAGCAGCTTTGACTGCTTTTGTTACGTGTTTGGAAACATCGCCACCCAGGGTTGCAACTTCACGAATCAATGACGAGGAAGTTTGGCTGAAGGCTGGTTCGGTTGGTAAAAATACGGTTTCGACACCGCTTAGGTCTCGGTTCATGCTGGCAAACTGCAACTCATAATCAAGATCGGCTGAGGTTCTAAGGCCCTTGATTACCACTTGCGCACCAAGTTTCTTGGCTTCCTCCGCTAGGAGTCCTGCTTGCAAGGCCAGCACGTTCACACCTGATAAGCCGAGCTCAGCTAGCGACTTTTCGATTAGATCGATTCGCTCCTCGATGGTGAAAAGACTTTTCTTGTTTGGGTTGTGAACAACCAAAACGGTTAGGTCCGTGAATGCTCTAGCGCGCTTGATTACAGAAAGGTGTCCCAGGGTGATTGGGTCAAATGAGCCCGGATAGATTGCGATTGCCACCGAACAAGGTTAGTCGCTTCCGAGAAGAACTAGAACTGGCTGCGAATTGCCCACAAATCAGGGAAGACGGGACGGAACAGGGTGCTAGCAAGATAGCCCACTCCGCTGGAACCGCCGGTTCCCATTTTCTTGCCTATTGTCCGTTCGACCATTTTGACGTGGCGGTAGCGCCACTCTTGGAAGCCTTCATCTAGGTCGACCAGTGCCTCACCAATCATGGATGCTTCTGGATCGCTGCGGTGAAGTTCAATCAGTGCCTGCTGAACTCCCTCATGCTCTTGCCAAGGTTTGGTGACATCTCGCTCCAGCGCATCCTTCGGCATTGGCTTTTTCTTATTGAAGTAGTGGAGTGCTGAGTCCCAAAGCGATGGCCGCAGCATGGCATCCTCAACTCTCTTTCTTGCGGGGGAGCTCGGAATTAGATGCTCTGCCATTCCCATGCCCGAAGTCTTGTCAGCATCCGCTCCGGCCTGATCACGTCTTCCTAGTACTGCCTCTAGTTCACGAAACTGAGCCGACTGAAATCCTGAAGCAGAGCTGAGTCTTGCTCTAAAGGAGTTGAACTGAAGTGGTGTCATGGTTTCAAGAATGTCCAGCTGCGCAACACAGGTCTTCATAATGGTTCTAATTCTTCCCAGCAGCGCCATGGACCGATGTGTCTGACCAGCTTCAAGGGATTTCTGCAAAGCCGCTGCTTCATGAAGTATCTGCTTGAACCAAAGCTCATAGACCTGGTGGATGGTGATAAAAAGTAGCTCATCGTGTTCAGGGCCATCACTCAGCGGCTGCTGCAACTGTAGAAGTTCGTCTACCTTGAGGTATGAGATGTAGGTTACGTGTTTTTGATGATCCATGACTTCCTAAGTTACGCGGCTAGAGCTTTCACTGACATTTTTATAATCACCAGATTCCACTAGTTCTTTCAGTCTCTTGAATCCCTCAAAGACTTCGGAATAGCTGGTTGGCAGTGGGGAGATTCCAAGACGTATCGCACCGGGTTCGCGGTAGTCCGGGATTACCTTCTTTAGCTTTCTAAGCGCATAGGCAATCTGCTTGGCGTCTTGATGCTGAATGATGATGTGTCCTCCGCGCTTATGCGCATCGCGGGGAGTCGCGAGAGTGAAGCCAATATCTACTAGCCACTGGTCATAAAGATCAACCATCAGCTGGGTGCCCTGCGATGCCTTTTGATTGATCTTTTCAATGCTGGCCTCACCAATCATTTGGAAGGCAACCTCAACCGCCCGGATGCCAATGATTGATGGGCTGGCAATCTGGAAGCCGCGGATTTGGTTGGTTGGCTCGAAGAATGCCCCCATTTCAAATTGCTTATCCTGGGCAAACCAACCTTGAATAGGGACCTGCAATTTTTCCTGCAAAGATTTTCTGACATACAGCCAAGCTGGTGAGCCGGGGCCTGAGTTCCCATATTTATAGGTGCAACCAACAGCGAGGTCTACACCGTTTTGCTCAAAGTTCAATTCAACTGAGCCAATGGCATGGGAGCAGTCCCACACCACATAGATGCCTTTTTTACGGGCAAGATCCGTTATTGCTTTGATGTCCTGCTTCACACCTGATCGGTAGTTCACGGCTTGCAGTGTTAGCAGCGCAACATCATCGGTTAGGTGTGGTTCCAGTGCGGCTAGAGCAATTTCCTCGTATTCGCTTGCAATCTCAACCGCACCCGGTCCACCCATGCCATCGCTGTTGAGGGTGATTAGCTCAAGGTTGAATTGCTTCGCAATACCCTGGACAATGTAGCGATCAGTTGGGAAATTGGCAGAATCAATAATTATTTTTTTCCGGCCAGGATTAGCTTTGATAGCCGCAACGCAAAGTTGATAAAAATTCACAGAAGTTGTGTCGCAGACCAGAGTCTGACCAGGTCCTGCACCCAGGGCCGTCTTTGCTAGCAAATCCCCAGCAGTTTGAGCCTGGTCAATCCAGTGAGACCAGCCATCAACCAGTTCTTTTCCCCACTCATCAGTCAGGAAGGAATTCACCCTGTCAATTGTCGCCTTCGGCAGTCTGCCCAGAGAGTTTCCGTCTAGGTAGCAGATTTCAGGGTCGGCAATAACAAAGAGTTCTCTAAATTTTGCTAGGGGATCTTCTTGATCTAGTTGCGCGACAGATTCGGCGGTCCAATTAGCAGCTTTGCTCACCCCTCCACTCTACTCAAACCAGCAGCTGGTGCTTTGCGAGTTCTGCGTAGAGCGGGGTTGACTTTACAAGCTCGGAATGGGTACCAATTCCAACCACCCTGCCGCGTTCCAGCACGATGATTTGATCTGAGTCCACCACGGTTGAAAGTCGGTGAGCAATTACTACCAAGGTTCTGTTTTGAGCCACGGCATCAATCGCCTCGCGCATGCGCTGCTCGTTAGGTCCATCTAATGCGCTGGTGGATTCATCGAGCAAAAGTATTGGTGGTTGCGCGAGCAGTGCTCTGGCAATTGCGAGTCTTTGGCGCTCTCCGCCAGAGAGCATGATTCCGCTTTCGCCAACCTCAGCAGCCAATCCCGCTTCATCTCGCTCAAGCACCTCAGTTAGGTTTACTTTCCTTAAGACATCTTCTAGTTCCTGGTCAGTTGCTTGAGCTTTACCAAGTAGTAGGTTGTCGCGAATACTTCCTGCCAATACTGGAGCATCTTGCTCCACGTATCCGAGCTGTTCACGAAGTATTTGGCGGGAAAACTCTGTCACGTTTTGGCCATCGAGCAGGATTTCGCCCCCGGTTGGCTCATAGAAGCGCTCTATCAACGAGAAGATTGTTGACTTCCCTGCACCGGAAGGACCAACTAGTGCAACTCTCTGACCACGCTCAATTCTGAAGTTGACTCCATAAAGAATCTGTTTAGTTTCATCATCTTGTGCTGGGTAGTGGAAATCAACTTCTTTGAACTCAATCGCTGCAGTATTGCTAGCTTGCCGATGCTCGGCCTGAGTGCCAGTTTCCTCCTCCTCGAGCACCATAATCTCTTGGATTCTGGCTAAAGCACCAAGGGCTCCCATGACAGATGTATAGGCACCGAAAGCGGAGATCAGCGGGCCAATCATGAAAAACAGCAAAATGACGAAAGTCACTAGTGAGGAAATAGTTGTAGCACCGGTTGCAACCCTTAGACCACCAAGTCCTAAAACGACAATGAACGCTGTATTGAATGCGACCTGTGCGATTGGGGCAACTGCAGCCGAGAGGCGAGCAATTGAAAGGCCTTGGTCATAGGCCGCCTCGGCATCTTTGTAGATCTCTTGGCTCTCGCGCTCCTCTGCCCGACTTGCCCGGATGGTGCGGATTGCACTCAGTGCTCTCTCCACACTGGCTGACATTTGGCCGACCTTTTGTTGAGCTTTAGTGGTAGCCGATCTGATTTTGCGACCGGTGAATGCGATTGCGCCAACCGCCACAAATACCACGAGCAATGTCGAACCAAGCAGCAGTGGATCGATAAATGCCATGACAATAATGGCTCCGAAGAATTGGAGTAAACCTCCAAGTGCATCCACCAAGCCCTGCGTCAGCACTGCCTTCAACAAGGTGGAATCTGAGCCAACTCTGGAAACCAGGTCTCCGGTGCGGCGTCGGTCGTATTGCCATATGGGTAGACGAAGTAGGCGAGCAACTAGTGCTTTACGGGTGCTGAGAACTACACCTTCACCCGTCTTATATAGAAGGTAGAACTGGAAGGCATTTATAAGGGCGGAGCTGATAATTAGAGCGATGATGGCGATTGCCAAAGTTTGGACTTCTCGGTTTTCCTCTACCGCCGAAATCAACTGGCCAATTAGTAGTGGTTGCCCAAGAGCTAACAGTGAACCAAACATCGACAGAACAATTGCGAAAGTCAGTACCTTCTTATATGGCTTGAGATAGGGAAAGAGATCTTTGAGCTGTGCTCTGGGGCCTTTATATTCCCTCGACTTAGGATTCTGAGTGGGGTCTGAATAGTATTCGCTCACGCTTATCTAACCTTTTCCTGGTGGAAACCACTGCCGAAGAGCTGTTCGTTCAGCAGAAAATTGATTTCGGTGAAAGCCAGGGCTTCAGTGTATGCGGTGTTCTTGCTAAAGCGCTGATAGTCCAGTTTCGGTAAGAGCCTGGTTACTTGTTGATTTTTCGCCCGCAAGAACATCAGCGTTGTGTTCTTTTTCGGTTCAAACTCCGTCAAAACCTTCCCGCAGCCATAGCCAAAAACACGAATGGCCAGTTGGGCCTGTTCGGGGGAGACCTTCTGGATAAGCCCGTTGTCCGGCACAACAACCTTTTCACGAAGGGTTTGCTTGCGCTGCCAAACTTGAAAACAGGTCCGTAGATTATTTGCCTGTCTTACTGGAACCCCAGCTTCGTCCTCGTATGACACGAAGACTTCCTCGTCCAGCAGTTGATGGAATCGCTCATCCAGGCGGTTTTGAACACTCCATTTCCGCCAGGATCGTGGAACCAAGAAGCAGATGTATTCACTGAAGTTGGCGGCGTGGTTAAAAAACGGAATTGCTAAGGCGTTGTTTCGACCAAAGGGAGGATTAGAAATAGTTACTAAGTCATTTTCGGCTGACTTAAAATCAAGAAAGTCACCGCTCTGCACGCGGTCGTGTTTGGGGTATAGGTCGACCGCCAAAATCTTTTTGATGCCCTTATCCTCTAGGGAACTGATGAAGCTGCCATTTCCGCCGGCTGGTTCTAGAAAGCTTCGACTACCAAAGTCAGGTATTACCTCGGCTGCCACGGCAACCAATTCCCGCGCTAAGGCTCGAGGCGTGTAGTACTGCTCTTTGCCGGTAACGCGCCTGTTGCCCAGTTGCTTCTTCACCAGAAAACCATATCAACATCTTGAATACTGGGCGTTGGTAGTAGTCTTATCTGCTGCCCAAAAGGCAAGATGGAGAACCAATTGTCGCAACAACCTTCGGATGACTCGGTCATCTGGGCTAAAGACTTGACCAAGAAATATAAAGACTTCGTCGCAGTTGATGGCATTGACTTTGAAGTCAAGCGCGGTGAATCCTTTGGGTTACTTGGCCCAAATGGCGCCGGTAAATCAACCACAATGAAAATGATCTCTTCCGTTTCGCAGCGCAGCAGCGGCGAGCTCAAGATACTTGGCAAGGAACCGAACACGCATGGTCCAGAAATCCGTGCCCACCTGGGTGTAGTCCCGCAAAAGGACTTACTCGATCGAGAACTTAAAGTTTGGGAAAACATCTATACCTATGGTCGCTATTTTGGACTTTCAAGAAAGTTTCTAAAGCCCAAAGTTGATGAGTTATTGGAATTTGCTCAACTAACAGAAAAGAAAAACTCCAAGGCGGATGACCTTTCTGGCGGTATGCAGCGAAGGCTGGCAATTGCTAGGGGGTTGGTGAACGAACCGGAAATTTTGTTGCTGGACGAGCCGACCACGGGCCTTGACCCGCAAGCGAGACACGTTTTATGGGATCGACTATTCCGACTAAAAGAACAGGGCGTAACGCTGGTTATTACCACCCACTACATGGATGAGGCCGAGCAGCTATGTGATCGCCTAATTGTTATGGATAAGGGCAAGATCATGGCAGAGGGTTCTCCGGCCGAGCTAATAAAGCAGTACTCATCGAAAGAAGTCGTTGAGGTGCGCTTTGGTACCGACAAGAACGAGCAGACCGCTGAGAAGCTGCGGGGAATGGCCGAGCGCATTGAGGTTCTGCCTGATCGCATCCTGCTTTACACCGATAAGGGTGAAGACCTTCTGACCAAGATCTTGGATTCTGGATTGCATCCGGTTACCTCATTAGTTCGCAGAAGCTCGCTGGAAGATGTCTTCCTGCGGTTAACCGGCAGAAGCTTGGTTGACTGATGTCCGATCTTAGGTTTCAGCCTGGTAGAGCTGTTGATCCGGAGAAGGCAGTGCGCTGGGGCTCACTGCGCGTTGCCGAATACCGTATCTACTCGATGTCCAAATGGATGGGCTCGGTAATTGCCTATGGACTTGGAAACCCAATTCTCTATTTGGTTTCCGTGGGTCTTGGTATTGGTGCTTTGGTTGATGCCAACTCTGCGGGCCAGGGGATTTTGGGAGTTAGTTATCTGCAGTTTGTTGCGCCTGCCCTGCTGGCGGCAGCTGCAATTCAGGGCGTTATGGACGAGGTCACTTTTCCAACCATGGATGGCTTTATCTGGGACAAGCTGTTTTATGCAATAAATGCCACCTCGGTATCTGCCTACCAAATCGCAAATGGTGTGATGCTGGCGGCGCTCGCTAGGGGAATGTTCACTGTCGTGCTTTACCTGGCAGTGCTGGTCGGCTTTGGCGCGATTCCGTTGACTTCTGTTTTGCCACTTCTTTTATCTTCCATGTTTGCCGCCTGGGCTTGGTCCACCGTGATGCTGGCTGTAACA
Source organism: Aquiluna sp. (assembly GCA_049242305.1). GTDB lineage: Bacteria > Actinomycetota > Actinomycetes > Actinomycetales > Microbacteriaceae > Aquiluna. Next base: position 9,707 of record JBMLPC010000044.1, on the reverse strand, counting down.
GCTCGACTTGAGCGGGATGAGGGTTACTTCGCAATTATCGGCAGGTTTGTGATTGCACCAATGTTCTTGTTTTCAGGAACTTTCTATCCGCTTCAGCTAATGCCAATTTATTTGCAGCCAATCGGTTGGGTTTCGCCGTTTTGGCATTCCGCTGAGCTTGGTAGGACGCTCAGTTATGGAGCGCCGATGGCCCCCGAGATGTTTGCCATTCACATCGGCTATCTGTTGTTCTTGGTGGTAATTGGCTTGGCATTTGCCTATCCGAAGTTTAAGCAGAGGTTGGCTCGATGATCACCCAAGCTCTCGTATCTCAGGCCGTCGCAATCGCTGAACGGCGCAGAAACAATCCAACCGCGTCCGTATACTCCGGTCGGGCAAGGATGATGCTGGAGCGTGGTGTGTATGCCGCGAAGAGTTCGAACTGGCTAATTATTGTCTCTGGTTTCTTCGAGCCAGTTTTTTATTTGTTGGCATTTGGTTTTGGCATTGGGCAGCTGATTGGAAATTTAACTGATGGCAATGGGAATCCTGTTACCTATGCAGCCTTCATTGCCCCGGCGCTGCTTGCAACATCGGCGATGAATGGTGCTATTTATGACTCGACCTGGAATGTCTTTTTCAAGATGCACTTCGGCAAGATTTATCAGGTGATGCTATCCAGTTCGATGGGCCCCTTGGATGTTGCTCTTGGCGAGATCACCTGGGCGCTGCTTAGAGGTCTGGTTTACTCGCTCGGCTTTATGGCGATTGTGTTTCCACTGGGCTTGATTACGGATGCTTGGGGTTTGCTGGCGATTCCTGCCGCAACGCTGATTGCTTTTGGATTTGCATCATTTGGAATGGCAATAACTTCTTACTTCCACTCTTTTCAACAGATGAATTGGCTGAACTTTTTCTTGCTGCCAATGTTTTTGTTTTCTGGAACCTTCTTCCCGGTGAGCGTGTTCCCGCAGTGGATTCAGGTGATTGTTCAGGCTCTGCCGCTGTGGCAGGGAGTTGAACTGGTCAGGTCACTAACGCTGGGGATCATCCACTGGGGGCTGCTCGGCCACGTCGCATACTTCCTGGTGATGATTATTGGTGGTATGTGGTTCACCACCGTCCGCCTGCGCGCTTTGTTTATGCGGTAGGGGCAAGTCAGCCTATAAATTGTCCGGTCATGTCCCTAGACTCAAACAGTCGAGGATTAGGGGCAGTGTGGCTAAAGTTCTTAGGTTGTTTCTAGCTTTTATCGTTTCTGTCGTATTGGGCGTTTCTTCGCCACTGGCAGCCAATGCAGATAACCTGCGACTGACCTACATAGTTATGCCGGTCGAAGGATATGCCGATCAGGTTCGCTCAGAAATCTCGAGTCTGGGTGAATATCCAGAGGCACAACTTGCGCTAATCGACAACTTACTGATTATTGATCTACTGCCGGAAGATGCCGCAAAATTGTCGGCTAGTCCCAATGTTGCATTTATTGAGCTAGATACTCCTATATCCATTACAGACACACAAACTCCTACTCCGTCTTGGGGTCTCGACAGAATCGATGGTGCGTTTGACAACGGGTTTAGCTACCCGGCCAGTGCTGGAGACAACGTTCGAGTATATGTATTTGATACTGGTGTCGCCGCAGACCATCCAGATTTAGTAGGTCGAGTTTCTAAAGGTTTTGACGTTATTGGTTCGGATCAAGCCAACACCGATTGCCACTATCACGGAACCCACGTTGCAGGAACAATTGCTGGAACCAGCTATGGACTTGCGAAAAAAGCTTCCATTATTCCACTGAGAGTCTTGGGCTGCACTGGTTCAGGAAGTACAACTGGAATTCTTCGGGCAATCAACTGGGTTATGACTACTCACCCCGCTGGCTCACCTGGAGTTGCAAACCTGAGCCTTGGTGGAATGCGCAATCAGTCATTCAACACTGCAATCGCAGCAATGATTGACAAGGGCATCACTACTGTCGTTGCAGCCGGAAACTCACGAGCGGATGCTTGTGGATATTCACCAGCGTCCACTCCAGAAGCGATTACGGTAGGTGCTACCGATCGTTTTGATACTCGCGCGTCGTTTTCAAACTTTGGTGACTGCGTAGACATATTTGCTCCTGGCGTTGGAATTGCCTCAGCTAATGCCAAGAATTACGCGGCACCCGTTCTGCTTTCAGGCACCTCTATGGCCTCTCCGCACGTTGCTGGTGTAGCGGCGCTCATCTTGGGTTCAAGTCCGCAGGCCACAACGGGCCAAGTGGAAGCTCGAATTTATGAAATGAGCAGTCCAGGCATTGTGAACAATGCGCAAAGCACGCGTGGAAACAGACTTTCAATCGCGCCAGGGGTAAACCCAGCTCCTATTGCTGTTTTGCCTGGCGCTCCAAGTGGTCTGTCTGTCAAGCAAGTGGGCAGTGGTTTTGTCGAGTTCGGCTGGAACGATGTGACGGGGGCATCTGCCTACCAAGTCGAATATCGCAAAGACTCTCAGAACTCCTTTACCTCGGCTCGAACCGAAGCCAACAGTTTTAGAGTTACCGGCTTGAGTGGCGGGGAAATGGCCTACCTCAGGGTGAGTTCTGTTACTGATTCTGGTTTGACTAAGTTCACAGCTATAGCCAGTGGGCGCTCTCTTATTCAAGCTCCTTCTGCAGTAACAGCACTCAATATGAGCGCCGTGAGCAAGAATGCAGCAGTCCTAACCTGGAACCAGCCATCATCTCTGGGTGGTGCCACTTCAATTCAATATCGAGTTGAAATGAAGACCACAGGCGATTGGCAATCAATTCAAACTGGGCCTCAGCGACAACTATCAATTTCTGACCTCAGAATTCAGCATTCTTTCCGCGTCACGGCATTCAATGAAGCGGGGTCATCGCTGCCATCGCCAGAAATTCAGTTTGATCCGCAGCTTGTTTATTCGGTTAGTGGCCTTTCGGCAACACCTTCCGGAAGATTGGTAAACCTAACTTGGGCATCGGATGCGCCTGCGTCAACAATCTTTGAAGTTTCCCTAATTCGAAACGTCGGCTCAGTGGTTGAAAGAACAATCTCCGTGAATGGAACTCAGACTCAGTTCGATGGGCTGTCCCGATTGACCGACTATCGAGTTTCCGTGACACCGCTGGGTCAAATTCGTGGAATTTCATCATCTACCTCGTTCAGCACCAGCGCTTTTGCGCCGGAACCACCGAGAGCGATATCGGCTCTCAAGCAGTCGAACGGCTATCTACTCAGGTTTGCTGCCCCTACCGACAATGGCGGATCTGCAATTATCAATTACAGACTCGAGCAACTTGTTTTGAGCACTTGGACTGAGGTTCAAAATGCAAATGCTCTAGAGTTCCTGGTTGCAGACCCAGCCCGAGGTCAGAGTCAAGACTTTAGGTTGATTGCTGCTAATGCGATTGGTAATTCAGTCCCGAGCGGCGTTTTGCGAGTTACAACACCTGCTCAAGTTGCCACTCCACCTCAACTCCTAACGGGTGAACTGTTGTCAGATGGTCGAGTTCGCTTGAACTGGCAAGCACCAGCGGATGATGGTGGTGCTGCGGTTACCAGTTACCGAATTGAGGTAATGCGAGGAACCACATGGTCAACACTGAATACAGTTTCCGGGCTGACTGCTCTGACTGACGTTTTAGCTAAGGGAACTACTGCAAGTTATCGAGTCTTAGCCAACAACCGAGCAGGCTTTTCTCCTGCCTCAAATACTGTTTCCTTTGAGCGTGCAAAATCCGTGCCAGCTGATGTCACATCATTGTCATCAGCTATTAGAGATGGAGCGTTGAACTTCACTTGGCGCGCAGTTTCGGATAATGGCGGGGCCACTCTGCTTGGCTATCGCTTGCAGGTCAAGAATTCATCCGGATGGACTGATGCTTCCGACATCACAGCCAACCTTTCTATCCAAGTTCCGCTTGGAAACCCTGGAGAAATAAAGACTTACCGAGTGGTTGCGGTTAATGAATTGGGAACCTCACTCGGGGGACAAGAGCGATCGATTCAGACGCCATTTATCGCAGCTTCTGCGCCAGTAGCATTCAGGGCAACCCTAGAATCCACAAGGATTAGGTTTGATTGGCAAGCACCAGAAGTAACTGGCGGTAGTCCAATAACTGGTTACGTAGTTAGCTCGTCAAGCGATGGTGTCACCTACCGAGCTGTTCTCACTGCTCGAGCGAACCAGGCCTCAACATTCTTGACTCAACTTTCGCGAGGCCAAAAGGTCTTTTACAGAATTCAGGCTCAAACCAGTGGTTTTGGAGTGGGTCTTGCAACTGAGCCAGTTGAAATCACCGCACCTGCAATCGCACCTGAGGATCCTCAGAACCTAATGGCACGCGTAGTGACAGGTGAAGGAATCGTGTTGACTTGGAGTGCGCCTTCGGTCAACGGCGGAAGTGCTCTTACGGGCTACAGAATTGAAGTCAGTACTGCCGCAGGCTGGCAACTTCTTGGCGAAACCGACAAACTCACTTTCACTGCCCCGCTCGGAAAAGCCGGAGAACTTATCCGCCACAGGATTCTGGCTCTAAATTCCGTTGGAGCCTCGGCTGGTTCACGATTTGTTCAAACCCAGATGGGTATTGCTCCTGCCACACCAGTCAGATCAATCGCCGGCTCAATAGTGTCAGGCCGTTTGCAGCTGCAGTGGCAAGCACCTGAGGTTATGGGAGGCAGGTTCTCCTTCTATGAAGTTCAGCAACTGACGCCAAACGGCTACGTCAGGATTTGGACTACCGTCGCGAGCGGAGCATTGGTAACTGCACCTGCTCCAGGTCTTAGTGCTACTTATAGAGTTGCCGCCATTACCAATGCGGGAATTGGCGCTTGGAGTGAGGCCTACACCTACGAGTCACCAAAGATTGTTCCTTCGGCTCCAGCCTGGCTGAACTTGCGCTCGGCGGCATTGGTCAATACAGCCACCTGGAACACTTCCGGAATCAATGCCGGTGGTGGAACGCTGGACAAGGCAATCCTGTATGTCGATCGTTCTGGAGTTTGGGAAAAGATTGCGGAGGCTCCTATAAGCGCAGGCACCCTGACCTTTGCTAATTCAGAATTTGGACAAACTCTCCGATACGCCCTGAGATTCACAAACGAGGTCGGAGAGTCTGCCCTATCCCGAATTATTTCTTTGCGTCACAGCTTTGCCGTGACTTCGCAGGCGAGGAATTTGGTGGCCCAGGTTGAAGCCAGTTCGTTGAGGTTGAGCTGGCAGGCGCCAGAATTCCTAGGCGGAGCAGCTCCTTATGCAGTTGACGTACAAACGAGTGCCGATGGAATTAACTGGCGAAGATTGTCCTACATTGGCGTAGCTACTACAACTCTCGTTCCGCTTCCGGCAAAGGGTTTGTCGCAGTTCTACCGAGTCGTAATGGTTAATCAGGCAGGTAGTTCGGCACCGTCTGAGCCAATTCGATTTGAAAACCCAAGAACTGCACCGAGCGCAAACTTTAGTGTTTCTGCAGTCAGGTCTGGAAGTGCAGTTGCATTCCGTCTAACTGCACCTTCAGACTTCGGAGGCTACTCATCAGTGAGTGTTCGAATTGAACAGGTGGGAACTTTGGCATTTGAATCAAGCGACGAAGTAGTACTTACTGGGCCTGGGCTCAGAACGGTAATCCTCAGGCCCCTGCCAAGCTCTGCGGGTACCTACTCTTATCGAGTTGTTGTTTCAAACCCGAGTGGCGAGACTGATCGGAATTTGACTTTTAGGTTCTGATTACCAGAAGACTGCCAGTATCAAGTTGGTTAGCGTAAGTGCACCAATTGCACCAAACACTGGGGCTTTCAGTGCGTCTTTCTTTCGATTGACCATAACCAGCACCAGGATTACCAAGGCCACTACAGTCTTAACACCAATCTTCATGTGATTGATTTCAAAATCTGCACCCATGGCAACTCGATACTCAGCTAGACCGATTAGCAGTAGTCCTGCCGCAAATACAGTCCAGGCACCATGCACCATGGCAGGAATGATTCTTGCCGTGCCGGCCGCCATGGCTTTCATTTGTGTCATGAATCCGCCAAGCAGGGCGGCCATTCCAATAAGGTGCAAAACGATTAGTGAGTAGCGAGTTAAATCCAAAAGTTCCATTGTTTCCTCCAGACTCTAAGCCTAAAGGCAGTACCTGAGTTAGCTCAGGCGCGCCATAGTCAATGCGGCTTGCACTGCCTCGGCACCTTTGTCCTCACGGGAGTTTGAAAGACCAGCACGATTCAGTGCCTCTTGCTCGGTATTCACAGTTAGTAAACCAAATCCAATTGGAACTTTTCTATTTATCTGCACCTGGGTTAGCCCCTGGGTGGCGGCGTCACAAACGTAGTCAAAGTGCGGGGTTTCGCCTCTAATAACAACTCCTAGGGCGATTACCACCTGTGCACCCTTCTCGATTGCTAGCTCGGCAGCCAAAGGAAGTTCGAATGCACCAGGCACTCGCCAGACGGTAACGTCGGTTGCGCCTGATCGAACCAGTTCTTTTCTAGCTCCCGCAATTAGACCATCCATGATTGTGGTGTGCCAAGAGGAGGCAATAACAAATACTTTTAGACCCTCGCCGCTTACCTCAAGTTGCGGGGCACCGCTTCCACTCATTACTTCAGATTAGCGGGAATCATGTGTCCCATGCGAGCGCGCTTGGCTTCTAGGTAACCCTTATTCTGCTCTGCCAATCCAACGATTAGTGGAACAGTTTCGGTAACCGGAATGCCAGCATCTTCAAGATAGCGGCGCTTAGCAGGGTTGTTTGTTAGAAGTCTTACGCTCTCAATGCCAAGGTCCTGAAGGATTGCAACGGCAGCGCCGTATTCTCTTGCTTCGCTTGGTAGGCCTAGCGCCAGGTTGGCATCGACGGTGTCGAGTCCCTTTTCCTGCAGTGAGTAGGCCTTCAGTTTGTTTAGAAGTCCGATGCCGCGACCCTCTTGGCCACGCAGGTAAATTACAACACCGCCATTTGGATCGGCAGCGATTGCGTCCATGGCCGCTTCTAGCTGTGGACCGCACTCACACTTCAAGGAGCCAAATGCCTCACCGGTGATGCACTCAGAGTGCATTCTCACTAGGGCGTTCTTAGGACCTGGGTTGCCGGAGATGATGGCGACGTGATCAGCGGTGGTCTGAACGTCGTAATAGCCGCGAACCTTGAAATCACCGTGGGTGGTTGGCAGGTTAGCCTCAGCCTCGAATCGGATTCGATTTTGGCTGTATTTCCGCTCGATTGAGCGCTTCTCCAGGTGGTCCCGAAGGTGGGAAATGGTACTCATAGGAAGGTTAAACCTCTGGGCAAGGGCAAATAATTCCCCCGATTTCATCATTGTTCCGTCGTCATTGACCAGCTCTGCCATCAGCCCAACCGGCTCCAGATTGGCTAGTTCTAGCAGATCTACGGCTGCCTCGGTGTGGCCGGCTCGCTCCAGCACCCCGCCCAGCTTCGCCCTGAGGGGCAAAACGTGACCTGGTCGGATTAGCGATTGCGGAGTTGAAAACGGATCTGCCAAGACTCTGGCTGTGTTGGCTCGCTCAGCAGCCGAGATGCCGGTTGATGTGCGATTGGCGGCATCGACGCTGACGGTATAGGCAGTGTGGTGAGGGTCTTGGTTGTTTACCCACATTAGTGGCAGGTCCAGTTGGTTTGCTCTGTCTTGGGTCATTGGCGCGCACAGAAAACCGGAGGTGTGACGAACCATCCATGCCACCCACTGCTCAGTTGCGAACTGAGCGGCGATGATGGCATCGCCTTCGTTCTCTCGATCCTCGTCATCGGTAATGATGACCGGCTTTCCTTCACGCAGCGCTTGAAGGACTTCTTCAATGCTGCTGTACTTTATGCTCACTTACTCTCCATTAGTTTTTCAACGTGCTTTGCTAAAACATCAGCTTCCACGTTGATTTTGTCGCCTGGGTTTTTATAGCCAAGAGTTGTCACGCGCAGGGTTTCCGGAATCAGCGATAGAGCAATTACGTCGCCATCAATGTCATTGACCGTTAGAGAGATGCCATCCAGCGTGATGGAACCCTTGTGAACCACATACTTCATAAGCTCTTTTGGAAGGCGAATCTTCACCCAGTCCCAGTTGTCGCTTTTCTCTCTGGATACGAATTCACCCACGCCATCCACGTGGCCTTGCACAATGTGACCGCCAAACCTGGTGGTTGCGTTCATTGCGCGCTCTAGGTTGATTGGGTCTCCCACCTTCACGCCATCGAGGCTGGAACGGCGAATTGTTTCCAGCATGACATCAGCTGTGAAGCCTTGGTCATCAATCTCGATGGCAGTTAGGCAGGTTCCGGAGCAGGAAATTGAGTCGCCGCGCTTGAGATCGGACAGAACTTCCTTGCATGCGATGGTCAGCCTGATTGCATCTGGCTGTTTTTCAATCGCTGCAACTTTTCCAAGTTCTTCGATGATTCCGGTGAACATTTATCTCCTTGCCCTAATGAATAGGTCTTCTCCGAGCAGCTTTTGCTCGGTAATTCTTAGATTTACTGCCTCTGCCATGCTTGGGATCCCAAGGTCATTAATGGCAAGCCTTGGTCCGCCCAGTAGCAGGGGAGCGAGGTAGACAATAAATTCATCTACCAGGTTGTTTCTTATGAATTCGGAGGCAATCTTGGATCCACCCTCAACCAGCAAGTGCTTAACTTGGCGGTTTTGAAGTTCCTGCATGACCACCTGTGGATTGCGAGCTCTAATTTGAATCGTCTCTGCTTTATCGTTGAACACTCTTTTATCGCTTGGCAGTGCTCGCTCACCCATTACCACTCGCAATGGCTGGTGTTCAAAATAGTTTCCGTTTTGATCTCTCGCGGTTAGCTCTGGGTCGTCAGCGATGACTGTTCCCGTGCCGACCAGGATTGCATCGACATCTCTGCGCAAAAGGTGAGCGTCCCTTCTTGACTCCTCGCCAGAAATCCATTTGCTGCTGCCATCAGTGGCGGCAATTCGACCATCCAGTGAACTCGCCCACTTCAAGGTCACAAATGGTCTGCCCAACTGCTTTGAGCTAAGCCACACTCTGGCCTGCTCCTTTGCCTTGTCGCGTAGAACTCCCTCGATAACTTCCACTCCGCTGTCACGAAGTCTTTGTGCACCACCAGCTGATTCATTGCCTGGATCTTTGAGAGGAAAGACCACTCGAGAGATGCCAGCATCAATCAGCGCCTGCGCACAAGGTCCAGTCTTGCCAAAGTGGTTACATGGTTCGAGCGTGACTACCGCGGTATAGCCAGGAGCAAATGGATAGGGGATTGAACGCTTTAGATCCTCGATTGCCATAACTTCTGCGTGGGGAGTACCGGATCCCTTGTGGTAGCCCTCGGCAACGATGCGACCTTCTTGGTCCAAAATCACTGCTCCAACTTGTGGGTTGACTCCCCAGGCTGGTCCGAGCAGGGCAAGCTCAAGTGAGCGCTGCATGGCGCTCTCGAGATGTTTGAGTTGCATCTTGCCCTTCCTGTGCACAGGGTTCGGGGCAAGCAGAAATAGGGGTCGCGCGCGCGACCCTATCGTTCTTCTCCCATCCGGACTTTAACCGTCGGTTTCGGAATTTCACCGAATCAACCGCCTGAAGCTGCGCAGCTGGGGGCTGCGTTTCCAGTCGGGTCGCGGACTATAACCGCCGGTTCAGATTTTCACTGACCCCGAAGAACTGTGCACTTGTAACAATACCCGCTGGGGGTAAATAATTCCGCCCTAGTGTTTTGGCGGGATAAAGCCCACT
>JBMLPC010000043.1:0-16145 GCA_049242305.1 Aquiluna sp. | reverse complement strand
GCACCAAACCTACAGGCCATGGTTGACCAGGGCTGCGACATTACTTTCGCAGTTGGTTTCAACCTAGTTGCTGACGTAAACGCAGCAGCTGCCGCTAACCCAACCGTAAGCTTCGTAACCATCGATGGCTGGTCTGAGGGCAACGCAAACCTAAAGCCAGTTGTTTACAACATGGCAGAGTCCAGCTACCTAGCTGGTTACCTAGCAGCTGCTTACTCCACCACCAAGGTCGTTGGTACCTACGGTGGTCTACAGATTCCTGCTGTTACTGACTTCATGGACGGCTTCTACTACGGAGCACAGGCATGGGCAGCTGAGTCCGGCACACCTGTAAAGGTTGTTGGTTGGGACGCAGTAGCACAGACCGGTCAGTTCATCGGTGACTTCGTTCCTAACTCTGGAACTTCAAAGTCAATCGCAGCTGCCCTTGTCAACGAAGGTGCTGACGTGATCTTCCCAGTAGGTGGAGACCAGTTCGGTGCTGTTTCTGAGGCAATCAAGGAAGCTGGCGTTGCCGGTGTAATGATCGGTGTTGACAAGGACATCGCTCTAACCAGCCCAGAGTATGCAGACATGGTTCTGACCTCAGCTGAGAAGAGAATGACCAACGCTGTTTACGACATCATTGCTGACCTAGCAGCTGGTGGAGCTTTCAACGGTGACGCATACGTCGGAACCCTGGCAAACGGTGGAACCGGTCTAAGCCCTCTCTATGACTTCGAGTCAAAGATTGACGCTGCCGTTCTAACCCGTCTAGCCGAGATCGAGGCAGGCATCATCGCAGGCGAGATTAACCCAAAGGCCTAATCTAGCCAAATAGCAGTAAGGGGAGGGCCGCGGATTTCTCCGCGGCCCTTCTTTTTGCGAAGATAGAGTTATCGCACGAAGGAGTGCCAGTTGAAACTTGAACTGCGCGGTATTACCAAGCGCTTTGGAACACTAGTGGCAAACGATTCAATCAACCTGGTGGTTGAGCCAGGACAGATTCACGCGCTGCTGGGAGAAAATGGCGCTGGCAAATCAACCCTGATGAATGTTCTGTATGGGCTTTATCAAGCTGACGCCGGTGAGGTATTGCTCGATGGTGCAAAGCAGTCTTTTGCAGGTCCCGGCGATGCGATGGCCGCTGGTATTGGAATGGTCCACCAGCACTTCATGCTGATTCCCGTTTTCACCGTGGCAGAAAACGTGGCGCTTGGGCATGAACCAACCGGCGCACTTGGAAAGCTGGATATCGAAGCGGCGCGTAAACGCGTAATTGAAATTTCTGAAAAGTTTGGTTTCAACGTTGATCCGGATGCCCTGGTCGAGGATTTGCCGGTGGGAGTGCAGCAGCGCGTAGAAATTATTAAGGCTCTTTCGCGCGACGCCAAGGTGCTGGTGTTGGATGAGCCAACTGCGGTGCTAACTCCGCAGGAGACCGATGAGCTAATGCTGATTATGAAGCAGCTTGCTAAGAGCGGAACTTCCATTGTCTTTATCACTCACAAGCTTCGTGAAGTTAAAGAAGTCGCGGATATCATCACCGTGATCCGTCTTGGCAAGGTGGTCGGAGATGCCAAGCCAGATGCCTCCACCTCCGAGCTTGCTTCCATGATGGTCGGTCGCGAGGTTGAGCTAACGGTTGATAAAAAGCCTTCCTCAGTTGGGGATGTAATTCTCAAGGTTGAGAACATTTCCGTGCTGGATGATCGTGGTCAAAGAGCCGTTGATGGTATTTCTTTTGAAGTACGGGCCGGCGAAATACTTGCCTTTGCCGGTGTTCAGGGCAATGGCCAAACTGAACTAGCGGAGGCGCTCGTTGGCCTTCGATCAGTCTTGAGCGGTTCCGGAAAGATCTTTATAAAAGGTAATGATGTGACTGGAGATAGTGTTCGCCACCGCCTGGACATGGGAATGGCCTACATACCGGAGGATCGAAAGACAGATGGCCTGGTTTCTGAGTTCTCAATCGCGGAAAACTTCATGATCAACGCCTCCTATCGCTCCCGTTTCACAGCTGGACCCAACATCAACTTTGCTGCCCGCCGAGAGATTGCGGATCAGCTGGTGAAGGACTTTGATGTCCGCACTCCATCTGCTGACACACCCGCTGGCAAGCTGTCAGGTGGTAACCAGCAGAAAGTTGTTGTGGCTAGGGAACTTTCTAGAAATGTGGATCTATTGATTGCTTCTCAGCCAACTCGTGGTGTTGACGTTGGTTCAATCGAGTTTATTCACGAGCGGATTGTTGCCGAGCGAGATGAGCGCAAGGCGGTTGTCTTGATTTCAACTGAACTTGATGAAGTTTTATCTTTAGCTGATCGGATCGCGGTTATGTATCGAGGAAAAATCGTTGGAATTGTTGATCCAACAACTTCCAGAGAGCAGTTAGGAAAGATGATGGCTGGAGTCAGCGCATGAGCGAAGAAAATCGTTGGTCACAGGCCACAAAAGAAATTCTCTCTGGCAGCTTTACGCGCACCGTTCTTTCAATCATCCTGGGCTTCTTGGTTGGTGCAGCATTCATGATTGCCTCCAACCGAGAATTCATTGAATCACTCGGTTACATACTTTCAAGACCAGGTGACGCTCTTGGAGCTGCAATAGCGGTGGTCAACGATGGCTATGGTGCACTTTTCCGCGGTGCAGTGTTCAATAGCGAAGCAGACACCTTCGAAAAGGCAATTCGCCCAATGACTGAATCGCTGCGACTTGGAGCGCCGCTAATACTGGCAGGACTTGGACTGGGACTTACATTCCGAGTTGGCCTTTTCAACATCGGTGGAACTGGCCAGCTGATTACCGGCATGATTTTTGCAACCTTCGTTGCCACTCGACTTGAGTTGCCATTCTTGATTCACGTTTTGGTCGCGATTATTGCTGCAGTGATTGGTTCCACTTTGCTGGGAGCGTTGGTTGGTTTTCTAAAAGCTAGAACTGGTGCACATGAGGTGATTCTCACCATCATGTTCAACTACATAATGCTTTACTTCTTTACGTTCTTGCTGCGCGATCCGAATTTGTTGGGTGAAGTTAGAGCGACTGGTAATCCAAAGGCTGATCCAGCAGTCGAGACTGCACTGCTGCCAAGATTGCTGGGGGATGCGTATGCGCTTCACTATGGAATCTTGATCGCACTGATTGCAGTTATCGTTTATTGGTGGCTGATGGAGAGATCGACCATAGGTTTCAGACTGCGCATGGTTGGCTACAACCCGGATGCCGCAAGAACTGCGGGTATCAGTGTCGAGCGAACTTACATCTTGGCAATGGGATTGTCTGCCGCCTTTGTTGGACTCGCAGCCGCCAACCAGGCACTCGGTGTTCCTATTGGTGTTACTCCTTCCGCTCACGCAAACATTGGTTTTGATGCAATAACCGTTGCACTGCTGGGCGGATCAAATGCACCGGGCATTTTGCTAGCTGGTTTGTTGTTCGGTGCTTTCAAGGCCGGCTCACCCTCTATGCAGGTTCTAGGAGTTTCCCCAGAGGTACTTGGAATTGTGCAGGGAGCGATTGTTTTGTTTATTGCAGCCCCTCCCTTGATTCGAGCAATCTTTAGATTGCCCCCGCCGCAAACCTCTAATGCACTCGGTGCAATTCGAGATCGACTACTTCGCAGAGGAGGTGCCAAATGACCATCACTCAGTTAGCCAAAGAAGAACGGATTGGCTTTAAGTCGCCAGCCGTTATGGGCTCGGTTGGCGCGATTGTTTTGCTTTTCTTCGGCCTACTTGGTCGTGAAGGTGATGTGGCATTTGAAATCTCACGCCGTACCGATGCGATTCAGTTACCAGCAATTCCAGTTGACTCATCTCTACTAGGAATCGTTTCTGGCGTTCTAATGCTGGCCATTGCCGGTCTGTCACTTTCCTTCTCCCTGAAGAACAAAAAGACGCCACTGTGGATTACGGCCATTTATGGTCTCATCGGCGTTACTTCTTTGCTCGGATGGTTAGCTGCTGGCAACGCGGTGCCAATTGCATTTATTGCTGGAACTGCCCTGGTATTGGCAGTTCCAATCATGCTTGGTGCAATGGGCGGAATCATGTGTGAGCGAGTAGGTGTGACCAACATTGCTATTGAGGCGCAGCTGCTAACAGGCGCATTTATGGCTGCAGTAGTTTCCTCAATCACGGATAACTTCTTCTTCGGTCTGTTTTCAGCCATGATTGGTGCGGCACTGGTTTCAATGGTGCTTGCTGTTTTCGCAATCAAGTACCTGGCCCAGCAGATCATTGTCGGCGTGGTTCTAAACGTATTGATGATTGGTATTACCAATTTCCTTTATCAGCAGTGGCTGACTGAGGATGGCGAAAACGTAAACTTCCCTGGCACCATGGACATCATTCGCATTCCATTCTTGAGTGACATCCCAATTATTGGTCCAGTATTTTTTGAAAACCGTCTAACTGTTTTCCTAGCTTTGATCATCGTTCCAACTCTTTACTTCGTGTTGTTCAAGACCAAGCTGGGTCTGCGTGCACGCGCAGTAGGCGAGCACCCACTTGCTGCCGACACGGTTGGAATCAATGTTGGACGCACTCGTTTTTGGTGGGTCACCCTCGGTGGAATGTTAGCCGGCCTAGGCGGCGCGGCTTTGACAATCGGCAATGCCGGTGCGTTTGGTCGCGAGATGTCAGGTGGTTTTGGATTCATCGCGCTTGCGGTTGTGATTCTTGGTCGCTGGCACCCAATCTCGGCAGCGCTCGCAGCGCTGCTCTTTGGCTTCTCAATTATTTTGCGAGTCTGGGCGAACCAGGTGAGCCCCGGTATTCCAACTGACTTCATCACGATGGTTCCCTACATCGTGACAATCATCGCGGTGGTTGGATTTGTGGGTCAGTCCAGGCCACCCAAGGCTCTGGCAATTCCTTACACCAAGGGCTAGCAATGGAAATTGACTGGAAACAACTGACGGCTGTTGCCACTGCAGCGATGCAGAAGGCTTACGCTCCCTACTCAAATTTCCCAGTTGGAGCGGCTGCACTTACGGACGACGGCCGGATCATTTCAGGCTGCAATGTTGAGAACGCCTCTTATGGGCTTGGATTGTGTGCTGAGTGCTCGCTGGTTAGCGAACTGTTTCGAACCGGCGGTGGCAAGCTAGTCGCCTTTGCCTGTGTCGATGGCAAAGGCGAAGCGCTAATGCCTTGCGGCCGGTGCCGCCAACTTTTGTTTGAGCACTCAGCAGATGGAATGCTGCTGCAAACAATTAGCGGGATCAAAACAATCAATGAGGTATTACCAGATGCGTTTGGACCAAAGGATCTGCAGTGAGCTTTTCTGCGGTTGAGCTCATCATTAAGAAGCGTGAAAAGGGTCAGCTTTCCACCGAAGAAATTAATTGGCTGATCTCCTCCTACACCAGCGGCAGTGTTGCCGATGAGCAGATGTCAGCCATGGCCATGGCGATACTGCTAAACGGTATGGATCGAAGAGAAATACTCGATTTGACGATGGCAATGATTGCATCTGGCGAGCGACTGGATTTCTCAAAGTTGGGCGCTAAGACCACCGACAAGCACTCCACGGGTGGGGTTGGCGACAAGATCACGCTGCCGCTTGCGCCTCTAGTTGCATCTTATGGAATTGCTGTGCCGCAATTGAGCGGTAGGGGATTGGGGCACACTGGCGGAACTCTAGACAAGCTCGAAGCGATTCCGGGATGGCGAGCCGCCTTATCAAACGAAGAAATGTACAAGCAGCTGCAGGAAGTAGGAGCGGTGATTTGTGCGGCCGGTAGCGGTCTAGCACCCGCCGATAGAAAGCTATATGCCCTGCGCGATGTCACCGGCACAGTGGAAGCGATTCCGCTGATTGCGTCTTCAATAATGAGCAAAAAGATTGCCGAGGGAACTTCTTCACTGGTATTGGATGTGAAGGTTGGTAGCGGAGCTTTCATGAAGACCCTAGAGCGCGCAACAGAACTTGCTCAGGTCCTTGTTCAAATTGGTAATGATGCTGGAGTAAAGACCTCCGCCTTACTTACAGATATGTCAACACCACTTGGACGAAAAGTCGGAAACTCACTCGAGGTTGAGGAATCAATTGAAGTTTTGGCGGGAGGTGGACCAGCTGACGTGGTAGCCATAACCGTCGAGCTTGCCAAAGAGATGCTTGCTCACAGCGGTCTTGATGGAGTTGATCCATTAGAGAATTTGAAGAATGGCAAAGCCATGGACAAGTGGCGTCAGATGATTTCAGCCCAAGGAGGAGACCCTGCCGCAGAACTGCCTAAAGCAAAGCACTCGCATACTGTGTTTGCCGAGAGCAGCGGCTATCTGAGCAAGCTGGACGCTTTATCGGTCGGAATCGCCTCATGGCGTCTAGGGGCTGGTCGCGAGCGCAAGGAAGATGTCGTTCAGTTTGGAGCTGGTGTTGAACTGCACGCTCAATTGGGCGACAGGGTTGAAAAGGGCCAGCCGCTTATGACTTTGTTTACCGATACTCCTGAAAAGTTTGAAAGAGCCCAGGCGGCACTGATTGATTCGGTGGAGTACTCTGAAAATAGGCCTGCTGAGAGAAAATTTGTTCTGAGCAAGGTTAGTTAGGAATCTTGTGGACATTCAGTCGCTACCAAAAATCTCCCTTCACGATCATCTAGACGGGGGCTTGCGACCACAAACCATCGTTGAATTAGCCAGCTCAATTGGCCATAAATTACCCAAAGACAATGCTGCAGATCTAGCGATTTGGTTTTCAGAGCAGTGCAATTCAGGTTCGCTGGTTAAGTATCTAGAGACTTTTGAGCACACCGTTGCGGTCATGCAGAACTACGAAGGTTTAGAGCGCGTTGCCTATGAGAGCGTTTTGGATTTGGCAATGGAGGGAGTCATCTACGCGGAGTTGCGTTGGGCTCCCGAGCAGCACCTAGCTGGTGGTTTGACCTTGGACCAGACGGTTGAGGCAGTCCAAGACGGCCTTGAGCGCGGTATGGAGGAAGTCTCAAATCGTGGTGGGTTCATTCGCACCGGTCAGCTCATTACAGCAATGCGCCACGCAGACAGAAGTTTAGAGATTGCAGAACTAGCAGTCCGTCACCGAAACAGTGGAGTAGTTGGATTTGATATTGCAGGACCAGAAAAGGGTTTTCTGCCATCTCGTCACAAGGTCGCCTTTGACTATCTTGCATCGGAGCTCTTCCCGATTACTGTGCATGCCGGGGAAGCAGATGGAATTGATTCGATCAAGGATGCAATCGTGAACGGCAGAGCTCTTCGACTTGGTCACGGCACTCGCCTGATTGAAGACATTATGTTCTCTAGAACCGAAGGAGACACCGATCTCGTGGTGCTCGGGCCAGTTGCCCAATGGGTGCACGATCGTGAAATTGCTTTGGAGTTATCGCCTTCTTCCAATCTGCAAACAGGAGCATTCGCAATGATGGGCGAAACGATGGAGGACAATCCAATCGACATCCTCTACGACCTAGGTTTTAAGGTGACAGTGAACACCGACAATAGGCTCATGAGTGGAACTTCGCTTACTAAAGAACTAGAGATTTTGGTTGATACTTTCGGTTACACGCTCGCTGATCTAGAGCAATTCCAATTAAATGCTGCAGCCAGTGCTTTCCAAGGGTTGCCGGAGCGTGAAGAGCTGATGGACATGATTGAAATTGGCTTTGCTCGAGCCTCACAATAGTTAATCCACTCGCCATCATTTTGTGCTTCACTAAAGCATGCGAATTTATATCTTGTTTGGATCCGGGGTTGGAACCAGTGTCATTTTGTCGATAAACACAGAAAAGGTTCTTGGCGAGTTCGGCATTGAGGCCGAAGTTCATGCGGTTGCCCTTCCTCAACTTTCCAGTCAACCGCCCTGCCAGCTAATTCTGGCGACCAAGGATGTCGCAGCTGAGCTGACTGGGAGGGTAAGTGAGGTGGTGGCGCTCAGAAGTGCGCTTGACCTGGCGGAGCTCAAGACAGCACTAATTCATGCTCTGGGCTAGCATCGAGGGATGAAACCAGGCAGCACAGAACGCACAACCTTGCGAAGGATTTCCCACAAGGCCTCCACTGAACAATCAGATCTCTACTCGATTTTGGATGACAACCTGGTGGCCCACGTTGGGGTAGTGGAAAATGGGCAACCCTTAGTAATCCCCATGACTTACGGCAGAAGCGGAAACACTTTGTATCTGCATGGTTCGACCGGCTCAAGATTAATGCGCCTTCTGGCCGAGAATTCAAACGTTTGCATCAGTATCACTGAGCTAAATGCCTTGAAGGTTGCCCGCAGTACTTTCAACTCCGGCATGCACTACCGAGCAGCTGTTATTTTTGGCAAAGCAAAGCTGGTTGCCGATGAAGAAAAACTTGCCGCGCTAGATGCGCTGAGCGATGGTCTAATACCTGGGAGAAACCCGGAAGCACGTCCAACCACCAAGAAAGAGCTGGCGGCAACAATCATCATCTCGGTCGAATTAGACGAGACTTCAGTGAAGATTTCAAAAAATGAAGTTGATGATCCCGAAGAGGACATGAATAAGGGTTATTGGGCTGGAATTATTCCGCTAAAAACAATTGCGGGTAATCCAATTCCCGCAGACCAAGAGTCAGCTGGACTACCGGTTCCGCCCAGTATTTTGAAGTTTATTGAGCAGCGGCAAGGTAACTAGCGGCAAACTCTTTTAGACGCGCAAGTCCTTGCTCATCGCCGTTGAATTGTAAATAGCACTTTAGTTTTGGCTCAGTTCCGCTTGGTCTAAAGATCATGCGCGCAGAACTATTTTGAACAATTACTGCGTCCGTTTTCAGTGACTCGCTTTGTGATAAATCGGTGACAGAAAGCAATCCATCAAACTCCGTAGGGGGAGCAGTCCTCACATGCTTCATAATTTTTCCGATTACGCTCAGATCACTGACGCGGATTGAGACCTGACCGGTCGAAATTTGCCCGTATTTCTCGTTCAAAATCGTAAGGTGTTCGGAAAGTGAAATCCCATTTGCTTTAAGATCTGCAGCTATTTCTGCAATTAAAAGAGCTGCGGTTATACCGTCCTTATCCGGCGTCTGGGAAGGATCAACGCAATAACCCAGTGCTTCTTCGTAGCCGTATACAAGATTTGGAACTTTTGAGATCCACTTGAAGCCAGTCAAGGTTTGCTCGTAATTCAAACCAAAGCTTTTGGCAACATTGCTAAGACTTGCAGAGACGATCGAATTAGCAAGAGTTCCATTTTTGCTGTTCAAACCAACGTAATCGGCCAGGATGAGACCAACCTGATCGCCGGTGAGCATTCGCCAGCCGCTTGCCGAGGTAACGGCCACTGCCAAGCGATCTGCATCTGGGTCATTGGCAAGAATCAAATCGCTTCCTGCCTTGGTGGCTGAGGCATATGACAAGTCCATAGCCCCCGCCTCTTCGGGGTTGGGAAATGAAACGGTTGGGAAATTGGCGTCTGGCTGCATTTGCTCAAGGACCGGGGAAACCCGAAAACCTAACTTGCTGAATAGTTCACTAACGACCGACCAGCCGACTCCGTGCAGGGAGGTGTGGGTGATGTATAGACCTTGCCGGTTGGGGTTATCTCTTTTTACTAGCGATGCAGCTCTTTCAATATATAAATTGACATCTGCGTGGTCTAACTTTTGATAGCCAGTCGAATGCGCGATTGAGGAGAACGTCTCTGTCTTCGAGATGTCTTCAATCAGGTTTGCAATTTCCTTATCCTGCGGGGAAATCAGTTGCGAGGAACCGTTCGGACCACCGAGGTAAACCTTGTAGCCGTTATCTCTTGGTGGATTGTGACTGGCTGTTACAACGATTGTCGCGGAAGCACCTTTTCGTTTTCCTGTGAAGGCAGCAACCGGTGTTGGCACTGCTCGATCAAAGAGTAGAGCTTGACAACCGTTGGCCTGGAGAATCTCAGCACTATCTTGAGCAAAAACATCGGAGTTTTCTCGGCCGTCGTAACCAATCACGACGCTCAGTTGACCAGCGTGATCGCTATAGGTGTTTTTGTTTTGAACTAAGAACTTGGCTAGTGCCAAAGCCGCATATGAAACAACAATCCGATTCATTCGGTTTGGCCCTGCCCCAAGCTCGCCGCGCAGACCAGCTGTTCCAAACTGCAGCAGCTGAGCAAATCGCTCGCCGATTTGGTCTAGGTTGGCTTGATCAATCAAGACCTGAAGTTCTGATTGCGTCTTTGGATCTGGGTCTTGGGCTACCCAAGCTTTTGCCAGCTCAAGCAGTGACATTTAGAACCTTGAGACAATTTCTGCTAGAAGTTTTGAAATTCTGGCTTCTGCTGCCTTTCCAGCTGCAATTACTTCCTCATGGCTTAGCGGCGTTGTCTGGATACCTGCGGCCAGATTGGTGATGAGCGACATCCCCATTACTTCCATTCCGCTCTCCCTGGCTGCGATGGCCTCGAGTGCGGTGGACATTCCTACAATGTGTCCACCCATAATCTTTGCCATTTGTACTTCGGCTGGAGTTTCGTAGTGTGGTCCCCGGAACTGCACATACACGCCTTCATCTAATGAGGAATCTACTTGTCGAGCAATCTCGCGCAGTCGCTTGGAATAAAGATCTGTGAGGTCAACAAAGTTTGCTCCTTCCAGTGGAGAGGAAGCGGTGAGGTTGATGTGATCGGAAATAAGAACTGCCGCTCCACCGGCCCATTGAGGCCTAATTCCACCAGCTCCGTTGGTTAGAACCATGATTTTTGCGCCAGTCTTGGCTGCTGTTCTTACCGAGTGGACAACGGCACGAACGCCGTGGTTTTCATAAAAGTGAGTTCGAGCTCCAATCACAAGAGCGTATTTGCCGCTGGGTAGCTTGATCGAACGGATGGTGCCGACGTGGCCAACCACTGCGGGTTTTGAAAAGCCTGGAATCTCATTGGCTGGAATTTCGCTGACCGTCTCACCAATCAGATCTGCCGCTTTGGACCAGCCAGAACCGAGGGTCAGGGCAATGTCGTGCTTTTGGACCCCGGACTTTGCAGCGATTGTCTGGGCAGCTTTTTCAGCGAATTCGAAGGGGTTGACGCCTTCTTCATATAGAGGGTGGACCATAAGTTTCAAGTCTAGTTCCAAACCAAATTCCTCAAATTAGGGAAAGATTGTCAGGTGGTCTCTAACGCAAAACCAGGACGAATAGTCATTATTGGCGGAGGGCCTGGCGGATATGAGGCTGCCAGGACGGCTCGCCAGCTTGGTGCCGATGTCGTGCTTATTGAGCAAAGTGGAATCGGCGGAAACGCGGTCCTCACAGATGTTGTTCCATCAAAAACTCTGATTGCAACAGCCGAAGCTGCTCAGCAAATTCAATCCGCGAGAACTCTCGGAATTAGCTTTACCCATGACGGCGCAGCGGTAGACCCTAAAGTCAGTGTTGATCTTGCCGCCATGAATAAAAGACTTCTGCAATTGGCAAAAAGTCAATCTGACCAAATGTTGGAAAACCTAAAGCGCGATAGCGTAGAAGTTATTCAGGCCACGGCTCGACTTGACGGTAATCACCATGTGGTCTACAGGGCTGATGGCAATGAAACCAGTATTGAAGCAAAAACAATCATCATTGCCGTGGGTGCTTCGCCGCGGGAGTTGCCTGATGCTAAGACAGATGGCGAAAGAATTCTTAATTGGAAACAGCTCTACTCATTAGGTGCACTTCCCGAACACCTAGTTGTTGTTGGATCCGGTGTCACGGGCGCTGAGTTTGCATCCGCCTATTTGCAGTTGGGTTCTAAGGTCACGCTAGTTTCGTCTCGAGACAAGGTACTGCCTGGAAACGATGAAGATGCTGCTGCTTTGCTAGAGCAGGTATTTGTTCGATCGGGCATGAATCTTCTCAAAGGCGTTCGTGCCAAGTCTGTGAAAAACACGGGCAATGGTGTTGAGGTAGTTCTCTCTAATGGAGCTGTTGTTCGCGGCTCACACTGTCTGATGGCGGTTGGTGCAACCCCTAATACTGCTGGCCTTGGTTTAGAAGAAGCCGGAATTCAGCTGGCTCAAGATGGACGAATTGTTGCAAATAAAGTGGCCAGGACTTCAAGGGCCAACGTTTATGCAGTGGGGGATTGCGCAACCTCAATTCCACTAGCTTCCGTTTCAACCATGATGGGTAGAACTGCCGTTTACCACACGCTCGGCGACGTCGCTTCACCCACGCGCCTTCGAAATGTAGCCTCCAACGTTTTCACCTCCCCGGAGATTGCTCAGGTTGGGTGGTCACAGCAAGACATAAATGATGGCCTGGTGCGAGGGGAAGTGGAGCAGGTAATGCTCGAGAGCAACCCCAGAGCAAAGATGCAGGCTCTGAATGAGGGCTTTATCAAGCTCTTCGCATCACGAGGGTCAGGCACGGTCATTGGTGGTGTTGTCGTTGCACCAAAGGCATCAGACCTCATTTACCCAATTGCGGTGGCAATTGAAAACAGGCTTACGGTGGATCAACTAGCCAAGACCTATACCGTTTATCCAGCCCTCTCGGCTTCGATTGCAGAGGCTGCGACTAATTTGCACCCGATTATCGACTAATCAAGGATGTCTAGGATTCTGGTGCCCGCGGAGATGGTGGCTCCAACCTCGACACCAATGTTCTTGACAACTCCTGCTCGGTGAGCGGTTAGCGGCTGCTCCATCTTCATAGCCTCCAACACAACGACTAGCTCACCTTCCTGCACAGCCACCCCTTCGCTAACGGCCAACTTCACGACAGTGGCCTGCATCGGGGCCAGTAGAGAATTTCCTTTAGCACCGGTGTGACTTGCTGATTGTCCGCCGCGCTTTCTTCGGTGCAGGCTCGGCAGTCGTTCCGCCTCGCCTGTTATCAAATATCGTGGGACAGAAACGCTGATGCGCTTTCCTTCGACTTCGAGCACGACTTCTCTCATGGCCGGTGAAACTGGCAAATCTTCTTGCTGGCCGGTCCAGGCTGTCAATGGATTGTTCCATTCGGTCTCGATCCAGCGCGTGTGAACATCAAACTTTCCATCTTCTGCCACAAATGCAGGTTCCGAACAAATAAGTCGGTGGAAGGGTAGAACCGTTGGAAGACCGTGAACTTGCATTTCCGCCAAAGCTCTTCTAGCTCGCTGCAATGCCTGCTGTCTGTTTTCGCCGGTGACAATTAGCTTGGCCATCATCGAGTCGAAATTGCCTGAAATGACATCACCTGATACCACTCCTGAGTCGACTCGAATGCCAGGTCCAGCGGGTGCGAGAAAAAGGTGAATTGGCCCAGGGGAGGGCAAGAAATTCCTGCCAGGATCCTCGCCATTGATTCGGAACTCAATGGAGTGACCAGAAATAACTGGGTCCGGATAATCGAGCTTTCCGCCCTCAGCAATTCGGAATTGCTCGCGAACCAAGTCAATCCCTGTTACCTCTTCAGAAACCGGGTGTTCAACCTGCAGTCTGGTATTTACCTCAAGGAATGAAATGGTGCCGTCTCTCGCAACCAAGAATTCGCAGGTGCCAGCTCCTACGTATCCAACTTCCTGCAGGATCTTTTTGGAGGCTTCGTAAAGCTGTTTTTCTTGTTCCTTACTTAAAAATGGAGCTGGCGCTTCTTCAACTAGCTTTTGGTGTCTGCGCTGCAAAGAGCAATCGCGGGTAGAAACCACCACGACATTTCCATACTGGTCAGCCAGGCACTGAGTCTCAACGTGACGTGGTTTTTCTAGGTACTTTTCCAAGAAGCACTCGCCTCTACCAAATGCGGCTATTGCCTCACGTGTAGCAGACTCAAAGAGTTCTTTTATTTCAGATTTTTCGCGCACCACTTTGATGCCGCGACCGCCTCCACCATAAGCAGCCTTGATGGCAACCGGCAGTCCAAAATCTTCAACAAACTTCTCAACGTCTGCAACATCAGCAACCGGATTAGCAGTTCCCGGCGCTAATGGTGCGCCAACCTTCTGCGCAACCTTACGAGCGGAAACCTTGTCACCTAATCTTTCGATTGCCTCGGCTGGCGGACCAACCCAAATCAAACCAGCAGCAATTACCGCTCTGGCGAAATCTGCATTTTCTGAAAGAAATCCATAGCCTGGATGAACGGCGTTGGCGCCGGAGCGACGAGCCACTGAAATTAGCTTGTCGATTACCAGATAGGTTTCTGCGGCTGTTTCTCCGCCGAGCGAGTAGGCCTCATCCGCTAGCTTGACATGCTGAGCATCACGATCGGAATTGGCATAGACGGCCACGGTTTGAATACCGCTGTCTTGGGCTGCTCTGATTATTCGGATGGCAATTTCGCCACGGTTTGCAATCAGTAGCTTGGTGATTCTTCGCTCAGCCATAATCCGATAGCTTATTGGGCTATTTCAGCTGAAATTTATGAGTAATCGACAAAAAAACAGCGATTTTGTTGAGTTTAACGCCAGAAGTCCTGGTAGTTATGGCCGAGTTCTGCCATCAGCTTCCTGAGTGCAACCAGCGACAGACCAACTACCGTGTGGTAGTCACCCTCAATCCGCTCCACGTAGCTGCCACCGATGGAGTCGATGGTGAAGGCACCGGCCACATTCAATGGCTCTCCCGTTGCCACATACTTCTCGATTTCGCTATCGCTGAGGTTGGCGAAGTGAACCTTGGTGCTAGTGCAGATACTTGCGCTGCGACCAGCTGAGTCAATGAGATGGTGCCCCGATAGCAGGTTGCCAGAACGACCCCGCATCAATCGCCAGCGCTCTTCGGCAACTTCTGCCAGCAAAGGTTTTCCATATATTTCCCCATCAAATTCAAGGGCACTGTCACAGCCCAGAATTAGTGGAAGATCAGTTTTGCTCAGAACTGCCTCGGCCTTCGCCCTGGCAAGCAGCAGTGTCAGTTCCTCAGCTGATTGAGGAGCTAACTGCTCCACCAGCGCCTCTTCGTCGACTCCTGGGGACATAGTCTCAAAGGCAATGCCAGCTTCAGTTAACAGTTTCTTACGAGCCGGTGAGGTTGAGGCAAGTAGCAATTTGGTCACCAAACTAGGTTAGCTGTGAAACACTAGGCGAATGCAGCTCGAGCTAAAAATAGAGAAAGTTGCCCACGGCGGAGTCTTCGTGGCAAGGCCTGAGGGCAAAGTGGTTTTCGTTGAAGGAGCTTTGCCAGGCGAGACGGTCTTAGCTGAAGTTCTAGACGAGAAATCGAGCTTTCGTCGAGCCGTTGTGACGCAGGTTCTTGAAGCCAGTCCACATAGACAAGAGCACATTTGGCCTGAAAGCGAGCTTGGCGCAGGTGGTGCTGAGTTTGGGCACATAGATCTTGTTTTCCAAAGACAACTCAAAACACAGGTTCTGCAAGAGGCGTTTGCTCGTTTTGCGAAGATTGAAAGCAATGTTCAAGTTGAGGCAATTGACGAGTCCGATGGGCTGCACTATCGGACCAGAATTCAAATTCACTACGACAAGACAGGCAAAGCCTGCGTAAAGAAAGTTCGCAGTGAGGACCTAGTTAGGGTTCAATCGTTACCTCTAGCGGATGAAAAACTCGAAGAATTAGCCCTCGCCAACCCGGGTAACTTCAAAGACCAACGAGTCTCGTTTGCAATCGACAGTTTTGGAAACTACACACCCTCCGACCAGACTCCGTTTCTATCGCAGGTAGTTGGAAATCGCCTGTTTGAGTTATCACCAGAAACCTTCTGGCAGGCTCATCGCTCGGCTCCAGCAGCATTGGTGAGTGATGTCCTGAAGAAGCTTTCTAACTTCTCTGCAGTTGAGGTGACTGATCTGTATGGAGGAGCAGGGTTGTTTGGTGCATCCATTGCACAAAGCAGTTCGGGCCTTCCCGTTACCTCGGTTGAGCTAAGCAAGCAGGCAGTTAAAGACGGCAAAAGAAGTTCAAGAGATTTGAAAAATCTTTCCTTCGAGAACTCCGATGTATTGCTTTACCTAAGAAGAAGAGAACAAAAGCTCGATACCGTCGTGCTTGACCCACCTCGCTCGGGTGCGAATAGCAAGGTTCTGGTGCAACTTGCTCGGCTAGGGACCAAGAACATTGTTTATGTTGCCTGCGATCCAGTGGCTGCGGCGAGGGACCTGTTTGAGCTGACGGGCCTTGGCTACCGGCTAGTTGACCTAACTGCGATGGACCTATTCCCTCAGACCCACCATTTCGAAACCATCCTGTCGCTGCAGCTGGCTAACCTATAGTCATGGGGATCCGAGTTGCCATCGTTGACGACCACGAGGCCATCAGGCTCGGTTTTAG
>JBMLPC010000042.1:0-4586 GCA_049242305.1 Aquiluna sp. | reverse complement strand
ACTGATTTTGCGGTGTGGCCCTCTACTGATGCGACATAAACACTGCGGGCCATGCTTCAAGGCTATCGCCATTATTTAGGGCCTGCTTAGTGGGATTTTTCGGCTAACCTAGAGCTAATTCCGCCCGATGACGAGCGCTCAGCTAACCCTCAAGGATTGAAATGTCCGAAAAAGCAAATATTGGCGTAGTCGGTCTGGCCGTCATGGGATCCAATCTTGCCCGCAACCTAGCCTCCAGGGCAGGTAATCGAGTTGCTATTTATAACCGCTCATTTGATAAGACTCAGCTGCTAACTAGTGAACACCCAGAGGCAAACTTTCTAGCCAGCGAGACAATTGATGACTTTGTGGAAAACCTAAGTAAACCCAGAACCGCCATCATCATGGTTCAAGCCGGTGCTGGCACTGACGCTGTTATTCAGCAGCTCTCCGAAAGATTTGAAGCAGGCGACATCATCGTGGATGGTGGAAATGCTCTCTACACCGACACAATTCGTCGCGAAAAAGAAGTATCAGCCAAGGGCATCCACTTTGTTGGTGCAGGTATCTCTGGTGGTGAAGAAGGGGCCCTGAAGGGTCCGTCCATCATGCCCGGTGGAACTAAAGAGGCCTACAAAACCCTGGGACCAATTCTTGAATCGATTGCCGCCATTGCCGAGGGCGAACCATGTGTTACTCACATTGGATCTGATGGCGCAGGACACTTTGTCAAAATGATTCACAACGGCATTGAATATGCCGACATGCAGCTGATTGCTGAAAGCTACGACCTGCTAAGACAAAGTGGTGGCTTTTCACCAAATGAAATTGCAGACATCTTTACTGAGTGGAACAAAGGTGAGCTGGAAAGCTACCTCATCGAAATCACCGCTGAGGTTCTAAAGCAAACAGATGCCAAAACCGGCAAACCCTTTGTTGACATCGTGGTTGATGCGGCGGGTAGCAAGGGAACCGGTGTTTGGACAGTTCAAACTTCACTAAACCTGGGTGTGCCAGTTTCTGGAATTGCTGAAGCAGTTTTTGCAAGATCGCTTTCCTCACAAACCGAGCAGCGAAAAGGAAAACCAGCACTTCCTGCTAACAATCAAACTTGGAACGTCACCGACAAGGCAGCTTTCATCGAATCAGTTCGCAAGGCGCTCTACGCATCAAAGATCATTGCCTATGCGCAGGGCTTTGATGCAATCAGGGCAGGAGCCAAGGAGTTTGGTTGGGAAATCAACCTGGGTGAAGTTGCGAGAATCTGGCGCGGGGGTTGCATCATTCGCGCACAGTTCCTAAACCGCATCACCGATGCTTATCGCAATAACCCAAACCTACTTTCACTGCTATTTGACGAGTACTTCCTGAAGGCAATCGATTCATCACTGGCTGCCTGGCGCGAGGTGGTAGCGATGGCTGCACTGAGCGGAATTCCTGCCCCTGCTTTCTCATCGTCACTGAGCTACTACGACGGACTTCGAGCAGAGCGGCTACCGGCAGCACTAGTTCAGGGACAGCGCGACTTCTTTGGAGCACACACCTACAAGAGAGTGGATCAATCAGGTACCTTCCACACTCGCTGGTCCCAAGACCGCTCCGAAATTCAGACCGACTAGGTTTGGTCTGTGCCGAGCTGGATAGTTAAGTTCATCCCCCTAGCCCTGATATGGGGCTCCAGCTTTTTATTCATCGAGCTTTCGCTTGAGCTGACCACCGCGCTAGGCGTTGCCTTCTGGAGAACCGCTCTGGGTGCGGCAGCAATGGCAATCATCATGGCTTTTCTCAAGGTCAGATTCCCCAAGCAGCTAAAGCAGTGGCTGCACCTTTGGCTTGCAGGATTCCTGATGTCGGCACTGCCTTTTTCTCTTTACGCTTTTGCTCAGCAAAGTACCACCAGCATTCTGGCGGCAATCATCAATGCCACTACCCCGTTATTTACCCTTCTTTCGATTCTGACTTTATTCAGAGCCCAACGGCAGTCATCCACTGCAGTCATTGGTCTGCTGATTGGAATTGTCGGGGTTGGCATCACGCTGGGGGTTTGGCAGGGCTTTGGTGAAAATGATCCACTAGCAATTGCAGCTTTGATTTTGGCCAGCATTTCCTACGGTCTGGGTGGTCCTTACATACGTAAGTTCATTACCCCAATGGAACTACCAGCAACGTCAGCTGCCACGGTGCAGGTTCTCACCAGTGCACTCACGCTTTTACCTTTCTATGTTTTCACTGGACCACTTTTTGTTGCAGCACCAAGAATCGAAACAGTTGGGGCTCTCTTGCTGCTCGGTGTCTTGGGTAGCGGGGTTGCCTATTGGTTGTTCCACCAAATTGTTGCCGAGGCTGGCAGCACCTTTGCAATGACGGTGACGTATACGAACCCGGTAATTGCAACTGTCTGGGGAATCTTGCTACTTGGTGAACCGCTGCACTGGTATGAACCGGTTGGTGGAATTTTGGTACTACTGGGAGCTTTCCTATCTCAGGGAAGGCCGTTATTCAGAATCAGAAAAAGCTAGCCAAACGTTGGCTGCCCTAAACCCTGACTTCTCATAGAGCGCAACCGCGCCTGTTTCATTACCGGTGTCAACCCCGAGTGCAACATCTTTGAAGCCGCGCTCAACTGAGTATGCACATCCCCACTTCAGCAGCATTTCACCATAGCCGCGTCCGCGGAAGTTCTTTCTGACGCCGAGCTTGTCAATAAAGCCACCTTGGTTTTCAGCGCGGTGGTTGGTGCAGACCAAAAAGCCCACTGGCAGACCGTTTTCTTCTAGGAAGAAGACGCCGTTCTCATCCTGCAACACCGCTTCTTCTTGCTTACTCAGCCAGTCATGGAAGGTTTTCTTCTGAAATCCGTAGTGGTCTGAGAAGGAGTCCATCAATAAAAAGTGCCAGGTGGCCTTTTCGTTTTCAAAGTCTGCTCTTCGTATCTTTACGTTCTCAGGAAGCTTCGGGTATTTGCGATCTGGTTGGTGATTGCGCATGGTCCAGTATTTTCGAACCAAATGCAGACCAGCATCCGTGAGGGCTTTTTTGAGCTTTAGATCTTTGTCGTTGCAGTGGGATCTAACTTCGTAATCAGGGTGATTTTTCTTTATCCACCCAAGGGCATGGTTCATGCTCCGCGCATAGTCGTGCTTGGCGGGAAGACCGAAGACATCGATTTCTACTCGTTTGCGCTTGTGGTCAACCTGAGCGGTCACCAGATCGGTGATTACGCCGTCTTCTTCATAAACCTCGGCGAAAACCTCATCAAAGAAGCCCGTTAGTTCTTCGCGAATCTCCTCTTCCGCGGAATCTTCAAATTCCGGGTCAATGGCTGAGTCATGCGCATTGCAAAGCCTCACAATCTCAGCAACGTCTTTTTCCTGCCAAGCTCTAAACGACATCGGGCTTCCTAAGGTCAGGAATCAACCAGGGGCGACTAATCACAACTAACGACACTAGCGACAGACCAAACAGAGTTCCAATAACCACCCCAAGATCAGCCGTGTCAGCGGAGCTGATCAGGAAGTAGAAGAAGGACAGGACGGTCGTAAAGGTGAAGTTGAAGACACCCATCAAAGATGAAGCCGTCCCCGCCTCTGAGCCGTGGTTATAGAGCGCAATTGTGGGGATGATGGTGATGGCAGCGCCAAAGATAAACAGCTCGATGAAGAACATCAGCTGAGTGATCCAGAACTCTCCCCCGGCATTCAAATAAAGCCCTATGCCAACACCAACACCAATCAGAGCAGTTGCGGCCAGCAGATACTGTCCCTTGATTACGCGCGAGAGATAGGAACCAACCTGCACTCCTATGTAAGAGGCAGCACCATTCAGTGCTAACCAAAAGCCATAGTCAGTCTGCGAAATGCCAAACGACTGCTGATAAACAAACGGCGTGAAATTCAAATACAAAAACAATGCGCTCAGCTGCATCGCCGCGTAGAGCATCAAACCAATCAGCACTCGATCACGCATCACATATAAATAGCCGCGTGCCAGCCCTAGCGGAGTGCTGGCTCTTCTTTTTGCAACCGGCAAAGTTTCAAACAGTAAGAAATTCAATAGAAGCAGTAATACCAATGAGATTAATCCAAACACCAAAAGAATTGACTGCCAGCCAAATGCTTCACTGAGTTGTGAGCCAACAATTGGACCGGCAATTGGTGAGATGGATTGAATCAAATAAGTTCTAGCAAGCAGTCGCTGCATCGCTTGTCCGCGATAGAGATCGCGAATGATTGCTCTTCCAATTACATCAGCACCCGCTGAGAAAAATCCCATCAAGAATCTGGCAGCAATAAACAGTTCAATGCTTGGCGCTAGAAAAGCCAGACCAATAGCAACCACATATCCAGCGATGGTCAAGATCATCAGTGGCCTTCGACCATAGGCATCAGAGAGCGGACCCAGCACCAGCTGCCCAATGGCCAACCCCAGCGTTACTCCTGTGAAGGAGGCCTGGACCACGCCATTGGTTACCCCAAAGAAAGTGCCAATGGCAGGAAAGGCTGGGAGGTAGGGATCAATGGTGAAGGGGATCAAAGACATCGAGAGGGCCAAAAGGACCACATAGGCCAAAAGAAGCCGTTTTGAGAGCTGGTCGCCTGAATCTATGA
>JBMLPC010000041.1:0-5207 GCA_049242305.1 Aquiluna sp. | reverse complement strand
AAGACTACTTAACTGAAGCCTTCATCTTGCTTCCTGCAGAAACCTTTACGGTCTTTGATGCAGGAATCTGGATGGTGGCGCCAGTCTGTGGGTTACGACCGGTGCGTGCCTTGCGGTGACCAACTTCAACGCTGAGGTAACCAGGAATGGTTACCTTCTGGCCCTGCTTTAGGGCTGCCATCAGTGTGTCAAACAAGCCATCAATCACGCGGCCCACAGCAGCTTGCGATTCGCCTGTGTGGCTTGCAATCGCGGCAACAAGTTCGCTCTTGTTCATGTGGTCCTCCTGGAGTTGTTAGGGACATAAATGTCACTGCCAACTTATAGCCCGTAAATACAGGCCTCGCAGGCATCTCTCGGCGTGTTGGATAGAAAACCGCATAAATACGCGGTTTTTGTCCCTTTTAGGTTGTTTTGACCGATTTGGATAAAAGAAAACCCGCCTTAGTAGGCGGGCTATCTTGAAACTTTTTTACCAAGAAGACTTGGTAACACCAGGAAGTTCTCCCTTGTGTGCCATCTCGCGGAAGCGAACACGGCTAACTCCGAACTTGGAGAGAACACCTCGAGGGCGTCCGTCTACTAGATCGCGTGAGCGAACACGGACAGGGCTTGCATTGCGAGGAAGCTTCTGCAGTCCCAGTCTTGCCTCTTCGCGAGCCTCAGCGGTTGCGTTTGGGTCGACCAAAGTCTTCTTTAGCTGTGCACGCTTTTCTGCGTAGCGCTCAACTACAACCTTGCGCTGCTCGTTGCGAGCAATCTTGCTTTTCTTTGCCATTTAGCGCTCCTCGCGGAATTCAACGTGCTTGCGCACTACTGGGTCATACTTCTTCAAAGTGATGCGATCTGGGTCGTTGCGGCGGTTCTTCTTGGTTACGTAGGTGTAACCGGTGCCAGCGGTTGACTTCATCTTGATGATTGGACGAATGTCCTTGTCTTTTGCCATTGCTCTTCCTAGATCTTCTCGCCGCGAGCAACTAGCTCAGCAATCACGGAATCGATTCCGCGGGAATCAATAACCTTCATGCCACGTGGAGAAACGCTCAAGGTAACCTTGCGTCCCAGTGATGGAACGAAGTAGGTCTTGGACTGAACGTTTGGGTCAAAACGACGCTTGGTCTTGTTCTGGGCGTGCGAAACCTTGTGACCGAACTGCGGTCCAGTCTGCGTCACCTGGCAGTAAGCTGCCATTTTTCCTCCTTGGGCGCGTTTACCCAACTGCATGAAATTTGGGATTGTTTTGGGGCTAGGCCCCGACAACCCCCCAAGTTTAGGTGAAAGCTGGCCCTGGGGGCAAGTCCCAGTTACCGGCAGCGGGAGCAGATTCCCGTGAGTTCGACCTGATGGGAGACCCCAGAAAAGCCGTGTTTTTTGGCCATTTTTTCGATCTGCTCTTCAAAGCCCAAAAGCTCAAACTCAACCGCCTTGCCGCAGCTCAGGCAGGTCAGGTGATGGTGGTGTTCGGGCTGACAAATTCGGTATCTGGCCTCGCCCTCCGCCAGCAGGCTGTCGGCAACCCCCTGCTCAACTAGTTCGGTGAGAGCGCGGTAGACGGTTGTTAGACCAAGCTTCTTGCCTGTCTTTTCAATCTTCTGGTGCAGCTGCTGAGCGGATAAAAACTCTTCGGTCTTGTTCAGCTGATCAATCACCGCTGTCTTTTGCCAAGTGTTGCGCTTCTGGGTCATGCTCTCGCCCTCACCCAGGCAATGCCCCTAGCAATCAGATAGATAAGGAAAGAAATGGTTGTGACATAGGGGCTAATGGGGAGAGTTCCACCCAGTGCCAAAAGAGTTCCGCCGACCATTGAAACAAGAGCAAAGCTAACGCTCAGGATGGGAACAACAATCTGTGATGAGGAGAGCCTGAGCGCCGCTGCGGCTGGGGTGACGAGCAGTGCAAGCACCAAGAGCGCGCCAACAATCTGAACAGCTGCAGCTACTGCTAGTCCAAGCAGCAAGATAAAGACGATGCCGAGCAGTCTGGTTTTCACTCCCCTTGCCACCGCGACCTCTTGGTCAAGTGATGCGAAGCTCAAGGGTCGCCAGATGATTAGAAGGGTTGTGATTACAACCAACGCAATCACTGCCATTGCTCCAAGCTTTGGATCATCAACCGCAACAATCTGGCCTGTTAGAAGTCCGAACTTGTTGGCAGCTCTTCCCGGATAGAGCGCCAGCGCCAGAATTCCAATACCCAAACCAAACGGCATCAAAACAGCAACAATTGAATTTCTGTCTCTCGCTTTATCGCCAAGCAGCGCAATTATCAGTGCTGCAAGAAACGAACCAAAGACTGAACCGAAGACAACGTCTAAACCAATCAGGAGAAATACTGCGGCTCCTGCAAATGAAAGTTCAGAAATTCCATGCACGGCAAAAGAGAGTTCTCTGTGCATAACAAAGACACCTACCAGACCACCGATAATTGCAAGCAGTGCACCGGCAAGAATTGAATTGAATACCAGTGGAATCAGTTGGTCATAATCAGAAAAGTTGATGATGTCTGAGAAGTCGATCATGCCCAGTGCTCCTCATCGTGATGCTGGTGATCGTGTGCTCCCAGAACAACAATTCGTCCTTGGTTTCTAACCACATCAATCTCTGTGCCGTAGAGCTTTGAAAGAACATCGCTGCGCATAACCTCATCGGTAGTTCCAATCGAGTGCTTGCCCTGAGCCAGATAGATAACTCGGTCTACGTATTCAATGATTGGGTTTAGATCGTGTGCGACAAAGATGACCGCTGAGTCAAGGCGCTTGCGCTGCTCATTAATCAGTTCGCTGATTCGTTTTTGGTGGTTCAAGTCCAAGGCGCTCAGTGGCTCATCGGCCAATAAAAGCTTTGGCTTAGAAATGATGGCCTGCGCCACCCGCACCCGCTGCATTTCACCACCAGAGAGCGAGCCGACTCGTTTATTAGAAAGATGAGAGGCATCAACTTCGGCGAGCGCCGCCGCAACCTTCTCATCAGCATCCTTTTCCCCAGCAAAACCAAAGCGGTTGCCATCCAGACCAAACCGAACTGCGTCTTTGACAAGCAGCGGAAGACCCTGGTCGCTGGCGCGGTGCTGGGGGACATAACCAATTAGGTTGTTGTGCTTGCCTGGCTTATCCCCAAACAGATTGATGCTGCCGCCGGTGAGTGGCTGCGAGCCAATGATGGTTTTTAGCAGCATTGATTTGCCGGAGCCGTTGGCACCGATCAGCGCAATGAATTCGCCGCTTTCAATGCTCAGTGACAGCTCAGACCAAAGCGTCCGCTCACCAAAAGCGAGCGAAGCGTTTTGGATTTGTAGCAGTGACACTAATAAACAGCTTCTTGAATCTGGTCCAGTATGTTTGCCATCCAGTCCAGGTAATCCTGGTTCGGATCGGTTATTAGCTCACTCAACTTCAAGACCACAACCCCTTCTCTGACAGCCAGTTTCTCGAGTTGTTGACTAACCGGATCGGCTGTTTGTTGGTTGACTACCAACACAGCAACTAAGCCGTTGCGAATAAGGTCTTGGGCGCGCTTCAAAGCAGCCGCCGGAACTTCAGTCTCCTCTTCAACTGCATCGGCCAAAGCTTCCGGGGTTAGGTTGGTAAAGCCAGCATCTTCAAGCAGAAGATTTCCTACCCCCTCGGTTGCCAAGAAGCCAGTTCCTTGAAGTCTCTCTCTGACTGCCTCGATTCTGATTTCAAGATTTGAAAGTTCTGAAAGAAAGAAGTCGTACTTCTCAGTTAGGGCAGCGGAAGATTCCGGACGTAGTTCAATGATTGACTCTTTGATCATGTCAGCTGCCTTGGCAACCATTTCTAACTCATACCAGATATGTTCGTTACCGTGCTCGTGATCATGGCCATGTTCTTCGGTATGGTCTTCTTCTGAGTGTGCCTCTTCAGAATGAGCTTCACCAGCGTGAATGTGCTCGCCTTCTACAAGCTTCAGGAAAATTCTCTCTCCATCGCTCGCCTCAACAAGTTGCGTAAGGAAGTCGTCATAGCCGCCACCGTTAGCAATCACTAAATCTGCTTCAGAGACAGCAAGCTGATCTCTTGCACTTGCTTCATAGGAGTGGGGGTCTTGCATTGGATCATTGATGATTGCGGTGACCTCAACCCATTCACCACCAACAATCTCAACTACCGATGCCCAGACGTTGGTTGATGTCACAACCTTGATCTTTCCCATCTCGCCTTCGCGAGTGAGGGTTGGGGTTGGGTTGAGCGGATTGCCACTGTTAGTCCAGTTGATGTAAAGGGTGTAGAGACCGGCTGCCATGAAGGCAACTACCAGTGCCGCACCAATTGATTTGATCCATGAGCGCATAGAAATAGTCTATAGCTTATTGAAAATGATTGTCAATAACTAGTCAAGCAGCAGGGCTGGCTCTTCAATCACGCTGGCCACGTCCTGCACAAACCTGGATGCCACGTCCCCATCCACCACGCGGTGGTCAAAGGTGGCGCCAATGGTGGTGACGTGCCTAACGACAATCTCGTCATCAACCACCCAAGGCTTCTTTCTGATTGATCCCAAGGCAACAATTGAAACTTCGCCTGGATTCAAGATTGGCGTTCCGGTGTCAACACCAAAGACACCGATGTTGGTGATGGTGATGGTTCCGTTTGACATATCCTCCGGGGTGGTCTTGCCATCACGAGCGGTTGCTGCCAGCTGCTCGATTGCTTGAGCCAGCTCAAGCAGATTCATCTTGTCGGCATCTTTGATGTTGGGAACAATCAGTCCCCTTGGTGTTGCTGCTGCAATTCCAAGATTGACGAAGTTATGAATAATAATTTCGCTATCGGTCCAGGTTGAGTTCACCATTCGGTTTCTTCTCACTGCCCAGATCATTGCCTTCGCCATAATCAAAAGAGGTGTGACTTTGATTCCAGCGAAGTCGACCGAGTTCTTTAGTCGCTTCACATACTCCATGGTTCTGGTTGCATCAACATCAACAAAGATGCTGACGTGAGGAGCAGCAAAGGCACTCTTCACCATCGCAGTCGCAATTGCCTTGCGAACGCCTTTCACTGGAATACGCTCTTCGCGCTCAGTTGGTTGAGCAGGAGTGGTGAGGTTTTTAAACACTGACGCTTGCGATGCTGCACCAATCACATCATCGCGAGTAATTTCTCCGTGAAGACCGGTGCCGGTGACATTGGAAAGTTCAACACCAAGTTCCTTGGCAAGTTTTCTAATTGGCGGCTTCGCCATTGCTGA
>JBMLPC010000040.1:3156-4515 GCA_049242305.1 Aquiluna sp. | reverse complement strand
AGATTTTGGCATGACTTTCACCGTGAGAGCGGGGTATCTCTATGAGCGCAACAAGAGTGTTCGTAGCGCGCCTTGTTGGCTGCGGTGTATTCGATCCAGTCGGCGACCGAGTTGGCAAGGTAGTGGACGTGGTCATGACCTACCGCACAAAACTCGCCCCCAGAGCTAAGGGCCTGCTCATTGAAATCTCTGGCCGCCGAAGAGTCTTCTTGCCCATGGCCAGAGTTACCGCCATCTCCCCCGGTCAGGTCATCACCAACGGCTTGATTGACCTTCGCCGTTTCTCTACTCACGGCCAAGAGTTTCGAGCCATTGCCGAGATGCTGGGAAGGAAAGTAAAGCTAACCAGTCCAAACCGGTTTGGAAAGATTGAAGACTTTGCTATCGAACAGAACAAGCGTGGCGAATGGAACATGACCGAGCTTTTCATTCGGAAGCAGACCAAGGCTGGTAATCCCTTCAAAAAGGGCCCAACTGAGTTTGTAATGTGGAATGACATAGCTGATCACCAAGAAGATGTCACTTCCGAAGATGCGAAGCAACTGCTCAGCACGGTGGAAGACCTAAAGCCCGCTGATCTTGCAAACGCCGTGATGGATCTGCCAGAAGAGCGAATGCTGGCTATTGCGGAAGAGCTTGACGATGAGAGACTGGCAGAGCTGCTGGAAGAGCTTCCCGAAGAAGAGCAGCTGGAAATCATCAATGATCTAGAAGATGAGAGAGCTGCTGAAGTTTTGGATCTGATGGGTCCAGATGACGCAGCAGACTTGATGGCGAATTTGCCAGCTGAGCGCACCGAGGCACTGCTGGAGATGATGGATGTCGAAGAAGCTGAAGACATTAGGCAGCTACTGCAGTATGAGCCCTACACCGCAGGTGGTTTGATGACGCCTGAACCAATTATTTGTTCATCCGAAACAACGGTCGCGCAAGCACTAGCGCTGGTTCGAAGAGCAGCGGTTGAACCAGTGTTGGCAGCTCAGGTGTTTGTGACTATGCCGCCTTATGAAACTCCAGCAGGCCAATATCTTGGAGTCGTGCACTTTCAAAAGCTGCTGCGCTATCCACCCGGTGAAAGACTGGGAAACCTAATGGATACTGAGCTAGAACCGATTCCAGCCGAGGCCCCGATCAAGCAAAT
The DNA here is from genome assembly GCA_049242305.1 of Aquiluna sp. Lineage (GTDB taxonomy): Bacteria > Actinomycetota > Actinomycetes > Actinomycetales > Microbacteriaceae > Aquiluna. The sequence continues at coordinate 3,374 of JBMLPC010000040.1, read as the reverse complement.
ACACCGAGACCTAGCCACCTATGACCTGGTAGCACTGCCGGTTGTAAATAAGGATGGAAATTTATTGGGAGCAGTGACTGTGGATGACGTACTGGACCACCTGCTACCAGATGACTGGCGAAGTGAGGAGGAGTGATGGCAAAGAACGATTCCAAACTGGAAAGCCCGCTGGGCCGGCGCTCCGTCTTGCGCATGCCTTACTTTGATCACGAGACGGT
>JBMLPC010000040.1:0-3146 GCA_049242305.1 Aquiluna sp. | reverse complement strand
TGGGTCGAATTTCTGAGCGCTTCGCCAGAGCGATGGGCACTGGTCTTTTCCTAATTGCAATGACAATCGTTATTGCAATCTGGATTACCTGGAACACCCTGGCACCGATTGACGTGCAGTTCGACCCCCGCGGTTTGAACTTCACGCTCCTAACCCTGCTGCTTTCAATGCAAGCTTCCTATGCAGCTCCGCTAATTCTGTTGGCACAGAACCGAGCTGCAGATCGGGACCGCGTAAAGTTTGAGCAGGATCGTCAGCGTGCTGAGCAAAACCTAGCCGATACTGAATACCTTGCACGCGAGGTGGCAGCCTTGCGTCTCGCGCTTGAGGAAATGGCTACCAGAGATGAAATCCGCGATGAAATTCAAAAGGCCATGCGCGAGGTAATTCAAGAGATCAAGTCTGGCAAGCCGAAGAAGGCTAAGTGAGCAAAGCGCTTTCAGCTCTGAGTGGTGTGATTGACCCAGAGCTCAGAAGACCAATTACCGAGCTTGACATGGTTGGTGAGATTTCTCAATCTGGCGATTCGGTGGAAGTAGATATCAAACTAACCATTATTGGCTGCCCAGCCGCTCAGTCGATTGAGCGAGATGTGAGAGCAGCGCTGGCAAAAGAGTTTGCAAATGTCCAAGTAAATATGAAGACGATGAGCGCTGACGAAAGAGATGCTCTCAAGAAGAAACTGCGCGGTGATAAGCCAATTCGATTCAATCCATTTGCACAAGAAAACTCACTGACAAGAGTGATCTTTATTGGCAGTGGAAAAGGCGGAGTTGGAAAATCCACCCTGACGGTGAACCTAGCCGTTGCACTAGCGCAGCTGGGCAACAAAGTTGGCCTTCTGGACGCTGACATCTTTGGATATTCAATCCCAGGCCTGATGGGAATCAACCAGTCCCCCACCAAAGTCGATGAGCTGATGCTGCCGCCAATCGCTTTTGACGTGAAAGTTATTTCCATAGGTTTTTTTGTGCAGGACAACAAGCCAGTCGCCTGGCGCGGACCAATGCTGCACCGAGCCGTTGAACAATTCCTAACCGACGTTTACTGGGGAGACCTGGATTTTCTTCTGGTTGATCTCCCTCCCGGAACTGGCGATGTTGCAATCAGTCTTGGCCAGCTGCTGCCAAACGCCCAGTCGATCGTCATCACAACTCCACAGGCCTCTGCAGCAACCATCGCTGAGCGCTCCGGAGCCATTGGGTTGATGACTGGCCAAAGCGTCGTTGGGGTGATTGAAAACATGAGCTATTACGAATCTGCCAGCGGACGGGAGTATCTGTTTGGTGAAGGTGGCGGGCTGGCAGTTGCTAAGCGCCTCTCGGAGCTAAGCCAGGCGCCTGTTCCATTGCTTGGCCAGATTCCAATCAGCACTTCCTTGCGAAGTAGCGCCGATTCTTCAGTTCCCATCGTGAGCGCCGATGCTGAAGACCCAGCGGCCAGGGCTATTGTTGAAATAGCTAGGAACCTGAGCCAACAACCCAGGGGCCTCAGCGGGAAGAAACTCGGTCTAAATCCGATTTAGGAATGTATGCAAACTATTGCCATCGTCGATCCACTAACTGGTCAAAAACTCCACGACCTTGAGGCCCACTCTGCAACAGAGGTGGCGCTGAAGTTCCAAGCAGGCCGAGAAGCTCAGAAGGCATGGAACAAGCTGGGCCCAGCCGGCCGCTCCAAAATTGCTCACAAGCTGGTTGATGTTTTGATTGCCAACCAAGAAGTGCTGATGGATGTTTTGCAAAAGGAAACTGGCAAATCCCGCATGCATGCTTTTGAGGAGGTCACCGGCGCCCTTGCCGCAATCTCCTACTATGCCAAGGTCACTCCGAAACTACTGAAGCGGAAAAAAGTTCGAGGCGGAGTGCCGCTTTTGATTTCCGCTTACACCGAGCCTGCTGCGGTTGGAGTGGTTGGCATCATCACTCCATGGAACTATCCACTAGCTCTCACCATGATGGATGTGATTCCAGCGCTATTGGCTGGTAACTCGGTAGTGCAAAAGGCTGACAACCAAACTGCTAAGACTGTCACGATGTCGCGCGACCTGGCTGTTCGCGCAGGTGTTCCAGCCGATGTCTGGCAGGTCGTGCACGGAGATCCAGCTGAGGTTGGAAACGCTGTGACAGACAACGCCGATTACCTAGCCTTCACCGGCTCAACCGCAACTGGTCGCCTGGTGGCGCAGCGAGCAGCTAGTCGACTAATTGGTTACTCCCTGGAACTGGGCGGTAAGAACCCAATGATTGTGATGCCCGGAGCAAACCTGGCTGAGGCAGCAGAAATGGCACTAGCCAGCGCATTTGGAAATGCAGGACAGCTCTGCGTTTCAATTGAGCGGCTCTATGTTCCAAACCATGCCCTAAAGCAGTTTGAGGCAATCCTGAAGGACAAGGTCGAGAGCCTAAAAGTTGGAGCATCCAATCAATTTGACTTTGACCTGGGAGCGCTTAGCTCCAAAGCCCAGCTGGAGCGAGTATCTGGCTTTGTAGATCGCGCGCAATCGGAAGGAGCCAGGCTAGTAACTGGTGGCAAGGCGCTACCAGAGATTGGTCCAAACTTCTATGCGCCAACGGTTTTGGCAGACATTCCGCACGGTGCCGAGATTCTGCACAAAGAAGTATTTGGACCAGTGATTGCTCTGGTTGGCTATGACTCGCTGGATGAAGCAATTGAACTAGCCAATGCAACGGAGTACGGATTGAACGCTTCCGTGGTTGGCAATCCGAAGCAGGCACTTGAAGTTGCCTCGCAACTGATGGCCGGCTCAGTCAACATCAATGAGGGTTACCGCGCATCCATGGCCACCATGGCAGCGCCCATGGGCGGCATGAAGCAGAGCGGAATGAACAGAAGAAGTGGTCCGGGTGGACTACTTCGTTTCACTGAAAACAGAACCATTGGTGTTGCCAACAAGCTACCAATCGGTCTGCCAAGTCGCGCCAAGGATTATCGCAAGATGGCTCCGCTGATGACGAAGCTTGCTAAGTGGATGGGTAAGATCTAGGTCGATTCCAGATCAAATGGTGGGGTTTCGCCCAATTCCAATTGCTTCTGCGGCGGTTTAGGTCGATTCAAAGTATCTGCGACGGTTGGCTTTCGCTTTTCTTCCAGCAGCGCTTCTCGAACAATTCTTCTCGGGTCAT